>CALJLA010000001.1 GCA_937983055.1 uncultured Pseudomonadota bacterium
GCATGCTCGACGAACTGCTGCCACAGCTGATCGCGAACCAGAACACGCTGTATTGCGAAGTCGGCGTCGACCCGGCCTGGGACGCGCGGATCATCGGCTGGATCAACCAGGTGCGCGCCCAGGTGCGCAACGGCGTGCATGCTCCCGGCGAGATCCGCGATCTGCGTGCCATTCTCGACGAGATGCGTCTGATCAAGGACGAATCCGAAGTGTCGACCATGCGGCGCGCTGCCAGCATCGCGGCCGGCGCCCATGTGCGCGCCATGCAGGCGGTGCGCCCCGGCGCCTGGGAGTACGAGATCGAGGCCGAGCTGCTGCATGAATTCCGTCGCCACGGCGCCCAGGCACCCGCCTACACGCCAATCGTCGCCGGCGGCGCCAATGCCTGCGTGCTTCATTATGTGCAGAACAACGCGCAATTGCGCGACGGCGACTTGCTGCTGATCGATGCCGGCTGCGAAGTCGATGGTTACGCCTCGGACATCACCCGCACGTTTCCGGTCGGTGGCAGGTTCTCGGGTCCGCAGAAGGCGATCTACGAACTGGTGCTCGCGGCGCAGACGGCCGCCATCGGCGAAGTCCGTCCCGGCAAGGAATGGGAAGATCCACATCGCGCGGCGGTAAAGGTGCTGGCCCAGGGGTTCATCGACCTAGGCCTGTGCAAGGGCAGTGTCGACGACGTGATCGAATCCGGCGCCTACCGCCGGTTCTACATGCACCGCACCGGACACTGGCTTGGCATGGACGTGCACGACGTCGGCGATTACAAGCGCGACGGGCTGTGGCGCAAGCTCGAACCCGGCATGGTGCTGACCGTCGAGCCCGGCTGCTATGTCAGCGCCGCCGAAGATGTGCCCGCGCAGTTCTGGAACATCGGGGTGCGTATCGAAGATGATGCGCTGGTCACCGCCGAGGGATGCGAAATCATCACCCGCGGCGCGCCGAAAACCGTCGCCGATATCGAATCGGCGATCCGCGGCTGATCCGGCTTGGCGGGGCAGCCTCATGACGTGGTGGTCATCGGCGGCGGACCGATCGGTTGCGCGCTCGCCGCGGCGCTCGGGCGCAGGGGAATCGACACCCTGCTGCTGGAGGCAAGAGCTCAGCCGGCCGCGGCGTCCGATGCGCGCACCCTTGCCTTGTCCTGGGGCACGCGGCTGATCCTGCAGCGCCTCGGCGCCTGGGAAGCACTGCAGGCACCTACCGCCATACTGAGCATTCACGTCTCGCAACGCGCGGCATTTGGGCGCACAGAGTTGCACGCCGAGGAGGTTGGGCTCCCGGCGCTCGGTTATGTCGTCGCGTATTCCGACCTGCATCGCTCGCTGCTCGAGCAGGCGCGGCTTGCCGGGGTGCAGGTGCGCGAAGGCAGCACCGCCCTCGACATCGACGCCGGCAGCGACTGCACCCGCGTCTCGATCGACGCTGCGGCGCCGGTCAGCGGCCGGCTGGCCGTGGTGGCGGATGGCGGCGCATCGCTCGCCAAAGCGGCAGGGACCCGTGTTGCCAGCGTCGATTACCGGCAGTGCGCCGTCGTGGGCCTGGTCAGAACCGCGCAGCCGCCTCGGAACCGCGCCTACGAGCGCTTTACCGGCGAGGGACCCGTGGCCTTGCTGCCTCACGGCGATGAATATGCACTGGTATGGTCGTGCACGCCGGCCGTCGCACCGTTGCTGACTGCGCTGGACGACGATGGCTTCATTGCGCGGCTGCAGAATCATTTCGGCGATCGCGCGGGCCGCTTTCTGGCGGTGCGCGATCGGACGAGCTTTCCGCTGGTCCTGCGTTTTGCCTGGAATACCGTGATGCATCGCACGATTCTTGTCGGCAACGCGGCTCAGGCGCTGCATCCGATTGCCGGGCAAGGGTTCAATCTCGGCCTGCGCGATGCCTGGGACCTGTGCGAAATACTTGGCGCGGATCCCACGGCAGATCCAGGCGATCCGGCGCTGCTGTCTCGCTATCGCCGTGCACGCCGGGGCGATCGCATCGCCGGTATCGCGCTCACCGACGCGTTGACACGGTTGTTCTCCAATGATTTCACGCCGCTTGCGTGTGCACGCGGCATCGCGGTGGCATCGCTCGATTTGTTCCCCCCGGCGAAACATTCGCTGATGCGGCGCATGATCTTCGGCACGCACTGGTAACCGCCAAGCCCTACTGCGCAGTCTGCGCGCGGTCGCTTTGGGCTAAAATGGCGGCCTTTTTCCGCGCGCGCCATGCAACTCGGCACCTACACCCTCAAGAACGCGCTGTTCGTGGCCCCGATGGCAGGCGTCACCGACCGGCCCTTCCGGCAACTGTGCAAACGGCTGGGCGCCGGACTTGCGGTGTCGGAGATGACGAGCGCAAACAGCGCTCTGTGGTCGACCCGCAAGTCACGGCGGCGCGCCGACCACGAGGGTGAAGCGCATCCCGTTTCGGTGCAGATCGCCGGGGGCGACGCGAAATCGCTGGCCGAAGCGGCGCGCCACAACGTCGATCAGGGCGCCCAGATCATCGATATCAATATGGGCTGTCCCGCCAAGAAGGTCTGCAACCTGGCGGCGGGATCGGCGCTCCTGCGCGACGAGCGCCTGGTCGGTGAAATTCTGGACGCCGTTGTTCAGGCGGTCGGTGTTCCCGTCACGCTGAAGATCCGCACAGGCTGGGACCGCGCCAGTCGCAATGCCGTGCGCGTGGCGCACATGGCCGAGTCGGCCGGTATTTGCATGCTGGCTATTCATGGACGCACGCGCGCGGATCTCTACAATGGCGAGGCTGAGTACGAAACCGTCGCCGAAGTAAAATCGCGGGTGCGCATTCCGGTCATCGCGAACGGTGACATCGATTCGCCGCAGAAGGCACGGCAAGTGCTTGAATCGACCGGCGCCGATGCATTGATGATCGGCCGCGCCGCACAGGGAAGACCTTGGATTTTCCGGGAGATCGAACATTTTCTTCAGACCGGGAAGGAACTGCCATCCCCGACGCCGGCAGAACTGCGCAGCGTTTTGGTGCACCATTTGCATGAGTTGTACGCGTTCTACGGCGAGACCGGCGGCGTGAGGGTCGCGCGCAAGCACATCGGCTGGTACACCCGGTCGTTGCCTGGCGGCGCGGATTTTCGCAGCCGGATGAACAGGCTAGAAACGCCGGAAGAGCAGTGTGCGGCGGTGGAAGAATATCTTGACGGCCTGGCCGGGACGCACGGGCCGGTCGCCTCCATCGGGGAACTCGCGGCATGATCAACGACAACGAAATCGCCCGCTGTGTGCGCAGGGCCATGGATGGCTACTTCAGGGATCTGGACGGCGAGCGGCCGGGGGCGATCTACGACATGGTCATCAGCTCGGTAGAAAAGCCTCTGATCGAGACCATTCTTCACCGTGTCGCCGGCAATCAGACACAGGCTGCACAACTGCTCGGACTGAACCGCAACACCCTGCGCAAGAAGATGAAGGCTTACGGCATCAAGTAAGCGTTCGCGCGCTCACACCCCGCCCGCGGAACACGCGGGCGGTTTTGTTTTCTGAACGACGCCTGCATTCATGACCCAACGCAAACAAGCTCTGATCAGCGTTTCCGACAAAACCGGCCTGGTCGATTTCGCCGCCGCGCTTCATCGTTTTGGCATTGCCCTCCTGTCCACTGGCGGCACCGCAAAGCTGTTGCGCGACGCCGGGCTCGAGGTCACCGAGATCGCCGACTACACCGGCTTTCCGGAGATGCTGGATGGCCGGGTCAAGACGCTGCATCCGAAGGTGCACGGCGGCATCCTGGCGCGCCGGGATCTGCCGGAACACGTCGAGGCGCTCGCCCGTCACGAGATTCCCGCCATCGACATCGTTGTGGTCAACCTCTATCCCTTCGCGCAGACAGTCGCCAGGCCGGGGTGCGGGCTCGAAGAGGCCATCGAGAACATCGACATCGGGGGGCCCGCCATGGTGCGCGCCGCAGCCAAGAACTGGCAGCACGTCGCGGTGGTGACCGATCCGGCGGACTACGGCGCAATCGTCGCCGAGATGGAATCGGCCGGCGGCGCGATCAGCGTGCAGACACGGTTCCGGCTGGCATGCCGGGCCTTCTCGCATACCGCGGCCTACGACGGCGCGATCAGCAACTATCTCACCGCCATCGACGACAAGGAGGAGCGCACCCGTTTTCCGGGGCAGTACAACCAGAGCTTCGCCAAGCTGCAGGACCTGCGCTACGGTGAGAACCCGCACCAGATGGCGGCGTTCTACCGCGATCTCGCACCCTGCTCGGGCGCCCTTGCAAATTATGCACAGCTCCAGGGCAAGGAGCTGTCCTATAACAACATCGCCGACGCAGACGCGGCCTGGGAATGCGTCAAGACCTTTGAGCGGCCGGCCTGCGTCATCATAAAGCACGCGAATCCCTGCGGGGTCGCCGAGGCCGATTCGCCGATCGACGCATACAAACGGGCCTTTTCCACCGACCCGACCTCCGCATTCGGCGGCATCATCGCCTTCAACCGGGAAATCGACGCGGCGACCGCCGAAGCGGTGGGCCAGCAGTTTGTCGAAGTGGTGATCGCGCCCCGGATCAGTGCGGCGGCGCGCGAAGCCTTCTCGCACAAAGCCAACGTACGGGTGCTCGAAGTGCCGTTGGCCCTGGCCGCCAACGAGTTCGACCTCAAGCGCATTGGTGGCGGCCTGCTGCTGCAAACGCCGGATTCCCGCAACGTGACCGCCGAAGACTTGCGGGTGGTCACCCGCAAGCAACCCTCGCCGCAGCAGCGCGACGATCTGCTGTTTGCCTGGCGAGTGGCCAAGTTCGTCAAGTCCAATGCCATCGTATTCTGTTCCGGCGGCATGACGCTTGGTGTGGGGGCAGGTCAGATGAGCCGGGTGGATTCCGCCCGCATC
>CALJLA010000002.1 GCA_937983055.1 uncultured Pseudomonadota bacterium
ACCCGCGTGGACGATTGCGGCGCCTTTTTTAAAGCCGACGACGATATCGCCGGGAAATACCGCCACGCCGCCGCAGCCGATCGGCACATCGACGTCCACCGCATGATGCCTGGCCAAACTGAGCGGCGGCGCCGCGCCGGCGCAAAACACCGGAAATCCGAAACCGGAGACTTCGGCCAGGTCTCGCACGCTGCCGTCGGACACCATGCCGGCGGCGCCGCGCGCGGCCAGCCGCGCGATCAGAATGCCGCCGCCGAAGGCGGCATAGGTCTCGCCGCGGCTGTCGGCCACCAGCACGCGCCCGGGCGGGAAGGCCTTGCGCTGCGGATGCTCGCTGCTGCGCAAAATCTCCACCGTATCGAGATCCTCGCGCGACGGAATGCTGCGCACGGTGAACGCCTCGCCAGCCATGGTGCCAGCGGCCCCGCTCACACAGCGCAGGCCGCGCATCGCCACGTTTCGCAGTCCGCGCTTGAACAGCATGGTGCTGATGCTCGCCGTACTCGACCGCCTGAGCTTTGCGATCGTCTGCGCGATGTCCTCGTGCATGCTCCTGCCCCCTTCATGGCTGATTGACCGGCCCGCCCGTCGGGCCGCAGCCCGAGCTTCGCATCGCGCGCAGGCACAGTCCAGCCTGGACCGGCCGCCCCCGGGGAAGG
Organism: uncultured Pseudomonadota bacterium; assembly: GCA_937983055.1. Taxonomy (GTDB): domain Bacteria; phylum Pseudomonadota; class Gammaproteobacteria; order Burkholderiales; family Eutrophovitaceae; genus CALJLA01. The sequence continues at coordinate 660 of CALJLA010000002.1, forward strand.
CCGGGCCCAGCTAGCGGCGCAGCGGAATCTTGAGGTACCGGATGCCGTTCGACTCCGGCGCGGGCAACTGGCCGCCCGTGATGTTGAACTGCACGCTCTGCAACATCAGCGTCGGCGGCGGCAACGTCCTGTCGCGCGCGTTGCGAAATCGCACGAAGTCGGCCTTCTCGGTCTTCGCGTTGAGCTGCACGTTGCCGCGTTTCTCGGCGCCGATGGTGGATTGGAACTCCAGCGAACGCCCTTTGGGCTGGTAGTCGTGGCCCACGAACACCCGGGTGTCATCTGGCAGGGCATACAGCCGGCCCGACACCGATTCGTAGAGCGCATCCGCGCTGCCGGCGGGAAAATCGCAGCGCCCCACGCCTTAATCGGGCATGAACAGCGCGTCGCCAGTGAACACCGCGTCGCCGATCAGGTACGACACGCAGGCCGGCGTGTGTCCCGGAGTGAACAGCACCCTCACCGCCAGCGTCCCCGCCTCGAGGCGCTCGCCGTCCCGCAGCAGCACGTCGAACTGCCGGCCATCGGGGACGAAGCCGCCGTCGAGGTTGTAGAACTCCTTGAACACCTTCTGCACCTCGGTGATACGGGCACCGATGGCGACGCGGATGCGTGGAAAGAACTTCTTCAGTTCCTGCGAACCGGTGAGATGGTCCGCATGGGCGTGGGTTTCCAGCACAAAGTGCGGGTGCAGCTTGTGCCCCCGCACGTGTTCGGCCACCTGCGTCAGGGATGCCGTGGCGATGCGCGAGGCGGCCGGGTCATAGTCCAGCACCGGGTCGATGATCACGGCGTCGCGCGAGCGGACGTCCCAGACGACGTAAGTCAGGGTGCTCGTAGCCTTATCGAAGAATGCGTCGACCCTGGGTTGCACGACTGCTCGGGCGCCTGCGCCAAAACAGGTCAGGTTAGCGGAGGTTTTCCGAACAACTTTTGATCCAGATCTAGAGAAGTGTCGTGCCGAGAAGGTAAGGGACATTCATCCGCGCGCGATCGTCCGCGGCAAGATGGCACTTGCCTGTCGCGCTTCTGTCAGGTGGCGGGCCGGCGGCGCCACGTCAAACTCGTTTCGGGCTACGGCTGCCGCGTCTGCGATCGCAGCGGCTGAAGCCAGACCCGGGTGTACGGAAGGTTCGCGCGCGCTGTTGTGCTTGCCACCAGCCGTTATCGCGCGCCCGGCGCCCGGCCGCGCCGGCGGAGAGGATTGAGCAACGTTTCGGGACTGTCGCAAGAACCGGGGCGGTAGAATCGCGTCCAATCGCACGCTGACCAATCATGCCGACAATCAACATGCTCAATCCCACCCCTGCAACGATTTACCTCAAGGATTACACGCCGCCGGCCTTTCTGATTTCAGCGGTCGACCTTGACGTGGATCTGCGAGACGAAGAGACACGGGTTACCGCCACCCTTTCCGTTCAGCGCAATACGGCCGCTGCGGCGAAGGATGCGCCGCTGATACTCGACGGCGCCGACCTGGTGCTGGAATCGGTGTCGGTTGACGCTCGCGCGCTCGACGCCGGCGACTTCCGCATCGACGGCGAACGACTGATCGTGCCCGGCGTGCCCGACGCCTTCCGGCTGAAGACGGTGGTCAGGATTCGGCCGCGCGACAACACCCGTCTGATGGGTCTGTACGCCTCGCGCGACGGCTACTTCACCCAGTGCGAAGCGGAAGGCTTTCGCCGCATCACCTGGTTCATCGACCGGCCGGACGTGATGGCGCGCTACACGACCACCATCCACGCCGACAAGGCGCGCTACCCGGTGCTGCTGTCGAACGGCAACCCGGTCGCCCGCGGCGACGAGTCGGACGGACGCCATTGGGTCAAATGGGAAGATCCGTTTCCGAAGCCTTCCTACCTGTTCGCGATGGTGGCCGCGAAACTGGACAAGCTCGAAGAGCGCTTCCGCACCCGTTCCGGGCGCGAGGTCGTCCTGTCGATCTTCGTCGAGCCGGGCAAGCTCGATCAGTGCGGCTTCGCGATGCAGGCGTTGAAGAAGGCGATGAGGTGGGACGAGGACGTGTTCGGCCTTGAGGTCGACCTCGACCACTACATGATCGTCGCCGTCGGCGACTTCAACATGGGCGCGATGGAGAACAAGGGGCTCAACATCTTCAACACCAAGTACGTGCTGGCACGCCCAGACATTTCCACCGACAGCGACTTCATGTTTCTCGACCGGGTGGTGGCGCACGAGTATTTCCACAACTGGACCGGCAACCGGGTCACCTGCCGCGACTGGTTCCAGCTGTCGCTGAAGGAAGGCCTGACCGTGTTCCGCGACCAGGAGTACGGCGCCGACATGTACTCGCGGGCGGTGCAGCGCATCCAGGAAGTGCGCGCGCTTCGCGCCGCGCAGTTTCCTGAAGACGCCGGGCCGATGGCGCATCCGGTGCGGCCCCAGTCCTACATGGAGATCAGCAACTTCTACACCGCCACCGTCTATGAAAAGGGCGCGGAAGTGGTGCGCATGATCCACACCCTGCTCGGCGCGCGGAATTTCCGCAAGGGCATGGATCTCTATTTCGAGCGTCACGACGGCCAGGCGGTCACCACCGACGATTTCGTGCAGGCCATGCAGGACGCGTCCGGCGTTGATCTCGGCCAGTTCCGCCGCTGGTACGACCAGGCGGGCACCCCGGTGATCGAAGCTCGCGGCGAGTACGACGCGGCGAATCGCAGCTACGCACTCACCCTGGAACAGTCGTGCCCGCCCACACCCGGACAGCCCGACAAGCTCCCGCTTCACATTCCGTTCGCGGTGGGCCTGGTCGATTCAGCGGGAGGCGATCTCCCGCTTCAGCTCGAAGGCGAGGCCAGGCCCGGCGGCACCACCCGCGTTCTCTCGCTCACGCAGCCGCAGCAGCGGTTCGTGTTCGTGAACGTCCCTGCAGAGCCGGTGCCCTCGCTGCTGCGCGGGTTTTCCGCGCCGGTGATCGTGAACTTCGATTACGGCGAGGTCGCCCTTACCCACCTGATGGCGCACGACAACGATGCCTTCAACCGCTGGGAGGCGGGACAACGGCTGTCCTCGAACCTCATCCTGCGCGCCGCCGCGGCGATTCGCGTCGGGCGGCCAGTGGAGTATCCCGACGCCTTCTTCGGCGCCTTCGGGCGGGTGCTCGCCGACGCCGCCGCCGACCCGGCATTTGCCGCCGAAGCGCTCGGCCTGCCGTCCGAAAGCACGCTCGCCGAGCAAATGGACGAGGTCGACCCGGATGCGTTGCATGCCGCACGCGTTGGCCTGCGAAAAGCGATTGCGAGCCGGCTCAAAGGCGAATTGCTGCTCGCCTACGAAACCTTTGTCGCGCACGGCGAGTACAGCCCCGACGCGCGTTCGGCCGGGCAGCGCGCGCTGCGCAATCTGTGCCTGTCGTATCTGATGGAGCTGGACGAGCCGCCGGTGCGATCGCTGTGCGTCAAGCAATTCGACGAAGCCGACAACATGACCGACGCGATGGCCGCCCTGACGGCGCTTGCCAACTGCGACTGCGAAGAGCGCGCGCCGGCGCTGGAGCGTTTCTATGCGAGGTGGGCAAACGAGCCGCTGGCGGTGGACAAGTGGCTGGCAGTGCAGGCTGTTTCGCGGCTGCCGGACACGCTGGCGAACGTCCGGCGCCTGCTCTCGCACCCCGGCTTCGACTTGCGCAATCCGAACAAGGTGTATTCGCTGATCCGCAGCTTCGGCGCCAACCATGTGCACTTCCATGCAGCCGGCGGCAGCGGCTACGCCTTCCTTGCGGACCAGGTGATCGCGCTCGACCCGGTCAATCCGCAGATCGCCGTGCGTAGCGCTCCCGCCCTCGAGCTCCGGAGAAGGCCCGACGCCGCCCGCCGCCACCATGCCCGCCCCGCGCTCGAGCGGAGACGCGCCGGCGCCGGCCTGTCCAGGGACACGGTCGAGGTGGTAACCAAGGCGCTGGAAGGCGATTAGGCGTGCATCGCCTCGCGCATGGAACCCAACGACAGAACGGGAAATCCGGAAATGGCAACCGACGGCTGGACCATCTATCACAACCCCCGTTGCAGCAAGAGCCGGAGCACGCTCGCCCTGCTGCGCGACAAGGGCATCGAACCGGCGGTGATCGAATATCTCAGGACACCGCCCACTCGCCCCCAGCTCAAAGCCCTTGTGCAATGCCTCGGGCTGAAGCCCGAGCAGCTGGTGCGCAAGGGCGAAGACGTCTACAAGCAGCTTTATGCCGGGCGCGCGATGACCGAGGAACAGTGGCTGGATGCAATGATCGAGCACCCGGTGCTGATCGAGCGGCCGATCGTGGTGAAAGGCGCGCGGGCGGTGATCGGTCGCCCGCCGGAGAACGCGCTGGAACTGCTCTAGCCCGCTCAGCGCCCCTCTTCCGGCGTATAGCCGTGCTCCTTCATATAGAGCGCCAGCACGGTATCCATCGACGCGGCGTGGGTGGCGAACCACTCAGCCACGCCCTGAGCCAGCACCCGGCCGAAACTGGTCTCGCCGGCGGCAGCGCGCTTGCGCACTTCGCGCGCGATTTCCATCACGCTGTCGTGCTCGCCGGTGTGGCAGGCAAGCGGCGGGAACTCGAGTTCCTGCATCCAGCGCTGTTCCTGGCCGAAATGCTGTTCGCAATGCCCGATGAATTCGTCGATCACCACCAGCATCTGGTCATCCGGCGCATCGGCCATGCGGTTGAGCAGCTCGACGAATTCGCGATGCGTATCGTCGATCACTCCGCCGTCGAGTACCAGGCTGTCGTCCCATTGCATGACCGGCATGCGGGTCTCCTTGTGTGAGCAGTCATTGTAGCGGAGCCAACACCGCTTCTTCATTCGATGCAGCGTTCGGCACGTCGGGTGCATCTTTGATCGAGATCAATCGACGTACGGCACGATGCACCTAAGGTGAAAGCTCGGGCCTGGATGACGCGATCGACGAGCGGATTCCGCGTTGCGTGCGGCCCGGCAAGGTCGTGGCGTCGCACTTTCGCCACCAGGGGTCCAAGGCGAGAGCTTGCTCCCCGGCCTTGGCAGGGCGAAACGGGCTCGCGGGTGTTGGGAGGCGCCCGCGGGCCTGCCTTGCGATGCCCGATTCGCGGCGATGTTCAGCAGAGGTGGTGCTGGCGCTGCATGCCAACGAGTTCATTGAGCTTCATCGCGTTGCGCACCGCGTTACCCTGATCGGTATTGTCGAAGTAGACGTGCACGCTGCGGCCTTCGGACTGCCAGCGCCGGATGCGCTTCGCCCAGCGCCCGAGCGTAGTTGTGGCGTAGGCTGACCGATACAGGCGCTGCCCGCCGTGCAGGCGCAGGTAGACAAAATCGCCGGCGACGCGCTCCCACATCGGCCAGTCCGGCGCGT
>CALJLA010000003.1 GCA_937983055.1 uncultured Pseudomonadota bacterium
GCGGCCCGCGCGCCTCGATGTCGTAGGCCACGTACAGCACCGGCTGCCCGTCCGCCTGCGCCTGGGTGAGCGCCTCCAGCAGCCCGCCGGCGAAGCTGTGCTCATGCGCGCTCAGCGCGGTATACGGCGCCATGCAGCCGATGGCGATGGTCCAGTAGCCGGCGGCGGCGTTGTGCACCGAGTTGTGAAAACGCGTCGGCGACAGCAGCGACGGCGAACTGGCCAGCGTCTGGCACATGTAGTCGGTGATCGCCAAATCGCCGTGCGTCGAGGCGAAGACGCTCGGCAGGGTGGCCGGATCGACCCCGGCGTGGGCGCACGCCCTGCTGGCCACTTCCAGCGAGACAGCCACCGAATCGGGCGCGCGGCGCCGCTCGTTGGGCGGCAGCAGGGAGGGCGTCGGGCGCGGCGCCGGGGCCTCGGGTGCCGCGCGGCGGCCGGCGAGCCCCTCCGAGGCGACGTCCCCGCCCGGCAGGCGGGGCGCCCACAGGGCGATGCCTTCGACCCAGGCCTGTGGCGTTCGGGCGCTCAATGCAGGTCCCCGCGCGCGAACAGCAGCGCACAGTTGCTGCCGCCGAATCCGAACGACAGGCTCATGCCGAGTCGCAGGTCGGCGCTGGCGTTGTCGATGCGAATCTGCGGGCCGCACACCGGGTCCAGCGTCGCGGTATTGAGGGTGCCGGGCGCGGTCCCGGAATCGAGCGCGAGCAGGGTGATGATCGCTTCGAGAATTCCGGCGGCGCCGAGCGTGTGGCCGGTCCAGCCTTTGGTCGAACTCGCCAGCGTGCGCTCGGGAAACAATGCGTCGATGACCCGCGCCTCGATCTCGTCGTTCTTCTGGCTCGCGGTGCCGTGCAGGTTGACGTAGTCGACATCGCGCGCGTCCACGGTGCCGCGCGCGAGCGCCGCCAAGACTGCGCGCCGCGCACCCTCGCCCTGCGGGTGCGGCGAGGACATGTGATGCGCGTCGCTCGATTCGCCGTAGCCCAGCAGCGCCGGGCCTTCGCCGTCGCGCTGGAGCAGGGCGAAGCCGGCGGCCTCGCCGAGATTGATGCCGCGGCGCCGGACATCGAACGGCCGGCACGGCTCGGCCGACACCAGCTCGAGGGAGTTGAAGCCGAACAGCACGCTGCCGCATAGCGTGTCCACGCCGCCGACCACGGCGGCGTCGGCGAGGCCGCAGCGGATCATCCGCTCGGCCTGCGCGAAGACCTTGGCGCTCGAGGAGCAGGCGGTCGCCACCGTCACGCACGGTCCGGCGAGCCCGAGCGCCGCCTGCACGAATGCCCCGGTGGCGTGCGGCGTGTGAATCTGCCGGCGCCGCAGGGCCTCCGGAAACCGGCCGTCGGCGTCGAGCTGACGGTAGGCCTGTTCGGTGTCGGCAATGCTGGCGGTCGAGGTGCCCAGCACAAGCGCGACGCGCTCGGGGCCGAAGCGCACGCGCGCGGCGGCTACCGCATCCGCGAAGCCGTCGAGGTTGAGCGCCTTCCAAGCCAGCCGATTGTTGCGGCAATCCCAGAGCGCGAGCGGGTCCGGCAGCGGCGTGCTGTCCAGGTCCGGCACGCGGCCGATCCAGGTCGGCACCGGCGTGTCGCCGACGTCGTTCGGGCTCAGCCCGCCGCGGCGCGCCCGCAGCGCAGCCAGCGTGCTCGATCGTCCGCTGCCGGCGGCGGAACAGACCGAGTAGGCGCCGATCCTCAGGGGGTCGATCGGTCGGGGCGCGGTGAAGTCGGCAGCGGGTTCGGTGGGGCTGTCAGGCATTGTGCGGCACGCGTACTTGCGCCTGTGGCGGCAGCTTGCAGTCGATAGTAAGCACTGTGCGCGCGACTGGCGCGCATCTGTGCGTTCAATGGTAGCGGAGGGCAGCGATCGATGCGAGGCTGGCCGCGGCCGCCCGGCGCACGAGGATAGCGATCAATCCCGGGCGCCGAGCACCACCGCCGCACGGCCTTCCGCCAGCCGGCGGCCTTCGCCATCGACCGTAAAGCCGTAAATCACCCGCGTGCCCTCCGACAACAGCCGCTGCGCCGCGATCGTCAGGTCGCCACGGATCGCATCGAGCCGCGACACGTGGCAGCGCGCGTCGCGCACGCTTGCCAACATGCCCGGGCGCGCACGCTCGCCGGCCTGCGCGGTCAGCGCACCGTGCAGGGCCATCGCCTGGGCGGCGTATTCGATTGCGCACACAGCCGAAAGCCGCCCGCCGCGTCTGAGCGGATTGCCGGGGTCGCGGTGGCTGGCCGCGGTGCACCGGATCGAATCGGCATCCCAGCCGAGCACCGCGTCGAGCAGGCACATCGCGCCGTCGTGCGGAATCAGGCCGCGAATGCGCGCCTGGTCGAGCTGCCCGGTCATGCGCGGTCACGCGCCGGCCGAAACGGCCGGGCGCCGGTCAACGCGACACGCGGGTGTCTGGCGGAAAACTGCATTCTCAACCTGGACCGATGCGGGGGCGCGATTCTACCGCCATCCGGTCGCCGCGCTTCCGGGGCGCGCCGGTCGCCGCGGTTATAATTCTCGCGAAGCGTGTCGGCGAGACGGATGGCACCATGAACGAAACCGCAGTCACCTCAACCGCAATGGACATATCGGCTGGCATGAACGAACAGGAGCGCGAACTCGCCGAATTGATCGTATCCACGCTCAATCTGGAAATATCGGCAGCCGAAATCGATCCGCAGGCCGCGCTGTACGGAGAAGGTCTGGGCCTCGACTCCATCGACATCCTCGAGGTCGCGTTGGCCATCTCGAAGACCTACGGCGTGCAGATTCGCTCCGACGACAGCGACAACGTCAACATTTTCCGCTCGCTGCGCAGCCTGAACGAGCATGTCCAGCGGCAGCGGCAGCGATCGGCGTAACCCGGATCATCGCGGTCGCAGCCTCCGGTTCGGGCTGATCGTCGCCTTGCTGGCCGCCTGGCCGGTCGCTGCCTGGTGGGCGGTGGAGCAGGGCGGCGATGCCGGGCGCGTGGCCCTGTGGCTGGGCGCGGTGCCCCAGATCTTCGCCTACCTCGCGCTGCTGTGGCTGTTCGGCCGCAGCCTGCGGCCGCCGGGCGAGCCGCTGATCACCCGGCTGGCGCGGCTCGTCCACGGCGAACTGCCGCCCGAGATCGAGCGCTATACCCGCGCGGTGACCATTTTCTGGTGCCTGTTCTTTGCCGCGATGTCGCTCGCGTCGATTGCGCTGCTCGCCCTGGTGTCGATCGAAGCCTGGCTGTTCTTCGCCAACGTCCTCAACCTGCCGCTGCTCGCCTGCGCTTTCGTCGGCGAGTACCTGGTGCGGCTGATACGCTTTCCCCGTTTCTCGCATTTGTCGCTGTCGGGTACGGTCCAGGCCTACCGGCGATTCCGTCAGTCGCTGCACGGCGAATGAGCGCGCCGGTCCCCTTTCTCGGACACCGTGATGCCGCGCTGCCGGTCGCCTGGCGTGGCGGCCGGGCGCTCAGCGCCGGCGAGTTCCTCGCCGATGTCGCCGACCTGGCGACGCGGCTTCCGGCGTCAGGCTACGTCGTGAACCTGTGCGCCGACCGGTACTGCTTCGCGGTGGCTTTTGCCGCGGCGCTGTCGCGCGGTCAGGTCAGCCTGCTGCCGCCCAGCCAGGCGCCGGAACTGCTGCGCGAGCTGGCGCGCGGTTACGGCGACTTCTGCGTGGTTCACGACGGCGGCGCCGCGCCCCCAGGATGGCGCTGCGTGCCGGTGCGCACCGGCTGCGGCAGCTCGTCGGAGTCGCCAAAGGCGCTCGCGTTCAAGGCGGAGGCGCTCGCGGCGATCGCTTTCACCTCCGGCTCGACCGGGCGCCCGTTGCCCAATCCAAAAACCTGGGGCGCGATGGCCGCGGGCGCCATTGCCGAAGCGCAGCGCTTCGGGCTGCTGCAGGGCGTGCCGGCGGCGGTGGCAGGCACCGTGCCGGCCCAGCACATGTGCGGCCTGCAGTCGACGGTGCTGATGGCCCTGCACAACGGCCTTTCGATGCATGCCGCCCGCCCGCTGTATCCGGCCGACGTGCGCGCCGCGCTCGACGAGCTGCCCGCCGAGCGGGTGCTGGTGACCACGCCGGTGCATCTGCGCGCTCTTCTGGCCGAAGACATCGATCTGCCGCCGCTGAGGCTGGCGGTGTGCGCCACGGCGCCGCTCGCCGTGGAGGCGGCGCGCCGTTTCGAGGCGCGTCACCGGGTCGAGCTGCACGAGGTCTACGGTTTTACCGAGGCGGGCATGGTGGCCACGCGGCGCACCGTACTCGGCGCGGCCTGGCATACGCTGCCCGGCGTGCGCATCCGCCGCCAGGGCGGCCAGGTCGTCGTCAGCGGCGGACACGTGCCCGGCGAGGTGCCGTTCGGCGACATCGTGGAACCGATCGATGACGAGCACTTCATCCTGCAGGGCCGCAGTGACGACCTGGTGAACGTGGCCGGCAAGCGCAGCTCGATCGGCTACCTGAACAGCCAGCTCAACGCTGTTCCAGGGGTCGAGGACGGCGCGTATTTCCTGCCGGAGGACTCGGGCGACGGCGTCACGCGGCTGGCGGCACTGGTGGTGGCGCCGGGGCTGTCGCGCGAACCGCTGCTCGCGGCATTGCGAGAGCGCGTCGATCCCGCGTTCCTGCCGAGGCCGCTGTACTTCGTCGAGCGGCTGCCGCGCAACGCCACCGGCAAGCTGCCGCGCGAAGCACTGCTGGAGCTGGCGCGGCGCTGCGCCGCGGCGCGAGGCGAAGCCGTCGAACTGCGGCGCGAGATCGCCGCCGATCACCCGGCGCTGCCGGGTCATTTCCCCGGCGCGCCGGTGGTTCCGGGCGTTGTGCTGCTGAATGAAGTGATCGAGGCCGCCGAACAGGCGCTGGCAGTGCCGGCGGAACGCGCCTGGACAATCAAGTCGTCGAAGTTCCTGCGCCCGGTGCGGCCGGGCGAGCGTCTGACCATACGGCTGATGCCGGGCGAAGGCGCGCAGCTGCGTTTCGAGTGCCGGGTAGGCGACGAGACGGCGCTCGTCGGGCAGCTGGCGCCGTCGCCGCCGGAGCCGGCATGACCCAGCCCTGGCTGGCGCAGCGCGAACGCGCCAACGCCGCGGCGCTGACGCTGCTGGTGTGGATCGCGCTGCGGCTGGGCCGGCGCGCCGCGCGCGCGGTGCTGGCGCCGGTGTCGCTGTACTTCCTGCTGTTCGCATGGCGCGCGCGCGCCGCTTCGCGCGCGTACCTGCGGCGGGCGCTGGGCCGCGAGCCGACGCTGGCCGACAGTTACCGCCACTTCTACCGGTTCGCCACCGTCGCGCTCGACCGGGTGTATTTTCTCGCCGATCGCTGGGACCTGTTCGACATCCGCGTGCATGGCGAGCCGGTCATGCGCGAGCAGATCGAAGGCGGCCGGGGTTGTTTTCTGCTCGGCGCCCATGTCGGCAGCTTCGAATCGCTGCGCGCCCTCGGGCGCCGCCGCAACATCACCGTAAACCTGGTCATGTTCGAGGACAACGCACGCAACGTAGGCCGCATCACCCGGGCCGTCAGTCCCGACCTGGCGCGCGACGTGATCTCGCTGGGTGCGCCGGCGTCGATGCTGCGCGTGGTGGAACAGCTCGACCGCGGCGCCTGGGTCGGCATGCTCGGCGATCGCGCGTTATCGGCGAATGGACTGGTGCGCGTATCCTTTCTCGGCGGCACGGCGGCGCTGCCGACGGCGCCGTTTCGCATCGCGGCGATGACCGGGCGGCCGGTGATCCTGATGCTCGGATTGCATCGCGGCGGCAACCGCTACGAGCTGCATTTCGAGAAGCTGATCGATGCGCCGGCGCTGCCGCGCGCCCGGCGCGACGAGATCCTGCAGGCCTGGGCGCAGCAGTTCGCCGACCGCCTGGCCCATTACTGCCGCGCAGCGCCGTACAACTGGTTCAACTTCTACGACTTCTGGGTGCAGGATGCGCGCGGGCATTGAACGGTCGGTGGCGGTCGTCGCCCTGCTGCTGGCGCTCGCGCCGGTGGCGGCGCAGGGGCAGGACTGGAACCTGCAAAGCCTCATGCAGGCACTGGGCGGGCGCGACGCCGGCCACGCCCGATTTGTCGAGAAGAAATACCTGGCGGTGCTGGACCGGCCGCTGGAGCAGCGCGGCGAGCTGTCGTATGCGCCGGGACGGCTGGAAAAACTGACCCTGTCGCCGAAGCGCGAGCGCATGCTGATCGTGGGCGACACGCTGATCATGGAGTTCGCCGACCGCCCCCGGCCGCGCAAGCTGCGGCTGCAGGATCACCCGGCGCTGTGGGGCTTCGTCGAAAGCCTGCGCGCCACCCTGACCGGAGACCTGGCGACGCTGCAGCGCTTCTACGCGGCGCGCCTCGAGGGCCCGCGCGAGGGCTGGACGCTTACCCTTCAGCCGCGGGTGCAGGCGATGCGTGCCGTCGTCGAGGTCATCCGCATCGACGGCAGCGGCGGGCGCATCGAACGCGTCGAAGTGGTGGAGGCGCTCGGCGACCGTTCGGTAATGCAGGTGTTCGAGGACCCGGCTTGACCCGCGGCGCCCGCGTCGCGCTGGCCGCGTGGCTGGCGCTGATGGCTGCCTGCGCCTGGCTGGCGACCCGCGCCGACTACAGCGCCGACCTCGCCGCTTTCCTGCCCAGCTCGCCGTCGCCCTCGCAGCAGCTGCTGGTCGATCAGTTGCGCGAGGGCGCGGTGTCGCGGCTGATGCTGCTGGCGGTCGAGGGCGCGCCCGAGGCGCAACTCGCCGCGGTGAGCCGGCGCCTCGCCGAAGCGCTGGCCGCCGATCCCGGCTTTGGCCATGTCGCCAACGGCGCCGCCGAACAGTCGATGCGCGACGGGCAATTCCTGCTCGAGCATCGCTACCTGTTGAGCCCCGCGGTCGATGCCGGACGCTTTACGCCCGAAGGCCTGCGCGCGGCGCTCGAACGCCAGCTTGACTGGCTGGCGTCGCCGATGTCGGCGATGGTGTCGCGGGTACTGCCGCGCGATCCCACCGGCGAATTCATGTTGTTGCTCGAGCGCCTGCAGACCGATTCCGGGCCGCAGACCCGTCACGGCGTCTGGTTCAGCGACGGCGGCGCGCGCGCGCTGCTGCTGGCGCAGACGGCTGCGCCCGGATTCGATATCGATGCGCAGGAACGGGCGGCGGCGCGTGTGCGTGCCGCGTTCGAGTCGGCGCAGGCGCACGCCGATGCGCCGCAGGCGACGCTGCTGATGACCGGCCCCGGACTGTTCGCGGTCTCGACCCGCGCCTCGGTGAAGGCCGATGCAATTCGAGTGACCGCGCTCGCCTCGGCGGCAATCGCAGCGCTGTTGCTGGCCGTGCTGCGTTCGCCGCGGGTGCTGCTGCTGGCGCTGGTGCCGGTGGCGAGCGGGGCGCTGGCCGGGGTCGCCGCCGTTGGCGCGGTGTTCGGCTCGGTGCACGGCATTACCCTCGGCTTCGGCGCCACCTTGCTCGGCGAGGCGGTCGACTATGCCATCTATCTGCTCACCCGCACCGGGCGGGGCGTCAGCGCCCGACGCGCGCTCGAACGTATCTGGCCGATTCTGCGTCTGGGGGTGCTGACATCGGTGGTGGGTTTCGGCGCCATGCTGCTGTCGCGCTTTCCTGGTCTGCAACAGCTGGGCCTGTTTTCGCTCGCCGGGCTGATCGTCGCGGTTGGCGTCACCCGCTGGGTGCTGCCGGCGCTGGTGCCGGCGGCCTTCGGGCTGGATGCTGCCGACCGCCTCGGCCCGTGGCTCGAGCGGCTGCTTGCCCGCGCCCATCGCCTGCGGCCGCTGCTGGCGCTGCTGGTGCTGGCGAGCGTCGCCTGGCTTGCGTGGCAGGGCGGCGCGCGCTGGAACGACGAGCTGGCGGCACTGAGCCCAGTGCCGGAGGCGGACCAGCGGCTCGATGCCGAGTTGCGCGAGCAACTGGGTGCGCCGGACGTGCGCCATCTGGTGGTGGCGCGCGGCGCTGATCGGCAAGCCGCCTTGCAGGCGGCGGAGGCGGTGGGCGCCGCGCTGCAGCCGCTGGTCGATGGCGGCGCGCTCGCCGGTTTCGATTCGCCGGCGCAGTTCCTGCCAAGCCGTGCGGCCCAACTGGCGCGCCAGAGCGCGATTCCGGAGGAGCCGACGTTGCGCAGGAATTTTGCCGAAGCGCTGACGGGCCTGCCGTTTCGCCATGAGCGCTTCGAACCATTCTTCACCGAGGCGCAGGCGGCGCGCCGGGCGCCGCTGCTCCAGGCCGAAGACCTCGCGGGGCTTTCCGCGGCCATGCAGGTCGAATCGCTGCTCAGCAAACGGCCGGACGGCTGGAGCGCCGTGCTGGCGCTGCGCGGGCTGAGCGATGCGCAGGCCGTGGCCCGCGCGCTGGCCCCGTTCGATCCGGCGCGGGTGGTCGCGCTCGACCTCAAAACCGAGACCGATGCCCTGTACCAGGACTACCGGCGGCAGGTGTTGACCTTCTCCGCGCTGGGCGCGGCGGCGATCGCCGCGCTGCTGCTGCTCGCGCTGCGGTCCCTGCGGCGCGCGCTGCAGGTGCTGGCGCCGCTTGCGCTCGCGCTGGTGGTCACGCTGGCGGTGCTGGTGGCGCTGCATGCCGAGTTGACGCTGTTTCACCTGGTGGCGATGCTGCTGGTCGTTGGCGTGGGCTCTAACTACACCCTGTTCTTCGACGCCACGATGCGCGGCGGCAGCGACGGCGAACGCACGCTGACCTCGCTGCTGCTGTGCAATCTCTCCACCGTGATCGGCTTCGGCGTGATCGGCACCGCCTCGACGCCGGTGCTCTCGGCGATCGGCACCACCGTCGCCGTCGGCGCGGCGCTCAGCCTGGCTTTCGCGGCGGTGATGGCGCCCAGACAATAGTTCCCGGCTTTGCGTTCAGGGTGCCGAACAAGCCGGCCGGCGCAGGGCGCACGCAGCGCTGAGCACGCTGCACGCGTAACCTCGCTGTTCGGCCCTCGGCCCTTCGCCCTTCTATTTCATCCGCCGCCAGACGAGCAGCGGGAGCCGCCACGAAAAGCCCAGCACCAGCCGGATGTGCATCCACGACAGTAACAGGTTGTCGCGCAGGTAGCGGAAGTGCGAGACGCCGCCCTGTTCCGCCGACAGGTAACGCACCGGCGCGTCCATGTTCACCGTCGGCACGCCGGCCCAGACCAGGCGAACGGCGGCCTCGACATCGAAATCGAAACGACGCATCCAGGGATTGCTGCTCATGATGGCAAGCAGCGGCTGCACCGGATACACGCGAAAGCCGAACAGCGAATCGCCGATGTCCGCCGACAGGGTTTCCAGTTGCGACCAGGCGTTGGAAATCCGGCGGCCGAGCACGCGCACGCGCGGCGCGCTGGCGTCGAACTGGGGTCGGCCAAGAACGAGCGCCTCCGGCCGTTGCGCCGACACGGCCATGAACTCGCGGATTTTTGCCGCGGGATGCTGGCCGTCAGCGTCCATCGCCAGCACGTGGGTGAAGCCTTCGCGGTCGGCCTGCTCCAGGCCGTGCAGGATGGCGCCGCCTTTGCCGCGATTGTGGGCGAGCACAATCACCCGCAGGCCGGGCTCGGCCAGCGCCAGGCGCTCCAGTTTTTCCGCGCTGCCATCGGTGCTGCCGTCGACCACCACCCAGACCGGGTCCCATTCGCGGCAGGCTTCGCGCACCGTATGCAGCACCCGGTCGCCGGTGTTGTAGCTTGGAATCAGCACCAGGTGGCTGCGCGAGCCGTCGGGTGGCGGCGCGTTCGGGATGACTGCGGTCATCGGTTCAGTGTGCGGTGGTCGCGCCCGCGGACGCCGACGGCGTTTCGACGGGCGAAGTCGCCGAACCCGGGCCGGCCGACAGCTCGCGCCGGTAGTAGTGCTCCAGCTCGCGCAGAAACACCTTGACGTCGCCTTCGACGCGGAACCGGCGCCCCAGCCGCGCGCGGTAGCTGAGCGGCATCGGCGGCTTTTTCAGGATTGGCCAGCCCTTGGCGAGAAACCGGCAGTTGGTTTCGATGAACACCGTCTGCACGACGGCCCCGGAATTCTTTGCGATCAGCGCGAATCCGCCCTTGAAGGCGTTGACCGATCCGGCTTGCGTGCGCGTGCCCTCGGGAAACACCAGCAGGCGGTGCCCGTCGCGCAACTCCTCTGTCGCGCGCCTGACCATGCTCGACGGGGAATCGTTGCGAATGTAGCCGGCCAGCCGGGCGCCGCCGCCGAGCACCCAGCTGTCCCAGATCTCGGCTTTCATGATGCAGGCGATGTCCGGCAGCCGGCTGATCACCAGCACCGCGTCGAGCAGCGACGGATGATTCGGCGCAACGATCAGCGATCGCTCGTCGCGCAGGGCGTCGAGCGCCCCGATGTCCAGCTTGAGAATGCCGCTGGCACGCAACATTCCCAGGTAGCCGCGAAACAGGTAGCCGATAATGCGCCGGCCCAGCTGCATGCCGGCATGCCTTGGCAGCAGCGGGTACAGCAGGGTGGAGACAACGGTGTAGAGCAGCCCGCTCGCGCCGAAGTAGAGCAGGGCCAGATAGAACACCAAGTATTCGTAGCTCGCGCGTCCCGTTCCCGACAGGATTCTCATGTGCGACAGTCAGTGCGAAAGTGCGACCGCGTCGACGCGACCGGCGCGACGCCTCCCCTCAGCGGCATTGTAAAGGCGGTACTGCCGGGCGCAGAACCCCTCATTCATCCGCCTCGACCCGGCGCGATGATTGCCCCAGTATCCACGCAAAGGCGAAGCCGGCGCTGAACGAGTGCCGCTGCCGAACCAGCGGGCTGTCCTCGAACACCGCGCCATCGAGCGTGTCCCAGCGCGCAAAGGCGCCGAACCAGTAATTCGGAAACCGCTTGCTCAGCGCAGCGATCGCCTGCACGCCGCCATAGCCGCCGTGCGCGCGATACGCGGGGCGCTGGGCGTTCGCGAACTGCGGTTCGACGCCGTAGAAGTATTCGTGGTAGCGGCGGTCGCCGTACAGCGGGCCGAGCGCGACGCCGACGTTCCAGCCTTCACCCAGCGGCGTATCGCGGAAATCGACATTGATGCGCGGCTGAAACACCCAGCCGACGTCGTACACGCGCGAAAAATCGCTGGCGATCACCGCGCGAAGCGGCAGCCGGAGATCGACCCGCGCGGCGTCGTCATCGGCGCGATACAGGGACAGTTCCAGGCTGGGCCCTATTTCCGCGGTCGGGTCCAGGTCCGGCATGCCGCGGCGCGCCGCGTTTTCCGAACTGTCCACCGGCACGGAACCGTTCAGGCTCACGTTGAGTTCGGCGCGCTCGCTGCGCAGGAACAGTCCGCGCACCCGGTCGCGGTCGGCTTTGAGATATTCGCCCCGGTACACGAGGTAGGGAAACGGCAGCAGGTACGTGGTGCGCTCGTCCGCGCCCCGATAGTCGGGAAAATCGATCAGCGCGGCGCCCGCGCCGAGTTCCCAGAGCGGCAGGGTCCCGGCCGCGGCGGCGGGAACCGCCAGCGCGCCGGCGAGCGCGAGCAGCGCAAAGCACGCTGCACCGGCGCGGCGCGGCGCCCGGTCACTGCGTTTCGCTCGGTGTGGATGGGCGCGGGCGTACGCTGGCATGCGGCGGTTCAGGGTCGGGTGCGAAGCGGGGTGCGTCGGGCGTGCGTGCGGCATATCGTTGCGCCGCGCGGCCGCTCCTTGCGCGGCGGGCATCGAGGAACATGAACGTCATGAAACGAGCACTGGTCACCGGCGGCAGCGGCGCCATCGGCGCCGCGATCTGCCTTGCCCTCGCGCAGCGGGGCCTGCATGTGCTGGTGCACGCCAACGCCGGCATCGACCGCGCCGAGCGTGTCGCCGCGCAGATTCGAGATGCCGGCGGCAGCGCCATCCCGCTGCAGTTCGATCTGACCGACCGCGCGCACTGCGCCAGGCTGCTTGGCGTGCTGGCCGAAGAGGCGCCGGTGCAGGTGGTGGTGCATAACGCCGGCATCCACGACGACGCGCCGCTCGCCGGCATGACCGGCGAGCAGTGGGACCGGGTGATGGCGGTGTCGCTCGATGGCTTCTACAACCTGGTGCACCCGCTGATGCTGCCGATGATCCGCACCCGCTGGGGCCGCATCGTCAGCATCTCGTCGGTGGCGGCGGTTCTCGGCAACCGCGGCCAGGTGAATTACGCCGCGGCGAAAGCCGGCCTGCACGGCGCCACGCGCGCGCTGGCGATAGAACTGGCGTCGCGCGGCATCACCGTCAACGCGGTCGCGCCCGGCATCATCGAGAGCGACATGTCCGCCGGCTTCAGCGCCGGGCAGATCGCCCAACTGGTGCCGATGAAGCGCGCCGGCCGCCCGCAGGAAGTCGCGGCGCTGGTTGCCTTTCTCGCCTCCGACGAAGCCTCGTACCTCAGCGGCCAGATCATCGGCGTGAACGGGGCCATGGGCTGAGCAGCGACGGTCCGCTGCGCCGCGTCACCGCGAGCCGGTCGGTGAATTGTCGCGACAACAACAGGGTTATGAGCGCGCGGATCGACGCGCGGGTAGCCGGCGCTTGCGCGGCGGAACGGCCGAGGATCGCCCGGCCTTGTGACTGGCGCCTATACTTAATCGCGGTGAATGCCGACGCGGCGCAAAGCATGGAGCCTTGGGCTCTGCCCGAGAAAAGGAGGGGGGAACAGCGATGAAGCTGCGCGAACCGGTCGCCCATCCCTGTTTGTCCGGCGGGGGCGAGATGGGCGCGCTGATGCGCGCCAAGGACTGGGCGGCCACGCGGCTCGGCCCGGTCGAGCGCTGGCCGGCGAGCCTGCGCACCATCGTGGGCACCTTGCTGGCCTCCAGCATTCCGATGATCGCATTCTGGGGCCGCGATTACATTCAGCTCTACAACGACGGCTACATCCCGGTATACGGCAAGAGCAAGCACCCGCAGGCGTTGGGCGAGCGCGGCGCGGTGTCCTGGGCGGAAGTCTGGGATTACGTCGGGCCCAGCTTCGACGAGGTCATGTCGAGCGGCATCACCACGTCGGATACAGACCGCCTGTTCCTGATCGACCGCCGCGGCTTTCTGGAAGAAAGCTACTTCACGTTCTCCTACAGCCCGATCCGAGACGAGTCCGGCGGCGTGGGCGGCGTGCTCTGCACCAGCGTCGAAACCACCCACCGCGTCATCGGGGAACGCCGCCTGCAGACCTTGAAAGCGCTGGCGGCGCTGCCGGCGCAGCGCGCCGATATTTTCTCGGCCGCCGAAGGCGCGGTCGCGGCGCTGAGCGGCAATCCGCAGGACTTTGGTTTCGTCGCGTTGTATCTGGTCGACGAGGGCAGCGCGCAGTTCCGTTTGGTGCCGGCCTGCGTGGAGCTTGCGGATCGGGCCGGGCTGCCCACCCAGTTCGATCTCGAGGCCGAGGGGGCGGCATTGCCGCTGCCGTTCGCGCGCGCCGCGCGCGAAGGACGGCTGCAGATCGCCGACGCGGCGCCAGACCTGGCGGCCCTGCCGGCCGGTGCGTGGGACGTGCCGGCTCGCCGGATCGCCGTGGCGCCGATCGTGCTGCCGGGCCCGCGCGCCTGCGCGGGTTTTCTCGTCTGCGGGCTTTCTCCGCGGCTGGCGCTGGACGAGAACTATCGCGGCTTTCTCGACACCACGGTCGCGAGCCTGGTTGCCGCGCTCAGCCATGCCCATGCCTACGAGCAGGAGCAGCGCCGGGCGCGCGAGCTGGAAGAGCTCGACCGCGTCAAGACCGAGTTCTTCAGCAACGTGAGCCATGAATTCCGCACGCCGCTGACCCTGATGCTGGGTCCTGCCGAGGCGATGCTGACCGAACAAGCGCAGCTGCTGCCGGCTGCGGTCCATCGCCAGATCGACACCGTTTACCGAAACGCGCGGCGGCTGCTGAAGCTCGTCAATGCGCTGCTGGATTTCTCGCGCATCGAGGCGGGGCGTACCCAGGGGCAGTTCCAGCGTACCGATCTGGCGCTGCTCACCGCCGAGCTGGCGAGCATGTTCCGGTCCGCCATCGAGCGCGTCGGCCTGCAGCTCGAGGTCGATTGTCCGCCGCTGGCCGAGCCGGTCTACGTCGACCGGGAAATGTGGGAGAAGATCGTCCTCAATCTGCTCTCGAATGCGCTCAAATTCACTTTCGAGGGGCGTATCCGGATATCGCTTGCGCTGGCCGGCGGCGACGCGGTGCTGGCGGTGAGCGATTCCGGGGTGGGCATTCCCGCCGAGGAGCTGCCGCGTGTGTTCGAGCGCTTCCACCGGGTGCGCGGCAGCCGCACCCGCACGCATGAAGGCAGCGGCATAGGCCTGGCGCTGGTCGCCGAGCTGGCGCGACTGCACGGCGGCCGTGCCGAGGTGGAGAGCCAGGTCGATGCCGGCACCACGGTGCGCGTCTCCGTTCCGGTCGGCCGCGCCCATCTGCCGCCGGCGCAGGTGCGCGAGCAGGCGGAGCCGGCGGCCCTGACCCACGGCCCGGCCTTCGTCGAAGAGGCGATGCGCTGGCTGCCCGACGGCTCGGCGCAGGATCGGCCCGGCGTCATGGCGGAAGATCTCCCGGCCGCCCAGGCGCAGGCCGGCACCAAGGCCGGGCGGGTGCTGGTGGCGGATGACAACGCCGACCTGCGGGAGTATCTGCGCCAGCTGCTGGCGCCGCGCTACCATGTCGAGCTGGCGGCCGACGGCGACAGCGCGCTGGAGAGGGCGGCGGTCAATCCGCCCGACCTGATCGTGGCGGACGTGATGATGCCGGGGCTGGACGGCTTCGCGCTGCTGCGGGCGCTGCGCTTCAACCCGGCGACGCGGTCGATTCCGGTGATCCTGCTGTCGGCCCGCGCTGGCGAAGAGTCGCGCATCGAGGGCATTGCCGCCGGCGCCGACGATTACCTGGTCAAGCCGTTCAGCGCGCGCGAGCTGCTTGCCCGCATCGATGCGCGGCTCGAGGTCTGGCGGCTGCGCCGCGACAACGACCTTCGCGAAGCGGCCCTCAATCGACAAATCCGGCAAAGCAAAGCGCGTGTCGACGAGATTCTCGCCAGCATCAACGACGCTTTTTCCGTTTACGACGCCGAGTGGCGCTACACCTACATCAACGACGCGGCGCTGCGCATGAGCGGCCGGCGGCGGGAAGAACTGCTGGGCAAGGTCATCTGGGACTGCTATCCGAAACTGTGCGGCACGCCTTTCGAGCAGGCGCTGCGCGAGGCGGCGGCCACGCGCGAGCCGAGCCGGTTCGAGTTCTGCTACGAGCCGAGCGGCCGCTGGTTCGACGTGCGTGTCAATGTGGTGGCCGAAGGCGTATCGGTGCTGGGCACCGAGATCACCGAAGCCAAGCAGGCCGAGCAGGGGCTGAGCCAGGCGCGCGCGGAGCTGGAGCGGCGGGTGGCCGAGCGCACGGCGGAGCTGGCACAGACCAACGCCTCGCTGTTGCAGGAAGTGGCGGAACGGCGCCGCGTCGAGCAGGCGCTGCGCGTCAGCGAGGCGCGGTTTCGCACCGCGTTCGCCGATGCGGCGGTCGGCATGGCGATCACCGACCGCGCCGGCCGCCTGCTGCTGGTCAACCCCGCCTTCGCGCGCCTGACTGGCCGCGACG
Organism: uncultured Pseudomonadota bacterium; assembly: GCA_937983055.1. Lineage (GTDB taxonomy): Bacteria > Pseudomonadota > Gammaproteobacteria > Burkholderiales > Eutrophovitaceae > CALJLA01. The sequence goes on from CALJLA010000003.1 coordinate 15,482, forward strand.
CCACCGATCTTCATACGCTGGACCTGCTGGCGCTCACCCATCCCGACGACCGGTCGGCGCTGATTGGGCAGTTGCGCCGGTTGCTGGCCGGCGAGAACCCTTCGTTCATCCTGGAGAAGCGCTACCTGCGGCCGGACGGAAAGACCGCCTGGGTGCAGGACAGCGTCGCGCTGGTGCGCGACGACGCCGGCGACCCGGCCAATCTCATCGTTCTTTCGCAGGACATCACCGACCGCAAGCGGGCGGAACGGCTGCTGCAGGCGAGCCGCGAACAGTTCCGCCAGCTCACCGAACTCTCCAGCGACTGGTACTGGGAGCAGGATGCCGAGTACCGCGGCACCTATCTCTCGGCCGGGTTCGAGAAGGTGACCGGCTTCCCGGCCGAGACAGTGCTCGGGCGCACGCGCTGGGACCTGCCGGTGTTCGGCGTCGAGGCTGCCGCCTGGGAAGCGCACCGCCGCTGCCTGGCGCGGCACGAGCCGTTCTTCGATTTCGAGCTCGGCATGCGCATGCCCGACGGCACGCAACGCTGGTTCCGGGTGAGCGGCGTGCCGGTTTTCGGGGAAAACGAAGTCTTTGCCGGCTACCGCGGCGTCGGGATGGATATCACCGAGCGCCGGATGGCCGAGACCCGCGCGCAGGCCCTGGCGGAACTCAGCCTGCTGGCGCTGCGCGAGCGGGGGCTGGAACAGGTGTTCCTGCGGGCAGTTGAGCTGGTCAGCGAAGGGCTTCAGGTCGAGCTGACCAAGATCCTCGAGCTGCAACCGGACGGGCAGCAGCTGAAACTGATCGCCGGGGTGGGCTGGCGCGAAGGCCTGGTCGGCGAGGCGATGGTGCCGGCGGACATGAGTTCCCAGGCCGGCTACACGCTCTATGCGGACGCCATGGCCGCGCGCGATGCCCGTGGAAAACGGCAGCCGGTGGTGGTAGAGAATCTCCGGGAGGAGACGCGGTTTCGCGGACCGTCGCTGTTGCTGGAGCATGGCGTGGCAAGCGGCGCCAGCGTCATCATTGTCGGCGAAGCCGGTGCGTTCGGCGTGCTTGGCGCGCATTCGCGAATGCCCCGGCGCTTTCAGCAGGCCGACCTCGACTTCCTGCAGGCGGTTGCCAACGTGATCTCGGCGGCTATCGTCTATCGCCGGACGCAGGCGACGCTGGAAGAGCGGCAGCGGCTGCTGCAGGGCGTGCTGGATGCGCTGCCGATCGGGGTCTGGATCGCGGATAAGGCGGGCAGTATCGTGCAGGGCAACCCTGCCGGCCGGCGCATCTGGGCCGGCGAGCGCTATGTCGGCATCGATCAGTACGGCGAGTACAAGGGCTGGTGGTCGGGCACCGACCGCCTGATACAGCCGCATGAATGGGCGTTGGCGCGCGCGATCGAGCATGGCGAGACCTCGATCGACGAACTCGTCGACATCGAATGTTTCGACGGCAGCCGCCGCACCATCCTGAACTCCGCGGTGCCGCTGCGCGACGAGTCGGGCGGGATCAGCGGCGCGATCGTCGTCAACGAAGACGTAACGCAGCGCCGATTGGTGGAGGAAACGGTTGCCAACATCGCTGCAGGCATGTCGGCGCTGACCGGTGAGCCGTTCTTTCAGCGCTTGGTTGAACGGCTGGCCGCCACCCTGGCGGCGGACTGCGGCTTCATCGGCGAGGTGACCGGCGGCAGCGAGGGGCGCATGCGGCTGCTCGCCTGGCACGGCAGCGAGCCGCTGGCCGCCGGTTTCGAGTACGCGCTGGCTGACACGCCCTGCGAAAACGTGGTGGCCCAGGGCTTGTGCGTCTATCCGGACGGCGTCGCCGAGACGTTTCCGCAGGACAAATGGCTGACCGAGATGGGCGCGCGATCCTACGCCGGCACCCCGCTGCGCGATTCGGCGGGCGAGGTACTCGGCATTCTCACCGTGATTTCGCGCAAGCCACTGGCGCACCCGGAAATCACCGGCGGCGTGCTCAACATCCTGGCGGCGAGGGCAACCGCCGAGCTGGAGCGGCTGCACAACGACGCCACCATCCGGCTGCTGCTGCAGGCGAGCGAGTTGCTGCACGCGGTGACCGATCTCGCGACGCTGTCCCGCCGCCTGGCGGAGGTTGCCGCCGAGGTGTGCGGCGCGCCGCGCGCGGCCTGCGCGCTGCTGCGGGCGGACGGACGCTTCAGTGCCGAGGGCGAGGTGGTGAATGGGCGCTGGAAGCGATCGCTGCGCGATTGGGACGCGGCGTCGCTCAGGCAGCGGTCGAAGAGGGCGCACGTGCGGACCGGCCGAGGGGACGGCCATGGTGACGAAGCCGTGCTGCCGTTGAAGTCGAGCGCCGGCGACTTGCTGGGCGCGGTCGAACTCGCGGGGCTGATCGACGGTTGGCAGGGACGGCATATCGTGCGCGAACGCCTGACCGGCGTGCTGCGCATCGGCGCGATTGCGGCCGAGAAGGCGCTGTTCCTCGACCGGGTGCAGCGCGCCGAGCAGAGCGTGCGCGAATCGGAAGTCCGGCTGCGCGCGCTGGCCGCCCGACTGCAGGGGCTGATGGAACAGGAGCGCACCCGGATCGCGCGGGAGATTCACGACGTGCTGGGGCAGTCGCTGACCGGATTGAAGCTGGATATCGCCTGGCTCAAGCGTGAGGTGCCTGCAGGGTCCTCGCGCGCGCTCGAGCAGATCGACGCCATCTGCCGCTCGCTTGACGGCATCGTGCAGACAGTGCGGCGCATTTCCTCCGACATGCGTCCCGGCGAGCTGGATGACCTTGGCCTGGTGGCGGCCATCGAATCGGCGGCGCAGGAGTTCCAGGCGCGCAGCGGCATACGCTGCCGGGCGCGCCTGCCGGACCAGAACCTGGCCATCAATCCCGACGCGGCGACGGCCGTGTTCCGGATCGGCCAGGAGCTGCTGACCAACGTGGCCCGTCACGCCCGCGCAACGCGGGTCGACCTGTCGCTGGAAGTCGACGGCGGCGACGTCGTTCTTACCGTTGCCGACGACGGGCGCGGCCTGCGGCCGGAGCAGGCGGCCAGCCGCAAGGCGCTGGGTCTGATGGGCATCCGAGAACGGGCGCGCATGTTCGGCGGCAGCGCTTCGTTCGAGGGCGCGCCTGGCGCCGGAACGCGCGCCACGGTGCGCCTGCCGCTTCATTCGGCGGGCCTCCCTGTCGAGAAAAGCGCATCTGACGCCCGCGAGAACTACGGGGGGCAGACCGAATGATCTCAACAACAGAGAATACGATCATGCTCAACGTACTGGTCGCGGACGACCACGCGGTCGTGCGCCGCGGGCTCAGGCAGATTCTCGAAGCGCAGACGGACATCCGCGTCGGCGCCGAAGCGGAAAGCGGCGAGGAAGTGATCGCGCTGGTGCGCGCCAACCGCTTCGACGTGGTGGTGCTCGACGTCACCATGCCGGGCCGCGGCGGGCTCGACGTGCTGGCCGAGCTGAGCGCGCTGAAGCCGCCGCCGAAAGTGCTGGTGCTGAGCATGCACCCGGAAGAGCGCTACGCGGTGCGGGTGCTGCGCGCCGGCGCGAGCGGCTATCTCACCAAGGAAAGCGCCCCCGAGGAACTCGTCAACGCAGTGCGCAAGGTGGCGAGCGGCGGCCGCTACGTGAGCCCGTCGCTGGCCGAGCGGCTGGCGGTCGAGGTGGGCGCTTCCAGCCAGCGCCCGGCGCATGACCTGCTGTCGAACCGGGAATACGAAATCATGTGCAAGCTGGCGTCGGGGCGCACGGTCAGCGAAATCGCGACCGAACTGCATCTGGGCGTGAATACCGTCAGCACCTATCGGGCGCGGGTGCTGCAGAAGCTCGATCTGTCCAACAACGCCGAACTGATGCGCTACGCGCTGCATCACCAGCTGGTTGACTGAGAGGCGCTCGCGGCGCGGCCACGCGGGTCGCGTGTAGGGCAAACCGCGACAGGCGCAGGACTGGCGCCTCTACGCAACCATCACATTTCTCACGCTTTTTCATCCTGCCGGCGGCGGCTAACGTGCATGGCAGGAGGTCGGCGCATGAGAGTGGTGCTTGCGGAAAACATGGCGGCGCTCGGCGAGCGGCTGCGCGTACGCATGTCGGAGCTGCCCGGCGTCGAGGTGCTGGCCCTGACCGTTTCGGTCGAGCAGACGCTGCGGGCGATCGCCGAGCACTCGCCGGACCTGGTGGTGCTCGACCTGCGGCTCAACGACGGCAGCGGCTTCGACGTCATGCGTCGGGCGCAGCAGCAGCAGCTTCACCCCGCCTTCATGATGCTGACCCTGTTTCCCGCCGAGGCGACGCGGCGTTACTTCCATGCCCTCGGCGGCGAATTCTTCTTCGACAAAGCCAAGCAGCTCGAGGAGGCGCTGGCCTTGATGCAGAGCCTCGCCCGACAGCCGGCAGTGCTGCGCATTGCGGGCACGAGGAGCGATCATGGAGACGAAGCCAAGCCCTAGCCGCCGGCCATTGCCTGCCGCGCTGGCGGCACTGATCCTCGGCGTGGCGGCGCCGGCGCAGGCCCAGCAGCCTGCCGGAAAGCTGTCGGACCTGGATCTCGAGCAGCTGCTCGACATGGAGGTCGTTTCGGTTTCCCGCCATGCTGAGTCGAGCCGGGAAGCGGCCGCGGCGATCTTCGTGCTGACGCGCGATGACATCCGCCGCAGCGGCGCCACCAGCATCCCGGAGGCGCTGCGCCTGGTGCCCGGCGTGCAGGTTTCGCAGATCGATGCCAACAAATGGTCGATCGGCATCCGCGGCTTCCAGAGCCGGCTGGCGCGTTCGACGCTGGTGCTGATCGACGGCCGCAGCGTGTACACCCCGTTGTTCGCCGGCACTTACTGGGAAGTGCAGGATCTCCTGCTCGAGGATATCGATCGCATCGAGGTCATTCGCGGTCCCGGCGGCACCCAATGGGGGGCCAATGCGGTCAACGGCGTGATCAACATCATCTCCCGCCACAGCCGCGAAACCCAGGGGCAGATGGTCAGCGCCACCGCCGGCACCCATGAGCGCGCGCTGGCCGGCCGCATCGGAGGGCGGCTGGAAGAGGGGCATTACCGTGTTTATGCGAAGCAGTTCTTTCGTGATGGCGGCGAACGTCCGGACAACCCGGGTTTCGACGACTGGCAAATGGGCCGTGCGGGGTTCCGTGTGGATCGCGAACCCTCCCTGCGCGACACGCTGACCCTGCAGGGCGACGCCTATCATGGCGAAACCGGGCAACGCACCGCCATCACGTCTTTCTCTCCGCCGGCATCGACGGTCGCGACCGGCGATGCCGATCTTGCCGGGGCTGCGCTGCGCGCGCGCTGGACCCGTAGCCTGGAAGCGGACCGCGAGCTGAGCCTCCAGACCTGGTACGACCGCACCCAGCGCCGCGAGCTCAGTTTCGAGGAAACCCGCGACACGTTCGATGTCGATGCGCAGTACCATCTGCCGCTGGCGGCGCGGCACACCCTGACCGTGGGCGCGGGCTACCGCGTCAGCAGCGGCGACTTCGAGGGCGTGCCGACCGTGCGCTTCGAGCCGGCGCGACGCACCGAGCACCTGTTCAGCGCCTTCGTGCAGGATGAATGGCGGCTTGCGGGCGACCGCGCGCGGCTGCTCGCCGGTACCAAGGTCGAGCACAACGACTATTCCGGGTTCGAGTGGCAGCCCAGCGTGCGCGCCGCCCATACCCCGATCGAGGGCCAGACCCTCTGGGCATCGGTGTCGCGCGCGGTGCGCACACCCTCTCGCATCGAGCACAACCTGCGCGTGGACAGCCTGGTTGATGCCGGGGGCCCGGTGTTCGCGCGCTTCATCGGCGACGACGAATTCGAGCCGGAAAGGCTCGTCGCCTACGAGGCCGGCTGGCGCTCGCGGCTGGGTTTCCGCGTGAACCTCGACACCGCGGTGGACGACATCCGCTACCGGGAGCTGCCGAGCAACGCGCCGGGCACTGCGGCTCCGCGCACCGACCCGGCGCCGGCGCACTTCGTGCTGCCGATCTTCCTTCGCAACCGGCTCAATGGCACCGTTAAAGGCATCGAGCTGGCGGCTGACTGGCTGCCGCTCGACCGGTGGCGCATCCGTGCCGCGCACTCGGTGCTGATCATGGACCTGGCGGCCGAGCCGGGCAGCGGCGACACCACCACTGCGCAAAGCGCCGAAGGCAGCAGCCCGCATCACCAGTCGGTGCTGCGCACGACGTTCAATCTCACCGCGGGCCTCGAACTCAACCTGCAGCTGCGGCGCGTGGCGGAACTGCCCGCGCAGTCGGTGCCTGCGTACACGGCGCTCGACGCCCGCATCGGCTGGCAGGCGAGGCCCGACCTGCTGCTGTCGCTGGCAGGCCGCAATCTGCTGGATGAGCAGCATCCGGAGTTTGGCGGCGGCAGTGCCGGCCTCACCGAGGTGCCGCGCAGCGTGTACCTGAAGGCGGTGCTGGAATGGTAAGCAAAACGCCTTGCCTGCCGGAGTCGCGGATGCGCCGGTTCGCGGCCGGGCTGGTCGCCGCCTGCATGCTGCTGCCGGCGGTGCCGAGATGCCAGACCGTAGTCGAGGAATACCAGCTCAAGGCGGCGTTTCTGTTCAACTTTGCCCGCTATGTCACGTGGCCGGAATCGGCTTTCTCCGGAGCCGATGGCGTATTCGTGTTGGGCGTGCTTGGCGCCGATCCCTTCGGTCATCGTCTCGACGAGGCGATCGACGGGCGGGAGGTGCAGGGCCGCCGGGTGGTCGCGCGCCGCTTCGAGAACCCGGCCGACGCCGGCGCGGCGCAGGTGCTGTATGTCGGCATCAGCGATCCGATCGCGCTGCGCCAGGCGCTCGCGGCACTGGCGCGGCGGCCGGTGCTGACGGTGAGCGATACGGAAGGTTTCCTCGCCGCCGGCGGCATGATCGAGCTGCGCACCGAGGATCGGCGGCTGCGATTCGACGTGAACGTGGACGTGGCGCAGCAGGTATCGCTAAGGCCCAGCGCGCAACTGCTCAAGCTGGCGAAGAACGTGCGGGGGACCTGGCGTGAGCGCTGAGCTCGCGGTACCGGTTATTCGCGACTCGATCCGCGGCCGGCTGCGCAGGGTCAGCCTCCTCGCCTCGGGCGCTTCGCTCATTCTTGCCTGCGCGGCGTTTCTGATGTTCGATCTTGCGACCTATAACGACGCGATGGCGCGCAATCTCGCCTCCCATGCGGAGATCGTGGCGCTGAACGTTGCGCCGGCCCTTTTGTTCAACGACCCCGATGCCGCCGAGCAGACCCTGGCGGCGCTGCGGGCAAAGGGCAGCGTTCGCGGCGCTGCAGTGTACGACGCCCGCGGCCGCCTGTTCGCAAGCTTCTCGCGCGAAGGGGCCAGCGAGAATTCGCTGTTGCCGGCGGCGCTGGCCGAGGGGAACGGCGACCAGGTGGACTGGTCGAGGCTGCGGCTGATCAGGCCGGTGATGGCCGGCAGCGAGCGCGTAGGCACGGTGTTCCTCGAAGCAGGCCAGGACGAGCTCTGGCAGCGGATCAGGACCTACGCGGTAATCGTGGCGGTGGTGATGACGATCGCGCTGCTGCTGGGCCTTTCCATCGCGGGGACGCTGGCCGAGCGCATCTCGCGGCCCATCCTGGCGCTGGTGGCGACCGTGCGCGCGGTGGCCGCGGAAAAGGATTATTCGCGGCGGGTACCCGCGGGGTCTGGAGACGAAATCGGCGAACTGTCGGACGCGTTCAACGCCATGCTGGAGCAGATCCAGCGGCGCGATGCCAGCCTGCAACGCACCAACCGCGAGCTGGAAGATTTCGCGCGGGTGGCGTCGCACGACTTGCAGGAGCCGCTGCGCAAGATACAGGCGTTCGGCGAGCGATTGCGCGAAAAGCATGCCGGCACGCTCGACGAGCAGGGGCGCGATTACCTCCAGCGCATGCTGGAGTCGGCCACGCGCATGCGCAGCCTCGTCGACGACCTGCTCAACTTCTCGCGCGCCGCCAGCCCGGTCAGGATGTTCCGGGAAGTCGATCTCGACGGGGTGCTCGCCGACGTACTGTCCGACCTGCAGCTGCGCATCGAGGAAAGCGGGGCACGCATCGAAGTCGGACCGCTGCCGCGGATCGAAGCCGATCCCACCCAGATGTACCAGTTGCTGCTGAACCTGCTGGGCAATGCAATCAAGTTCCGCCGGCCGGACGCGCCGCTGTCTGTGGCGATCCGGGCGGAGCAGGCCCAGGGTGGCGAGGGACGGCTGTGCCGGCTGATCGTGCAGGACAACGGCATCGGCTTTGAGCAGCGCTACGCAGAACGCATTTTCTCGGTGTTCAAGCGGCTGCACTCGCGCCAGGAGTTCGAGGGCACCGGCATGGGCTTGGCCGTCTGCCGCAAGATCGTCGACCAGCACAACGGCAGCATCGAAGCGCACGGCGAGCCCGGCAAGGGTGCGCGCTTCGTCGTCACGCTGCCCTATCGCCAGAGCCTGGGAGCCGTCTGATGCCACGAAACGTACCGATCCTGCTGCTCATTGTCGACGACGACGCCGACGACCGCGCAATGATTCGCGAAGCGCTCGAGGAGAGCCGGGTGGCGAACGTGCTCGAAGAGGTGACCGACGGCGAAGATCTGCTCGCCTACCTGCGCCGCGAGGGTCGTTATGCCGGGCGCAAGGATGACCCGCTGCCCGGCCTGATCCTGCTCGACCTGAATATGCCGCGCATGGACGGGCGCGAAGCGCTGCAGATGATCAAGGGCGACCCGCGGCTCAGAAAGATTCCGGTCGTGGTGCTGACTACGTCGAAGGCCGAGGAAGACATTTGCCGCAGGTACGACTTCGGCGCCAATTCGTTCATCGCGAAGCCGGTCACCTTTGCCGGGCTTGTGGAGACCATGAAGGTGCTCGGCAAGTACTGGATCGAGATCGTCGAGCTGCCCGAGGCAGGAGAGGGGGCGGGATGAAGGGCGACGAGGCGCTGACCCTGCCACGCCCGGCCGACAGCGGGCTGCGGGCGGCCGCTGTCGCCCTGGCGGCGGCCTTCGTGCTGATGCTGGCGGTGTCGGTGCTCGCCGGGTGGGCGATGGACATCGAGGTGCTCAAGCGCGTGCTGCCTGGCACGGTGAGCATGAAACCCAACGCGGCGCTGGCGCTGGCGGCGCTCGGTCTTGCCCTGATGCTGGTGGCGCTGACGGAGGTTGCCGGCGCCCCGGGGCGGTGGGCCGCCCGGGCGCTGTCGGCGCTGGCTGCGCTGCTGGGCGTGGTGACGCTCTTGCAGTACCTGGCCGGATTCGACCTTGCCACCGACCGTTGGCTGCTGACGTCGACCGGCGACCCGTTGGGCACCGCGAAGCCCGGCCGGATGGCGCCGGATGCCGCTCTGGCGATCGTGCTCGGCGCCGCGGGGGTGACGCTGGCGACGATGCAATCGCGGGTCGCGCGAGTCTTCTCGCTTGCGCTCGGCACGATGGTGGCGATGAGCGGGGGCTGGTGGCTGATGCGCTACGGTCTGGGCCGGACACTGCCGGAGGTGCCGGTGCTGACGGCGATGGCGCTGCACACTGCCTTTGCCCTGACGCTGATCGGGATCGGCCTGATCGCGCTCCAGTGGCGGGCGCTGGAGGCGCTGCGCGTCGGCGGCGCATCGGCGCTGGCGCTGGCCATTCCGTGGTCGCTGCTGGTGATGATGATGCTCGCCACCCAGTTCCTGTGGTGGAGCAGCATGGAGCGCGTCGGCGGCGCCGCGTGGCGCGATTTCGACGACGAGGCGGGCGAAGTCCGCGACCGCGTCGCGGAGGGCATGCGCCGGTTCGAACTGCTGCTGCAGGCATCCGCCTCGGCGGCGCAGCGCATGCCGGTCGTGAACCTCGATCAGTGGCGGCGCTACGTCGCTTCGCTCAGGGTTGCCAGCCATTACCCGGGCATCCAGGGCCTCGGCTACGTGCCGCTGTTCAGCGCTGACGCGGTGGCGGCTTTCGAGCGCGCACGAAGGGCCGAGGGACTTGCCGATTTCACCGTTCGGCCCCCCGGGCGCCGGGTCCGGCATTCGGCGATCGCCTATCTCGAGCCGATGGACTGGCGCAATCGCCGCGCGCTGGGCTTCGACATGCTGTCGGAGCCGACACGCGCGGAGGCGATGGATCGGGCCCGCGACACCGGCGAGTCCGCTCTCAGCGGCAGGGTGCGGCTGCTGCAGGAAACCGAAGTCGAATCACAGGCCGGCCTGTTGTTCTATGCCGCGCTTTACCGTGAAGGTTCGGCCATCGACAGCGTGAACGCCCGGCGCGCGGCGCTGTCCGGTTACGTCTACATACCGTTCCGCGCCGGGCACCTGATGCAGTCGTTGCTGCCCCCCGATCTGCCGGTGTCGGTGCGCATCTACGATGCCGAGGCCGGTCCGCGGGACGGTCTGCTCTATGACAGCGTGCCCGCCGATGTGGCGCGCGACTGGCCGCTGATGACCGCCGAGCTGCCGCTGGCGATAGGCGGCCGCAACTGGACGCTGGAGATCGCCTCGCTGCCGGCCCTGGAGGCGCGCATCGAGCGGCGCGTTCCGGTGGCCCTGATGGTGGCGGGTGCTGCCGCGACGCTGCTGATCTTCGGCATCGGCTGGATGCTGGCCGAGCAGCGCCAAGCCGCGGAGCGCGAGGCGCGCGAAAGCGAAAGCGAGCGGCGGCGCGCCGAGGTGAGCTTCCGCACCATGGTGGAAGCGGTGCAGGACTACGCGATCTTTCAGCTCGACTCCGACGGACGCATCGCCACCTGGAATCCCGGCGCGGCACGCATCAAGGGCTACAGCGCCGGCGAGGCGATCGGGCAGTCGATTGCCATGTTCTATCCGCGCGAGGACGTCGAGCGTGGCAAGCCGGCGGAGCTGCTGGCACGGGCGCGGCGCGGGCCAGCCGCCGACGAAGGCTGGCGGATACGCAAGGACGGGACCCGTTTCTGGGGCAGCACAGTGCTTACGCCGCTGCGCACCGCCGAGGGCTCGATCTCCGGCTTCGTCAAGGTCACCCGCGACAGCACCGCCCTCATGGAAGCCGAGCAGGCGCTGCGCAACGCCAACACCGAGCTGGAACTGCGGGTGCGCGAGCGCACCCGCGATCTCGCGGTGGCCAACGAGCGCTTCGCGCTGGCCGTCGCCGGCTCGACCGACGGCATCTGGGACTGGGATGTCGCCAGCGGCAAGGTCTATTACTCCCAGCGCTTCGAGGAGCTGCTCGGCTACGCGCCCGGCGAGTTCGAGCACTCCTTCAGCGCCTTCGAGTCCAGTCTGCATCCGGACGATCATGCCAATGTGATGGCGGCGGTCCAGGCGCACCTCGAGCGGCGCGAGCCTTACGACATCGAGTACCGCCTGCGCACGAAAAGCGGCGAATATCGCTGGTTCCGTGCCCGGGGAAAAGCGATCTGGGGCGAGGATGGCCGGCCGCAGCGCATGGCGGGCTCGATCTCGGATGTCACCGAACGCAGGCGGGCGGAAGACCGGCTGCGCGAGAACGAAGAGCGGCTGCGCCTGACGCTCGACAACGCGCTGGACGCGTTCATTGCGATCGATGAGCTCGGCTCGGTGGTGGAGTGGAACCGGCAGGCGGAATCCACTTTCGGCTGGAGCCGGGAGGAGGCGCTCGGGCAGCGCCTGTCGGACATGATCGTTCCGGACGCCATGCGCCAGGAGCACGAGCGTGGTCTGGTGCGCCTGCGTGACACCGGAGAGGCGCATGTGCTGAACCGGCGGCTGGAGCTGCCGGCCCGCGACCGCCACGGCCGCGAGTTTCCGGTGGAACTGTCGATTATCGGCGTTACCGTGCGCGGGCAGAAGCTCTACAGCGCCTCTCTGCGCGATATCTCGGATCGCAAGGCGGCGGAGGAAGCGCTCAGGCAAAGCCAGGCGCAGCTCGAGGCGATCATCGACAACTCCACCGCCGTCATCTACGTGAAGGACCTCGACGGCCGCTACCTGCTGGTCAATCGCCGCTACGAGGAGCTGTTCCACGTTGCGCGGGCCGGCGTCCTCGGAAAGACCGACTACGACTTCTTCCCGAAGGAGATGGCCGACGATTTCCGGCGCAACGACCGTGACGTCATCGCGGGCGGCCGGGCGATTGCCGCGGAAGAAGCGGCGCCGGTCGACGGCGTGCTGCACACCTATATCTCGGTGAAGTTCCCGCTGTCCGACGGCCAGGGCCGCGTCTACGCCACCTGCGGTATCTCCACCGACATCACCGAGCGCAAAGCGTACGAAGAGCGGCTCAAGGCCTTTGCCGACCGGCTGGAAGCCAGCAACCGGGAGCTGGAGGAGTTCGCCCGCGTCGCCTCGCACGACCTGCAGGAACCGCTGCGCAAAGTGGCGTCGTTCGCGGAGCGTCTCGAGGCGAAGTACTCGGCGGCGCTGGACGACCAGGCCCGCGACTATATCGCGCGCATGACCGATGCCACCCGGCGGATGGGCCGGCTGATCGGCGACCTGCTGACCTACTCGCGCGTGACCACCCGGGCGCAGCCGTTCCAGAGCATCGACCTGTCGGCGCTTGCGCGTGAAGTGCTGTCCGACCTCGATGTACGCATCGAGGACACCGGCGCGATCGTCGAGATCGGCGAGCTGCCGGTGATCGAGGCCGATCGCACCCAGATGCAGCAGCTGTTGCAGAACCTGATCGGCAACGCGCTCAAGTTCAGGCGCGAAGACGCGACGCCGGTGATCCGCGTGGAGGCGAGCGTGGAGCGCGAGGCTGGCAGGGAACTCTGCGTGCTCAAGGTGATGGACAACGGCATCGGCTTCGACCCGCAGTACGCCGAACGCATCTTCGGCGTGTTCCAGCGCCTGCACGGGCGCACCGAGTACGAAGGCAGCGGCGTCGGGCTGGCGATCTGCCGCAAGATCGTGACGCGACACGGGGGCACGATCGCCGCGCAAAGCGCGCCGGGAGAAGGCGCGACGTTCATCGTGAAACTGCCCGTGTCGAAAAGTGGAGGGAGCGGTCATGACGGCTGACAGCAGAGACCCGATCATCATCCTGCTTGCGGACGACGACCCGGACGATTGCCTGATGGTCAAGGAGGCGCTGGTGGAAAGCCGCGTGCTCAACGAACTTGCGACCGTGGGCGACGGCGAGGAGCTGATGGACTACCTGCATCGCAGGGGTCGCTACAAGAACCTGGCCGGCAGGCCCAGACCGGGCGTCATTCTTCTGGACCTGAATATGCCCAGAAAGGACGGCCGCGAGGCACTGGCCGAGATCAAGGGCGATCCGCAACTGCGCAAGATTCCGGTGGTGGTGCTGACCACCTCGAAGGCCGAGGAGGATATCTACCGCAGCTACGACCTGGGGGTGAATTCCTACATCACCAAGCCGGTCACCTTCGAGGGACTGGTCGAGGTCATGCGGACCATTGGGCGGTACTGGATCGAGATTGTCGAGCTGCCGCATGAAGAGGCGAAGTAGGGGCATGGGGCCCGGCGCGGGAGCGCAGCTCGCCAGAATCCTGCTGATCGAGGACGACGAGGACGACTTCGTCCTGGTGCGGGATCTCCTGCAGTCCGCGCGCGCGCATCGCTATGCGCTCGACTGGGTGCCCACTGCCGCTGCGGCGGCTTCGGCGATGGCGTCGGGCGGACACGACGTGTGCCTGGTGGATTACCGGCTGGGCGAGCGCAACGGCATCGACCTGGTGAAGGCGGCGCGCGAGCGCGGCGACTGCCGGCCGCTGATTTTGCTTACCGGGCAGGGAGACGACTCGGTCGACATCGAGGCAATGCAGGCCGGCAAGGGGCAGCTCACCACCGACCTGCTCGAGCGCACGGTGCGCTACGCGGTGGAACATTCCCGCGCCGAGGAAGGCCGCCGCCGCCTCGCCTCGATCCTGGAAGCGACCACCGATTTCGTCGCCACGTTGACACTGGAAGGCCAGCCGCTGTACGTGAACCGGGCCGGCTGCGCGATGCTGGGACTGAACACGCCGCTCGACGCCTCCAAGTCGCTCGAAGACCTGTTCGCCGCCGAGACAGTCGAGCGCCTGCGCGATACTGCCATTCCCGCGACATGCGTCGCCGGCACCTGGCGCGGCGAGGGCATCGTGTGCGGCCCCAACCGCCTGGAGATCCCGGCATCGTTCGTGATCATCGGCCACCAGGGCGGACCGGGTACAGCACCTTACCTGTCCATCATTGCCCGCGACATCTCCGAGATCAGGCGGCAGCAGGCCAAGATTTTGCGCCTGAGCCGGATCCAGGCGGTGCTGTCCGGCATCAACGGCACCATCGTGCGCGCCACCGACCGCCAGCGGCTGTTCGACGAGTCGTGCCGGCTGGCGGTGACGCACGGCGGATTTCGTCTGGCCGTGATCGGTCTTGTCGACGCCGAAGGCACACTGGTGCCGGCTGCCCATGCGGGCATCGCCGAAAGCCTGCTGGATGCGGTTCAGCTCACGGTGCGCGAAGACCTGCCCGGCGGCCGCGGCCTGACCGGCCAGGCCCTGCGCAGCGGCGAGCCGGTGATCTGCAACGACATCGAGACCGATCCACGCTTCGTGGTGGAGCGCGAGCGGCAGCTCGCGCTGGGGATTCGCTCGGTGGTGGCGTTGCCGCTGGTGGTCGGGCGGGCGGCGGTTGGCTGCTTGCTGTTGTTCGGCGGCGAGAAGAACCTGTTCGACGACGACGAGATGCCGCTGCTGAGCGAAGTCGCCGGCGACATCGCCTTTTGGCTGGATCACCTCGGCAAGGTCGAGG
>CALJLA010000004.1 GCA_937983055.1 uncultured Pseudomonadota bacterium
GCACCCCGAACTCGGCGCCGCTGGCTGGCGCGATGGTGCGCCCCCCGCCCTGCCACACGGTGTCGGGGTAGGCATCGGCCACCACGGTGGCGGCCTGGCCGACGCGCATATGCGTGAGCTGGGTTTCCTTGAAGTTCGCCTCGATCCACAGCGGGCCGCCGACGATCAGGCTAAACACCGGCGTGCCGCGCTGCACATGCTCGCCCGGCTGCAAGCGCATGTTGCTGACCACGCCGCCGGCCGGCGCCCGCACCTCGGTGCGCGCGATGTTCAGCGCTGCCTCGTCGTAGGCGGCGCGCGCCGCGGCGTAGCGCGGATGCTGCTCCGCCGGCAGATTCGGGTTGCCGTTCAGGCTGGCGAGCACCCGGTTCAGCCGCTCCTCGACGGTGGCGAGCCGCATGCGCGCCACCTGCAGGTTGTGTTGCGCCTCGTCGAACACGTCCAGCCGCACCATGCCGCGCTCGCGCAGGCTGGTGAGCCGCTCGACCTGGCGGGCGAGAAACTCGATGCGCTCGCGCGCCTCCGCGCGCTCCAGCACGGTGGCGCGATAGTCGGCACGCAGCGACTGCACCTCGGTGCGCACAAGGTCCATCTGCGCGCGCGCCCGCGCGCGCTCGATTTCGAACGGCTGTGCGTCGATGCTAAACATCAGCGCACCCGGCTCTACCGGCTGGTCGTCGCGCACCGCGACGTCGGTGACCCGCCCCGAGACCTCGGCGCTCACCGCGATAATGTCGGCCTTGACGTAGGCGTTGTCGGTTTCGACCGCATGGCCGCCACGCGCGTAGTAATAGAGCGCGCCCAGCGCGGCGACGAGCGGCACCACCACCAGCAGCAGCACGCGGGTGAAGCGTCCCACCGCGATCACGGCCTCGCGCGCGCGCTCGTTCACAGCTCGCGCCCCTTGGCCCGGCGGCCATTGCGCACGCCGTTCTCGCCGTTGGCGAGGTTGTCCTTGATGGCGAGCAGCGCGTCGACGAAGGCCTGCAGCTGCTCCGGACTCAGGCCGGCGACCGCGTCGCGGCGCACCTCGGCCGCCACCGCGCGCATCGATTTCATCACCGGCTCGACCTCGCTGGTCAGCCGCACCCGCTTGGCGCGGCGGTCGCGCGGGTCTTCCTCGCGGCGCACCCAGCCCTTCGCCTCCAGCCGGTCGAGCAGCCGCCCGAGGGTCGGGCGCTCGATCTCCAGCGTGTCGGCGAGTTCGGCCTGGGTAACGCCGTCGTTGCGGTACAGGTGATTGAGCACCCACCACTGCGAGCGCGTCAGCCCGAGCGCCTTCACCCGGCGGTCGAAGGCGGTGCGCATCAGGCGCGCAACGTCGTGCATCAGAAAGCCGAAGTTGCGCGAGAGGTCTTCGCGGAGCATCGGAAATAGTTGCTTAGCTTATAATTATCAAGGCTATCACTTATCCGGCGCCGCGGCCAGCGCCGGGCGGGCGCCGGCGCAGTCATACAATGCCGGGGCCCGGGCTCCGGCCGGGAGGAGACGCGGCCGCCGCCGCGCACAACATCAATAAAGAGGCAGCCATGAAGATCACCGCCATCGAGACGCTCAATCTCGAAGAGTTTCCCAACGTGCTGTGGGTGCAGGTGCATACCGACGAAGGCATCGTCGGGCTGGGCGAGACGTTCTATGCCGTCGCGCCGGTCATCGAGCACATTCACCAGACTTGCGCGCCCTACCTGCTGGGCAGGAACCCGCTGGAAATCGACAAGCACAGCCGGCAGTTTCTCAACACCTATCTCGGCTTCAACTCCGTGGGCGTGGAAATGCGCGCCGCCTCGGCGATCGACATCGCGCTGTGGGACATCTTCGGCCAGGTCACCGGCCAGCCGATCTACCAGCTGCTGGGCGGCGCCTCGCGCGACCAGGTGCGGGTGTACAACACCTGCGCCGGCTACCAGTACGTGCGCGCCAAGCCCACCCAGGACACTGGCAACTTCGGCCTGCCGGCGAAAGTGGACAAGAAAAACCGTCCCTACGAAGATCTGCTCGCCTTCAAGACCGACGCCGGCGCGCTGGCCGAGTCGCTGCTGGAGATGGGCATCACCGGCATGAAGATCTGGCCGTTCGACGAGGCGGCGGAAGCCTCCAACGGCGCCTATATCTCCAACGCCGACCTGAAAAAGGCGATGAAGCCCTTCGAGCAGATCCGCAAGGCTGTCGGCGACAAGATGGACATCCACGTCGAGTTCCACTCGATGTGGCAGCTGCCCGCCGCCATCCGCATCGCCGGCGCGCTGGAG
Source organism: uncultured Pseudomonadota bacterium (assembly GCA_937983055.1). GTDB lineage: Bacteria > Pseudomonadota > Gammaproteobacteria > Burkholderiales > Eutrophovitaceae > CALJLA01. The sequence goes on from CALJLA010000004.1 coordinate 2,250, forward strand.
CAGTTCGACCCGTTCTGGTACGAAGACCCGATCAAGATGAACAACCTCGACGCGCTCGCCGACTACGCGCACCGCACCAACGTGTGGGTGACCGCGTCGGAAACGCTCGGCACGCGCTGGGGCTTTCGCGACCTGTTCCAGAAGCAGGCGGTATCGGTGTGCATGCTGGACGTCGGCTGGGCCGGCGGCCTGTCGGAATCGAAGAAGATCGCCACCATGGCCGAAGCCTGGGCGCTGCCGGTCGCGCCGCACGACTGTACCGGCCCGATCCTGCTCACCGCCTCGGTGCACCTGTCGATGAACTGCCCCAACACCCTGGTGCAGGAAATGGTGCGTGCCTTCTACTACGACTGGTACGGCAAGCTGGTTACCGAGCTGCCGCCGGTGAAGAAGGGCTACATCACCGCGCCAAAAGGCCCGGGCCTCGGCACCAAGCTGCAGCCCGGCCTCGCCAAGCGCAAGGACGCGCAGGTACGGTTGAGCAAGCTCGGCAAGTAGTTCGATGGAGGCTAGGGATCGACTCTCACCACAGAGACACAGAGAACACAGAGACCCATCTGGGCAACTGACTGCAGTTAGCCTTGCCTCTGTGTTCTCTGTGGTCTCTGTGGTGAGAGGCCGACCCTGAATGGAGGTCACGTTATGCCCGCGAAAGCAAATGAAATTACCGACCCACGCGTTATGGTGCTGGCGCCGGGCGACAACGTCGCCGTCGCCAAGTCGGACCTTGCGGCAGGCACGCAGCTCACGGTGATGGGCCGGCCGGTCACGCTCAAGGCGAAGGTTCTCACCGGCCACAAGTTCGCCTTCGTGGCGGTGGCGAAGGGCGAAAAGCTCATCAAGTACGGCGCGCCGATCGGCGTCGCCAGCCAGGACATCGCCCCCGGCGACTACATGCACATCCACAATGTCGAGAGCGGCTACATTCCGACCTACACCCTCGACGCGGGCCACGAGTTCATCAAGGAGGCGCACTGACATGGCCATCAACGCATTCCTGCGCGCGGACGGCCGCAAGGGCATCCGCAACACCGTCGTCGTCGCCTACCTGGTGGAATGCGCCCACCACGTCTCGCGCGAGATCGTCTATCCCTACCGCGACCGCGGCGTGCACCTGATCGGCTTTCCCGGCTGCTTTCCGAACCCCTACTCGTTCAAGATGATGGAGCGGCTGTGCACGCACCCGAACGTCGGCGCGGTGCTGCTGCTGTCGCTGGGCTGCGAGGGATTCAACAAGGGCAAGCTGCTCGAGACCATCCGCAAGTCCGGCCGGCCCGGCAAGCTGGTGGTGATCCAGGACACCGGCGGCACCCGCAAGTCGATCGCCGAGGGCCACGCCTGGGTCGAGCAGACCCTGAAGCAGCTCGAAAGCACGCCGCGCGCGCCAATGGCGCTCGACGAGCTGGTGGTCGGCACCATCTGCGGCGGGTCGGATGCGACCAGCGGGCTCACCGCCAACCCGGCGATGGGCCGCGCGTTCGACTTTCTGGTCGAGCAGAACGCCACCTGCATCTTCGAGGAAACCGGCGAACTGATCGGCATGGAGCACTGGATGGCGGAGCGCGCCGAGCACCCGGCGCTCGGCGAAGAAATCGTCAGGACAGTCGCCAAGGCGGCGAAGTACTACGCCGCCTACGGCCACGCCAGCATCGGCCCCGGCAATGCCGACGGCGGGCTGACCACCATCGAGGAAAAATCGCTCGGCGCCTACGCCAAGTCGGGCCAGTCGAAGATCTCCGGCATCATCAAGCCGGGCGACGTGCCGATCCGCGGCGGACTGTACCTGCTGGATGTGGTGCCCGACGGCGAGCCGCGGTTCGGCTTTCCAAACATCAGCGACAACGCCGAGATCGCCGAGCTAATGGCCTGCGGCAGCCACCTGAGCCTGTTCTCCACCGGCCGCGGCTCGGTGGTGGGCTCGGCCATCGCGCCGGTGATCAAGGTGTGCGCCAACCCGGACACCTACAAGCGCATGTCAGACGACATGGACGTCGATGCCGGGCGCATTCTAGAAGGCAGGGCCACCCTCGACGAGGTCGGCCGCGAAATCTACGACCTGATCCTGCGCGTGGCCAACGGCGAACAGACCAAGTCCGAAGCGCTCGGCCACCAGGAATTCATCCTCACCTACAAGACCTTCGAGCCGATCGGACCGGCGTGTTTTCCGTCGGCGGCGTGAGCACCACGCAAGCGCCCGGCTCTTTACCGGTAGCCGCGCGAATCCGCGCGGCCCACCAGCCAGTGGGCAACCCCCGCGAGCAGCAGCAAGCCGACGAGTCCCGCGCCCCAGATAATCCAGACAAGCGGCGTCACCCAGCCCATCGCCGAACCGAGGAACGGCAAGGTGCTCTGGAACACGTCGAGACTCCACACCAGCGCGGCCTGACTCGCCTGCATCCACGCCGGGTCGAGCCATAGCGCGATCCACGCCGGCACCGGCCACTGGGCGGCGGCACGCCCGATGTCCGCGGCACCTCCGGACGCCAGCAGCTGCGCGCCCCATTGCGCGAGTTCAACTGTCACCACCGCGCCCAGCGTCCATAACGCAGCCAGCACGGCGAACGATGCCCAAACCACGATCTTCATGATGACCGTTCCTCTGTGCCCCGTTTCGGGGACACAACAAATTCCCGGCAATGGCAGCCGGAATGCCGGCGACGCAACTGTCCGGAGAACCGCTCCCCGGCACAGCGCCATCCGATCTGCACAGCCCCGTCTATTGCCGGGGCCACTGGCCGGAAGAACGCCCGCGGCGTTGCCGACGTACACAGACCGATGGCCGTCGATTTTGTTCCTCTTTGTCGCGCAAGAGCCCGCCGCCTGACTGGCTGCGCCGCGCAATCCGGGCCGGCTAATTCAGCCAGAAACTCGAATCCGCCTGCCTTTCTCGTTCGCGCGCTCTTCACATCCGGAAAGTCCGCCGCCAAACGGCGCCGATTCTGTATGCCATCCGTAAGTCGCGTACAGCTAATGTCTCCTTCACACGCGTCGCGTCTACCCGCCGCCAGCAGAACGAGGCGTCGAAAGCGCCCCGACGACCACTAACGAGCCTGCGCCGTACCACCGGACTTACGGGCGCGGCCATTCGGCCCTGCGCCCGGGCAGACACCGCGCGTCGCGTACCGCGAGGTCAGTCGACAGAAGCCCGCGTTTTGGCATCGCACCGACAGGAGTGAAGAACATGGGAACGAAAGTTCGCGTTGCCGCATTCAATGTCGAAAACCTCTTCAACCGATATGCATTGCTCGATCAGCCATGGCAGGGACGTGATTACGAACAACTGGTCATGGCGGTGGACCTTGCCTCCGTCGCCGGCCGCGATGGAAGTCTCGTTTCCTACGAAACCACGAAGATACAGCGCAATAACACCGCCGAAGTCATTCTTGAAGCGGAGCCGGACATCCTGGTCGTGTCCGAGGTGGAGAACATCTACACGCTCCGAATCTTCAACCACGACTATCTGAGCGACTTCTTCGACCAGATCATCCTGCTGGATGGCAACGACCCGCGCGGCATCGATGTCGGCCTGATGCTGCGCAAGGGCTTCAAGGGGCGCGTGGACGCCATACGCACTCACGTCGACGAAGTGAAGCCGGGCGCGACCGGATCCGTCACCCGGGGTTCACGCCGGGGCTTCGGCTACCTCGCCCACAAGGCGCTGTTCTCGCGGGACTGCCTTGAAGTCGACGTCGCGATCGACAGCAATCGGCTCTGCGTCCTGTGCAATCACCTGAAGTCACAGGACGGCAAGCCCGCCTCCAACACGCGAAGAGAAGCGCAGGCCGATCGCGTGCTTGCCCTTTTTACCGCGGCGCGAAAAAACCGCCTGCCGCTCGTCGTAGGCGACCTCAACGCGGATGTCGACCGGAAATCGAAGGCAGCGCAGTCCATTCGCAGCCTGGTCAACGGAGAAGGCGTCATCGATACCTTCGCCAAGATCAAGGATCGCTGGACGCACTTCTACGAGTCGGAGTCGTCCGTCTCAAGGCTCGACTACATTCTGGTGGACAAAAGGCTCAGCTTCGGCAATCACAACATAGTGCGCCACGGGCTGTCGAAACGCTGCAAGCAACACCCCGGGCCGCGCTACCCCACGGTCAGCTATCAGCACACCGAGGCGAGCGACCATTGCCTGCTGGCTGTCGACCTCGATGTCTGACGACTGCATAGCAGCTTGCCGACGAGCTGATTTCCGCTGCCAAGAGATCAAACAGACTGGCGTTCCATTTCGCGCGACACGCAGAAAGCCGGTCTGTCTCCAATCGGGCCCCATGGGTACCGGGACCGGCGCGACCCGTTGGAACGCCGATTGCCGCCATTGAAAGCAGTGCCGGAGCATGAAATCTAGCGTCGTCTGCAGCGGCATGTTTACGGAAGCGACCAGCCAGTCTTGTCCGACCGACATGCGGCGACATCGCCGCATTTACTGCGCGTCAGGCAAGTTCCTTGACATCGTGGGGCTGCGGTCAGGGACTTCGCTTGTTTTTGGGCAAGACAGCCCCTGATCCAAGTTCAGGAGTCCGAAATGAAAAAGCAAAAAATGCTGCTTGGTAGCTGTTTGCTGGTCGGTGGTGCCCTGATTCCTGGTTTCGCCAGCAGCGCCGACAATTGCACCGGTTACGACAGTCTTGTTGCCATCTACGCCGAGACCCTTGATCTCGGCGAGGGGCACACGCTGACCGCCTTCCGGCAGGCGAGCATCATCACGACCGACAACGCACCCATTCACCACCTGACGACTGGCGAGTGCTCGGGCGCGGCCCTGACAACGCCCGACGGAAAGGTTTATGTCTACGGGTACTGCGCGAGAAAGGACAAAGACGGCGATACGACCAGCATCACCTTCTCCCAGGCACCCGGTGCCGCCAAGGGCACCTGGAAGAGCGTCGCTGGCACCGGCAAGTTCGCCGGCAAGAAGGACTCAGGCTGGTATCAGGACGTGAGAACCGACGGCAAGATGACCGTTTCGCAGTGGGGCGGCACCTGCAAATAGCCGTTGGCTGAAGTCAGCTGCCGCCTGCGCAGGCTTGCCGACAGGCGGCTCGGGGTTGGACTCGAATTCAGTTTCGCGACGTGCAATTGGAACCGAGTCTGGCCCCATTTTCCTACTCCGCCGTAACCGCCTCCACCTCGAGCTTCCATTCCGGCTTGAGCAGGGTCGCTGCCACCACGGTGATGCCCACCTCGTGGTCGCCGAGATGTTTCTTGCGAATCGCCTTGTTCGCTTCCATGTACTCCGGCCGGGCGAGGTAGGTTCTCAGGAACACCAGGTTGCGGATGTCCATCCCGGCCGAGGCGAGGATGGCGCGGAGATGGCGCCAGATCAGCTCGCTCTGCTCCTCGAACGACTCGGGCATGGTCTTGCCGTCGGATTCGTAGCCGTTGAGGCCGCTGATGTGCAATGTTCGCGCGCCGGCCGGCACCTCGACGGCGTGGGTGTACCCGGGATACTTCGGGTACAGGCCCTTCGGTTCGTGTTTCTTAAGCGTCATGCGTCTTCCTTTCCGGTGGAGGGTTGATTAGATTGTGGCCGGATGGCTGTGGGGCTGCCTGTGGCCCGCATGATTGCATACCCGCTACCGAGCCCTGCCGGGAAGGAATGCACCCGGACAGACCTTTGTCCGCAGTGGGTCGAAAAGGAAACGGCGCGCGCCGCGCTGCCAACATCGGGAGGAACATGTACAACAACGCAATTCGCAGCCTCGCAGCCGGCCTGGCGCTGGCGATCGGTATCGTGTCGGCGTTCGCGGCGGACCTGCCGTCGGCCGCCCCCGAAAACCTCGGCTTCTCGCCCGAGCGCCTGGCGCGCATCGGCCCGGCGATCCAGGGCGAAATCGCGAAGGGACAGTATCCGGGCGCGGTGATACTGGTCGCGCGCAAGGGCAAGATCGTTTATTTCGAATCCTTCGGGCAGCTCGATCCCGCCAGCGGCAAGCCGATGACGAAGGATGCGATTTTTCGCCTCTATTCGATGACCAAGCCGTATACCTCGGTGGCGATCATGATGCTGGCCGAGGAAGGCAAGCTGCTGCTGACCGACCCGGTATCGAAGTACCTGCCGTCGTTGACCAAGCTGCAGGTCAGCGTCGCGTCGGCCGATCCCGCGACCGGCGCGGTGAAGTACACGCTCGTCGCCTCCGATCGCGACATGACTATCCAGGACCTGTTGCGCCACACCTCCGGGCTGGTCTACGGGCCGTTCACCGCGAATACGCACGTCAAGGAACGCTACGAGCGCGAAGGCGTCGACTGGAAAGATGTCACGCCCGCGCAGCAGATCGAGCGCCTTTCGAAAGTGCCGCTCGCGCATCAACCGGGCACCACCTTCGAATACAGCATTTCGACCGACGTGCTCGGCCGCGTGGTCGAGGCGATTACCGGCAAGCCGCTGAGCCAGTTTCTGCAGGAGCGCATCTTCACCCCGCTCGGCATGGCGGATTCGTCTTTTGTCGTGCCTCGCGACAAGGTCGGCCGCCTGGCGCAGCCTTTCGCTATCGACCCGGCGACAAAAACGCCGATCAACCTGCTCGACGTAACCGTCGCGCAGAAAAACGACGCGGGCGGCGCAGGCAGCGCAGGCACCGCGATGGACTACGCCCGCTTCCTGCAGATGATGATCAACGGCGGGCAGCTCGACGGCGTGCGCCTGCTCAGCCCGACCACGGTGCGCTACATGGCGGCCGATCACCTCGGCGACGCGAAAGGCGCCGGCGCGATCGCGTTGTTGCCGGGCATGGGGTTCGGACTCGGGTTCGCGGTCCGGCGCGAAGCCGGCCTGTTCGAAGTCACCGGATCAACCGGCGAGTATTTCTGGGCGGGCGCCGCCGGCACCGGCTTCTATGTGGACCCGAAACTGGACGTGATCTGCGTCTGGATGACCCAGGGCCTGCCCGGCCTGCCGCGGCGCTACGACCGCTATCTGTTCAAGCAACTGGTGTATCAGGCGATCGTCGAGTGAGCCCAGCGGAAGAATTCAGCCTCGTTCAACGGAGTCTGATCCCGTGAGCCGTTCAATTCATCAGTCGCCCGAACCCCCGCCGCCGGCTCCGTCCTGCGAACTCCACGCGGAGGACCGTCCACCGGAGTACTGACCGCTGTACCCGTGCACGTCAGTCGGTATTTCTCGACCAGTCAAACGGGGACCCTCGTCGGCACCGCCGCCACCGCCGCCAGCGGATTCAGCACGACTTGCGTACAGGGCAAAGACTCCCGCAAGAATGAGCACGAACGACACGCCCGCCGCCCACGTGAAGTAGATCTACCCGATGGGCTGCAGAACAACTCCAACCACGAGAAGCACGATACCGAGAATGCGGATGGCGTTCACGTAGACGTTACCTTGCTACGTTGCAAGAACTGATCCTATGCATCCAGCTGACAGCTTCCGTGTGTGATTTCCTAGCGTTGCCATTCTTGCCACGGAAAAGCCTGTCTAAGCGCCAGATTCCGCTGAAATCGACAGTCGCAATTTCAATGAATCAATCGATTGCGCAGGTCCGACCCGGGCAAGATATTCGCATCCCGAATCTACCGATCGAAGAACGCCTGAACTTCCGTGGCGTTTGACGTGCTCTGCATAGCAAGCATCAGGAGGATTCTCGCCTTCTGCGGCGACAGGTTGTCAGCGAAGACCGCACCCGCCTCTTTCAGTGTTTTCCCACCGCCCACCATTCCATACACCGGCAGAACCCGCCCATTCGGCACACGCGTCGAGATCACGACCACAACACCTCGCTCAATGGCCTCCTTCACAGCTTCGTACAGGGGAATGTTTACGTTTCCCCACCCCAGTGCCTGAATCACGATCCCCTTCGCTCCGGCGGCCACGGCTGCCCGGAGCAGCGTCCCATCTGTCCCAGCGTACATGGCAACGATGTCCACCCGCGGCAGAGGCATCGCCTTTAGGGCGATGTGCTGGCGACGCGATGGGGTGCGGGCAAATACCACACGATCGTGGTCTACGACCCCAAGGAATCCGAAGTCCCCGGACTTAAAAGTCTCAACGTCGGAAGTGTGGGTCTTCGTCGCCTCGCGGGCGGCGTTGATCTGGTTGTTCAGCGTGATCATGGCGCCCTTGCCACGTGCCTGTGGCGAGACGCAGATGCGGGCCGCGTTTACCAAGTTCCGCGGCCCATCGTAGTCGCGTTCGGACGCATTTCGCTGAGCTCCCACCAGCACGATTGGCTTCTCACTGGATACGGTGAGGTCGAGAAAGTAGGCAGTTTCCTCAAGCGTGTCGGTTCCATGAGAGATGATGGCGCCCGCAACCTCATCGCTCGCCAGCGCTTTCACGACAAGTTCCTGGATTGCCACCCAGCGCTCCGGGTCCATGTAATCGGAGGGAATGTTGAAGGGGCTTTCGACCCGGACTCTTGCAACTTACGCTAGCTCCGGCACCCCCGCAACCAGGTCGTCGCCGGACAGCGCCGGAACCGGGGCGTTCTTGACCGGGTCGATCTTCATGGCGATGGTCCCGCCAGTGGCGATCATCTGGCATACCGGCAACTGCTCCTCCCCAGTGGCGGTACTTGACCAGAAGTTGCTACTCAACGCGAAAATGACGAGGGCGGCAATTCGGAACGGATGAAGCCCACTATTCATCATCCACCTCCTCGCACGTAATGACTTGCATGCGGCTCAA
>CALJLA010000005.1 GCA_937983055.1 uncultured Pseudomonadota bacterium
GCATTTTCTTGCAACGCATTCAGTTCCATACATCTGTATCTGCGAATGTTTGCAGATATTTCAAGGGGAGTACCTGGGAATATCTTCGATTCAAGCTTTTCTTTGTGCCGCAGCCAAATTGCGATTAGCATTCAGGCATGGCGTCGCTAACTCAGATCGAAGTGCTTCTCCCGGAGTTCCGGGCCTATGCGATTGCCATTTGCGCGTCGCCCGACGATGCCGAGGATCTGGTGCAGGACGCCATCGAGCGTGCGCTGAGAACTGACAAGCGCCCGAGTGTACTTGATGAGCTGCGACCTTGGATGTTTCGCGTGATCCGCAACTTGCATTATGACGAACTCAGAAAAAGACGTGTGCGCCGGGAATATTTAGCGGCGGAGAAACGTCTCTCTGATGAAGCGGGCACATCGGATGCGGCAAGAGACGTTCTCATTCGCATGGCCTTTGAAAAACTGTCGCCGGACATGCGCGAAGTGCTGTGTCTTGTGGACATAATGGGATTGAAATACGCCGAAGCGGCGAATGTGATGAATGTCGCGAACGGGACGGTGATGAGCCGTATCAGTCGTGCGAGAAAAGCCCTTTTGGCGCTGGTCGAGGGAGCGGGTGCTCGCGATGCAATCGAGAAAAGCAGAAGATGAACGAGAAAGACTGGGAACTGATCAACGCCTATCACGATGGCGAGTTGGATGACGCGGAGCGCCGAGCCCTGGAGTCGCGCCTCGCGTCAGAACCGTTGCTCGAAGAGGCCTTGCGGGATGTATCGAGCGTCTCGGCCGGCCTTGGCGCGTTGCGTCCTGAAACGCCGTCGACCGTTTCGCTACAGGCTGGAATTCCAGCGAACAAGAACGTGCAACCATGGAGGTGGCTGGTTGGCAGCACAGCTGCTGCAGCCATCGTTCTGGCTATCGCTGTCGGCCCGAAAATCTTTACCACGCCATCTGTCATGGACATTCACGCCGAATTATTAGCGCAATCCTTCACCGTTGAGGCTGGTGACAAACGGCCCGTAGTTGCTGACATCAGCATTGACGCGCCCGATCTTGCCAGTGCGAACCTGCTTCCAGTCGCCGTACGGCAGGTCTCTGATGGACGTCTCACCCACTACGCGGGCAGCAACGGGTGCCGCCTGTCCTATTATCGCGGAACGCTCGATCCGGACGTCCAGATGTCCGCGGCGGGCAATCAAACGACGATATGGTCGACTGCGGACAATGTGCGGCATATGATTGTCGCCACCGGCATGGATCAGGACAAATTCGACGCGATCGCAGCGTATCTGAAGTTGGTGACCCGACAGCAGGCCAGTGAACAGATGATGGCATCACTCTCTGAGATCACAGGGAGCGCAGAAAAATGCCTTACATGAGATGACAATGTATTGAGTATGAAGCGCGTAGAACCCAAGTACCGAGTCTTGCACGAGTTCCCTTAGCCCGGCACTCAACCTCCAGTCATCGGCGGGAAAAACGCAATCTCACTTCCGTCCTTGAGCAGAGCACCAAAGTCAACCAGATCTTGATTGACTGCAACGCGCAGTGAGGAGATGTCCGAGAAGGCGGCAGCGTAGCGCTCTTCTTTGGCGCACAATAACTCGACAAGATCCGTAACGGTCGACCCTGCGAACTCAATGGTTTCCTTCGGGCGTCCAATGCGTTCCCGAACCCAGGCGAAATAAAGAGTAAGCGGTGTCCACGCCCCACTGGCCTACAGACTTGACCGCTCAGCGAAGGCCCAAGGCAGCAGGTCTTCGATACTGCTTTGAGGATGGCCCTTCGCCAGCGCCTCTAGCGTTGCCTGGAGATAGGCGAAGGGATCGACGCCGTTGATTTTGGCGGTCTCGATCAGTGACGCGATGCGCCCCCAGGCCTTACCGCCCTCGTCGTGGCCGGCGAAGAGCGCGTTCTTCCGGTTCAGGGCGATCGGGCGAACGAGGTTCTCGACGCTGTTGGAGTCGATCTCGACCCGGCCGTCGGTGAGGAAGGTCTGCAGGCCGTCCCAGTGGCGGTGGATATAGGCCAGTTTCTCGCCGAGGCGGGATTTGGGGGAGATGCGTGCGCGCTGCTTGGTCAGCCAGTCCCGGAAGCTTGCGAGCAAAGGTGCAGTGCGGGCTTGCCGGGCCGACAGGCGCTGGCCCGGACTGATGCCGCGGATGTCGGCCTCGACAGCGTAGAGCTCGGCGATGCGGCGCAGGCCCTCGGCGGCGATCTCGGATTTGTCGCGGTCGAAGACCTCGCGCAGTTTGCGGCGGGCATGGGCCCAGCAATGCGCCACGGTGACCGGCTTGCCGCCCTTGCGGGAGGGCCGTGTCAGCCGGTTGTAACCGGCATAGCCGTCGATTTGCAGGATGCCGTCGAAGCCGGTGAGGAAGGTCTCGGCGTTTTCGCCGCCGCGGCCGGGGGCGTAGAAGTAGACCACGCCGGGCGGGTCATCGCCGCCCCATCGGCGATCGTCGCGGGCCAGCGCCCAGAGGAAGCCTGTCTTGGTCCTGCCGCGCCCCGGGTCCAGGACCGGCGCGGTTGTCTCGTCCATGAACAGCTTGGTGGAGCGTTTCAGGTCCTCGGCGAGCCGATCGACCACGGGGGCGAGATGAAACGCCGCTTTGCCGACCCAATCCGCCAGCGTCGAGCGGTGCAGGTCGATGCCGGAACGGGCCATGATCTGCGACTGCCGGTACAAGGGAAGATGATCGGCGTACTTGCTCACCAGCACATGGGCGATCATAGCCTCGGTCGGCAGCGCGCCTTCGATCAGATGCGCGGGCGCCGGCGCTTGGCGGACGCCGTCGGTACAGGCCCGGCAGGCGTATTTGGGGCGGATCGTGACGATGACGCGGAACTGCGCCGGCACAACGTCGAGCCGCGCTGTACGATCCTCGCCGATCCGGTGCATCCGGCCACAGCCGCACGGACAGTCCAGGCTGTCAGGTTCGACCACCTCTTCGATCCGCGGCAGGTGGGCGGGAAGGTTTCCGAGGTTGCGGGTCTTGCGAGGGCGTTTCGTCTCTGTCGGTGCTGGCGCCGCCGTCAATGTGTCCCGGGTCTCGGCCACTTCAGAGATAGCGACTTCCAGGTCCTCAAAGGCCAACTGGCGCTCGTCTTCGGTCAGCTTCTCAGACTTCTTGCCGTAGAGCGCATTGTGCAGCTCCGCGATCAGCGATTCCTGGCGATGGGCCAGTTCTTCGAGTTCCGACGTCCGCGCGATCAGACCTTCGAACGCTGCCCGATACTCCGGTTGCAGCACGCTGAGATCAAGGAGTGCAGGATCGGCGACCATGGCCCGGAATATACCTCCAAGCCTTTCTTCCGCCTGCGCTTTTTCCGCCCCCGAGTCACTCTGCCGCAGCCGGTCGGCGGACCCGCCGCGCATGCACGCGGCGCCAGTCGAGACCTTCGAACAGGGCCTCGAACTGAGCCCGGCTCAGCCGCATCACCCCATCGCGAACGGCGGGCCAGGCGAACTTGCCCTGTTCCAGACGCTTGTAGGTCAGAACGATCCCCGATCCGTCCCAGACCAGGATCTTGATCCGGTCGCCGCGCTTGGAGCGGAAGACGAAGACAACGCCGGAATGCGGATCGAGCCCGAGCTGCTTCTTGGCCACCGCCGCCAGACCGTCGTGCCCTTTGCGGAAGTCGACGGGCTTGGTGGCGATGACGATGCGCACCGGTTGCTCGGGCAGCTTCATGTCTGCAGCGCCGCGACGATCTCGGCCAGCCGCTTCGCATTCGTGGTGCCGGCCAAGCGAATGAAAACCGAGCCGACCACGACCTCCATGCGCTCATCCTCCGCCGCCCCAGCGGGAGCGGTGTCATACGCCGGTGGCTCTTCGATAGTGAGCATTGCAAACGAGGTTTCGCTGGAGGGCGCAGGCAACACCAGCTTGCCGTCCCGCGCCAGCCGCCGCCACGACGACAGATGGTTCGGCTTCATGTCGTAACGGCGCGCCACCTCGTTCACCGTCACGCCATCGACCAGCGTCTCGGCCACGATCCTGGCCTTCAACTCGTCCGGCCACCGACGATGCCCGCGCGGACCAACGACCACATCGATGTCAGTGAGAAACTCCGTTGAGCCCTCCATTGAGAAACTCCCTCCCGATCACAACAGGGGAAGGACTCTCAGATCACGCCACCGCGCTGCAGGTGGGGCCCATACACCGCTTACAATAAAGAACCGTTACAGCCATATGAATTTAACTCCGGAAATGAATACCGCGACTGCAAGCAATAA
>CALJLA010000006.1 GCA_937983055.1 uncultured Pseudomonadota bacterium
GACCAGGTCCACCACACGGAACTCGCCAAGGAACGCATCAGTGAGCAGCATCGTGCCCAGATGGCTTGCCGCAATCCGCGACCCAGCCATTTTTTCACCCTTGACAATTTGCACCTCGACGCAATCGACGATCAGGGCGCCGAGTTTTGCCGCGTTGTCGATGGCCCGGAAAGGCACGTCCCCGTCAGCTGCGACCAGCAGCAGCCCTGTCCCATGCTCCGGGCGACGAAAGATGCGGCCGGTGGCGGCGAGGCGCCGGGCGAGAGCGCGGTAGTTGTCCGCAGGCGGTGCATGGTCGTCCCAGATGAACGCCGGCACGTCGCGGGGCGGCCTCTGGTCAGTGGCCAGATGCACCTGGTGCTGGTAAACAGGGGGTTTCGGAGTAACTTTGGCTGGTATTATCATCATCGCGCTCCCATCATTGAACATAGTCGGCAATAAGGTCGTCGTTGCTGTACACGGTGTAACCCTACACACCCTGCACGCCCCACACGATGGCCGACGAACCTTAATATAAAAGCCGCGCTTGCGTCTACCTATTGTACTTATTGCAATTTCTGAATGCAATCGCAGGTGTCTATATACGACAAGGACAGCCTGGCGGAGGCTGTTTCGTATGGGCGTCGCCCCGCCGGAATGCCGCGGAATGGCGCAGCTGAGCGGTGAAAGGCGCACGATCTGCCTTGCAGCCGGCTCCCATCCTTCTCATCATACGACCGATCCTCCTGGCGGCACGATACTGGACTGCTCCAAGTTCTGGCTCTAACATAGTCAGAGGTACGTCTGTATCTACATGTTAATAGCCTCACCGCCTATCGGATTGACAGGGTCAGCCAGCGAACCTGCGTGCTTCCGAGGGCGGGGGGCCGGGGCTGGGGTTCCGGGGCGTGGGTTCCGGGGCGTGGGTTCCGGCCTGGCGGGGACGCAGGCGAAGGTGAGCCGGTGAACGGGATCGTCTGGCGCAACGTTGCGCGAAAGGGTTCGAGTCATGACACGGAAATGCAAAACCTGCAGCGCGGCACTGCCCGCGTCACGACGTAGATTCTGCAGCGACGAGTGCGCACGCCAGGGCCTTAACACCAGGCGGCGCAAGCGGACGCCGAGGCGTCGTAAGTGCGAATGCTGCAAAGGCCTGTTTCGCCCCACGCGCAAGGGGCATGTCATCTGCTCCGCGGCATGCCGTCAGGCAATGGTGCGTGACCGGGCCAAGAACTACACCATGGACGTCCGAAGCGCCCATGCCGTGCGACTCAACCCGTTTCTCAAGAGATGGGGCTGCAAGCTACTGCCGCTCAGTCGCGAGGCCAAGCTGGCGGTCAAGAGAGAGCAGCGCGCTGCGGACCGTGAGGCGCGCGACAACTTCCTCAAGACCGCCGACCTCGACCCGCGACCGGCGCGCAAGAACGGCCAAGCGGTGTTCCGCCACACCAAAGGCAACTGATCGGAAGCGCGCCATGACAGTGCGGGCCGGTCCGGCGCGGCCGTGCGTGACCTTATGGCCGCGGCATCGGCGGCGGGGTCTTGCGCTCGGGTTTTTGCCCGTCGTCGGCCTGCTCCGCGGCAGGCTTCGTGTCATCGCCACCGCAGCCCACCGGGCCCGCGACGAGCAGCAGCGCGGCGAACACAACCGGAATCATCCATCGATAGGTCATGGCGATCTGCCTTCCTCTTGAAGGGCCTTGGCATCCTGATAGCTCAAGGCGAATAACTGTGCTTCAGCGTCCTTCAACGTCTGCTCATCGATGGACGCATACCAATGATCAACACCCACGCCAGCCAGTTCCGAACCGCTGAAGTAGCCGACGATGGCGAAACCTGTCGCCGTCACCGGCACCGTGATCCATGCCGCCGGACCTCCGAAGCTGCCGACATAGGCCCCCACCGCACCCAAGCTGACCGCACCGGCCCAGCCACCGCCACGGGTCGCAAGACGACGGTGAAGGTCCCGCCTGGCGAGGCGCCCCTGGCGATATGCCGCCACGTCGCCGTATATCTCGATCCCATCCCAGCCCACGGCAACGGCGGCGCCGACAAGGGGAATGCCGCGCGCCGCGGCGCGACGGAGCGCGACCCGGCTCGCGGCCCCCGCCCCCGCCGCCGCCCCCGGGGCCGATCGGATCCACGATCGCATTGACGTGCCGCGGACGCTCGACCAGTGCCTCAGATGCCGCGCCGCCCATACGCGTGCCGTCCGCGACCTGGCTTTCTGTGCGAGTTGGCGCAACGTTCGGGGAATCGACATCTCGGCCAGGGTGTTGCCGGTCAGGGCGCCGCGGATCACGTACGTGCCGCGCCGCACGTTCAGTGTGTGGATCTCGCCAAAGTGGCTGATCGCAACCCCCAACCGTCGGCGCAGACGCCCGGTCTCCAGCGCCAACCAGCGCACCTGCGGGTCCGGCGATCGGCGCATCGTGCGCAGCTTCTCCGCCAGCCACTGCCGCGACATCTGCGGGCCTGCGCGTGTTCGGCCCATCCTCGCCCGGCCGTCGTAACTGGTCTTGACCTCGATGAACTTCACATCCAGAAGCCTGCCATCGCGGCCGCGGCGGAATGCGATCCGATCGATGCCCTGGTTGCCACCGGTCTTGATCTCCAGCACCTCGTACCCGCGGAGCTTGAGCGATTCGGTGACGAACGACTCACCCATGCCCCCGACCATTGAGCGCCAGGCATGCGCCGAACGCACCGCATCCGGCGCGGCCACAGGTTGCGAAACCAGTTGCGATGAGACGAGCCCCATCGTCACCTGCGCCTGCGCGCCGCCGGCGGCGAACAGCAGCGCCAACAGCAGAACGTCGAGACGCACCGGCATCGCCACACGCGACACGCACGCATCCAGCCGTCGTCTTACGAATCCGGGGCCGGGGCACTTCCGGGGGCGGGGGAAGAGGTTCATTGCAGGGCTCTTTGCAGGATGCGCAGCTTGACGGCCTGGACCTTCTGCTCGTCGTCGCATTCGTCGAGCACAGTGCGCCACTGGTTCTCGAATCGTTCCAGGACGTAGGACGACAGGTTCGCGGGATCGATTTCTAGAAGAAGCTTAACTCTTTCGATCGCATCAAAGTCCGACTTCTCGTCGACGACGAACTTGATGCGCTCCAGGGCCTGCTGGTTGTAAAGCCACTGCCTGCCCCGCATCAGGTCGGTGGCCGTGTCCTGAACCTGCTGCTGCACTTCCAGTGCCGTGGCAAACTCCGCCCCGACGAACGGATCGAGTCTGGCCGCGTAATCGGCGCCCTGCATGGCCAATTCACGCAGGCCCTCGGCCATCGCCGGCACCCGGTCGTTGTCAGCGATCGGTTCGGAAGCGGCCTTCAGCGCGGATTCGGCGGTTTCCGTCCAATCCAAGGCCGACGCGCTGATCTCAACGAAGCTGATCCGATCGAGTGTCAGCGCCAACTCGGCCAGGCGTTGCTCACGATCCGCAAGCTGAGCCCAGATGTCGGGGCCGGTCGGAGCACCTCCTATCATGTCCGGCGGCCCCGTATCCGGCCCGATATCGACAGCCACTGGCCCAGGGTCCGCCAGGGCGAGATCGATCCGCAGCGCCTCCAGTTCACGTTCGGCCGCGTCGTGCAGCGCCAGGCGCACATCGAACGGCAGGTTCGCGCGGCCCGCCGCGGTGATCGCGTCATCGACCGATGTGAACGGATCGTTGGTGGCAGGCAACCTGCGGGCCAGCGCCTGGTCCGTAGCCGTCCAGCGCGCCCGTGCTGTGGCGATGTCCGCTGGCGCCTGGTAGGTCACCAGCACATCGGCCCGGGCGTGAAGATCCAGCGCCAGGCCTGAAGCGTTTGGATCGGCCGATGACCCGGCGCGCTCGATGAACCCGATGATGGCCTCGAACGTGCGGGCGTCCTCGGGTCCAAGTCGCATCGCCGCGAGCAGGTAGTCATACGCGCCCGGCAGGTCATCCGCTTCGATGCGCTCTCTTGCCAGACCAAGCGCCGCGTCCAACTGCCCCTGCGCCCCGGAAGCTAAGTCATCGGGATCTGAGGTGTCGCTGCCTGACTGGACGCTCACGATCAGGATGACGAAGATCAGAACCGTGTTGGCGGCGGTGAGGTACGCCGACCAGCGGGTTGATCCGCGTCCGCCTTCGGTATTGTGATCTGACGATGTTGTCTGCCCGCTGGACATGCCCGGCCCCTTCATGTTCACCGTCACGGCCGCATGAGCCGCGAGGTGAGGGGCATTGTATGTTGCGCATTGTCGGTTGTA
>CALJLA010000007.1 GCA_937983055.1 uncultured Pseudomonadota bacterium
CGCAGGCTGAAGGCGCACAAGGATTCTTATTTCTCCCCGTTGGCGCACGGCGCGCCCGCTGGCGCACGGCGCACTCGCCGGAAAACGGGTGGAACTCTCGTAGGCGATTTTTGGCCGCAGGTCGCGGCCTCAACGGGGGGGAGGCCCCCCCGGCAAGGTACTACCGGCGACCCGCCGGACCGAGATCCCGCAGGGAACACCCACCAGGTCGGACACACTTACTTTTTTCCCCTATGCACATCGAACTTCGCCCCATCGACGCCGTCCGCCCCTACGAAACCAACCCGCGCATCAACGACGCGGGCGTGCAGGCGCTAGCCAACATCATCCGCCGATTCGGGTTTCGGCAGCCGATCGTGGTGGACGCCGACGGCGTCATCGTCGTCGGGCACACCCGATGGAAGGCCGCGAAGCTGCTGAAGCTCGAAACCGTGCCGGTCCACGTTGCTGGCGACCTCAGCGCCGAAGAGCTGCGCGCGTATCGCCTGGCCGACAACAAGTCGCACGAGCTGAGCGACTGGGACCGCGCGCTACTGAAGGGCGAGATCGCCGCGCTGCTCGAAACTGACCTCGACCTCACCCAGTTCGGATTCGGTGACGACGAAATCCGCGAACTGCTCGCGCCCACCGCGATCGACGGGCTGACCGATCCCGACGACGTGCCCGCGCCGCCGGCGACGCCGATCACGAAGCCGGGTGACCTCTGGCAACTCGGTCGGCACCGGCTGCTCTGCGGCAACAGCGCCAGCAACGACGACGTCGATCGACTTCTCGGCGGGCAGCCGATTCACCTGGTCAACACCGATCCGCCTTACAACGTGCGCGTCGAGCCTCGTTCGAACAACGCGATCGCCGCGACGCGCGGCAAGAAAGCCGACCCGACGAACAACCATCGCGCGATGGACGTCGCCCGCCATCCCAAGAAGATCAAGGCGACCGACAAGCAGCTGCGCGCGAAGGACCGCCCGCTCATGAACGACTTCGTCAGCGAAGCGGAGTTCGACCGCCTGCTGCTGGGCTGGTTCGGCAACATTGCCCGCGTGCTCCAGGCGGGCCGATCGTTCTACATCTGGGGCGGCTACGCCAACTGCAGCAACTACCCGCCGGCGATGAAGAGCAGCGGCCTCTACTTCAGCCAGGCGATCATCTGGGTGAAGCAGCACGCCGTGCTGACGCGCAAGGACTTCATGGGCGATCACGAGTGGTGCTTCTACGGCTGGACGATCGACCGCGAGTTCAAGCCCCAGCACAAGAAGTGCTTCTACGGCTGGCGCGAAGGCGCGGGGCACCGGTTCTTCGGACCCGCCAACGTGCCCGACGTGTGGCAGATCAAGAAGGTGAGTCCGCAGTCGATGGTGCATCTGACGGAGAAGCCCGTCGAGCTGGCCGTCAAGGCGATGGAGTACTCGTCGCGCCCAGGCGAGAACGTGATGGATCTCTTCGGCGGCTCAGGCTCGACGCTGATCGCCGCCGAGAAGGCGGGCCGCACCGCGTTCCTCATGGAGCTGGACCCTTGCTACTGCGACGTCATCGTTGACCGCTGGCAGAAGTTCACCGGGCAGACCGCCCAGCGCGTCCAGGAGAAGGCGGCGTGAGCGATGTCGATGACATCCTCGGCATCGAATCGGCCGGCCGCGAGACCAAGGCCAGCGCGATGCCGATTCCCATCGCGGCCATGGCGCACCGCCGCGCGCCGGTCCGCCGACGACTGGTCGACAACCTGCGGGTGCAGTCAGCGATCGCCGCTCTCGACGGGCTGCCCGGCCCAGGCGAGACCTGGCACTGCCTGATGGATGGTTCCTACGACAGCTTCGATCTGGTGCAGGCGATCCTGCACCATGCTTCGCCCGCGACGGTGAAGGAACTGAACCTGGCCACGCTGGGCTTCAACTTCGCCAACCTCCAGATGCTCATGCGGATGCTTGAGCGCGGAGAGGTTCAGCGGGCGACGATGGTGGTTTCCTGCTGGTACCAGAGTGACCCAAAGGAGGTGGACGTCTGCACGACTCTCGCCCAGGAACTCGCCCGCCGTGGCGGGTGGTACGTTGCCGCCCGATCCCATGCGAAGGTCCAGCTCCTGGAGATGACCGACGGCACTTGCTATGTGATCGAGTCTTCCGCTAATTTGCGGACCTGCCGGTCGATTGAGCAGTTTTGTCTCACGCAGGACCGGGACCTGCTGCTGTTCCATCGGCGGTGGCTGGAGAGTGTGTATGAACGATCACACAGCGATCGAGAAGGTTATCCTTCTGCTGGTGTCGGGGCTGTCCAATTCGGACCTCAAGCTGGCGTGCAGGGAGAAGCTGGGCGTTGCTGAAGGCGACGTCGAGGCGGTCATTGCCGAGGCACGCCGACGGATCACAGTCGCGGCCGATTACGAACGCGACGCCGAGGTCGGCAAAGCCGTGACGCGGCTGAATGACCTGTACGCTCGGGCGCTACGGTCCCAGGACACCCGGACCTGCCTCGCCGTGCAGCGAGAACTCAACCGCCTGCTGGGCCTGTACCGCGAAGCGCCGCCCGAGGACGATGACGTCCCCGATGAATCAGCAGAGGACCTGGCGAAGGTGAGAGGACACCTGGAAGGCCTGAAGCTTGGCAAGCCCGAGACATCGACCGTCGAGCTTGCGCGCATGGCCGTTCTTCGAATCATCAGACTCGAACGTGAGAAAGACGAAAGGAAAAAGTGAGCAGGAGAAGGCCGCTCGATACGAGCGCTTCAAAGAGGAGCGCCGCGAGGTCGAAGCGGCCAAGTCGCGCAGCGGCCGCGACATCGGCGACATCCCGCCAGTCCAGGATGCGAAGCGACGCAAGGAGTCCGAGGAAAGCCTGCGCGCGTTCTGCGAGAACTACCTGACAGCAACCTTCACGCTCGCCTGGTCAGAGGATCATCTGAAGGTGATCGGCGTGCTGGAGGCGACGGTCACTTCGGGGGGCCAGTACGCTCTGGCCATGCCGCGCGGCAGCGGC
Organism: uncultured Pseudomonadota bacterium; assembly: GCA_937983055.1. Taxonomy (GTDB): domain Bacteria; phylum Pseudomonadota; class Gammaproteobacteria; order Burkholderiales; family Eutrophovitaceae; genus CALJLA01. Next base: position 2,971 of record CALJLA010000007.1, read on the forward strand.
AAGACCGCGCTCGTCGAAGCTGCCGCGATGTGGGCGATCCTCACGGGACGGCGCAAGTTCGTCGTGCTTCTGGGCGCGAGCAAGCCGCTGGCCCAGGCAATGATGGACTCGATCAAGAGCGAGCTCTCTTGTAATGACCTGCTGCTGGCGGACTTCCCCGAGGCGGTGTATCCAATCCACAAGCTGGAAGGCATCAGCAACCGCTGCACCGGGCAGCTGCACAGGGGCAAGCGCACGCACTTGATGTGGCGCGACAGCTACATCGTGATGCCGACGATTGACGACAGCGCCGCCGGCGGAGCGATCATCCGCGTCGCAGGCATCCGAGGCGCGGTGCGCGGCATGAAGTTCAAGCGGCCCGCCGGCGAGACCCAGCGCCCTGACCTGGTGCTCATCGACGATCCACAGACGGATCAATCCGCTCGCAGCGTTGACCAGTGCACTGAACGCGAACGCGTCATCAACGGTGCCGTGCTGGGCCTTGCGGGACCGGACGAGACGATCGCGGCCGTCATGCCGTGCACGGTGATTCGACGCGGCGATCTGGCGGACAGGTACCTGGATCGACAGCTCTACCCGCAATGGCGCGGGTTCCGCACGAAGCTGCTCTACGCCATGCCGAAGAACGAGGATCTCTGGCAGGAGTACGCCGAGGTCCGCGCCAACGGGCTGCGCGCCGAGGACGGAGGCGCGGCGGGCAACAAGTTCTATAAGAAGCATCGCAAACGGATGGACGCCGGTGCCGTCGCGTCGTGGCCCGAACGCTTCCGCGACGGCGAGCTGTCGGCCATCCAGTACGCGATGAACCTGAAGATCGATGATGAGGCCAGCTTCTGGGCCGAGTTTCAGAACGAGCCGCGCGAGGACACACTCGAGGACAGCATGCCGCTGAAGGCTGACGCGATCTGCGCGAAGGCCAACGCGATCAAGCCGGGCATCGTGCCGGCGACGATGAACCACGTGACCGCGATGATCGACGTGCAGAAGCGATGCCTCTACTACATGGTCATCGCCTGGACGGATCGTTTCGACGGCCAGATCGTGGAGTACGGACTGTGGCCCGACCCGAAGACGGAATACGTCGTGTACCGCAAGGTGCAGTACACCCTCGCCAAGGCCTTCCCCGAGGGCGGAGAGGATGGCGCGATCTACGCCGGGCTGACTAGCCTCACCGCGCATCTGCTCGATCGCGTGTGGCCGACGAGCGATGATCAGCAACTGAGGATCTCGCGTTGCCTCATCGACTCGGGCAACTGGACGGAACTCATCCACCGCTTCTGCCGCGAGTCGCGACACGCCGCGATCGTGATGCCGAGCAAGGGTGTGCCGATCGGTGCCACTGAACGGCCGATGGCCGAGTGGCAGAAGAAGCCGGGCGATCGCGTCGGCGTCAACTGGCGCGTGCCAGGGCGAGCGCCGGCCAGTGGCACGCGGCACGTCGTGTTTGACGCCAACGCATGGAAGACCTTCATCGCCGCGCGGCTCACGACGGCCGCGGGCGATGCCGGCAGCCTCGCGCTGCATGCCGGCAGCCGGTCAAGACACCGGATGCTCGCCGAGCAGCTCACCAGCGAATACGCGACCCCTGGCGAAGGACGCGGCCGCAAGGTCGAGGTCTGGAAGCTGCGCCCCGGCCGACCTGACAACCACCTGCTCGACTGCGCGGTGGGCTGCGCCGTCGCCGGCGCGATGGACGGCTGCAGCCTGCTGGCCGGAGGCGGCACCGCCTTCAAGGCGAAGGGCCCGCGCAAGAGCATGTCGCAGATGCTCGCGGAGAAGAGGAGGCGTCGATGAGTCGCCGCGCCAAGCAATCGTCGTCTGTCGAGCCGTGGCCGCCGCCGCCGGTTCCGGAGCCTGAGCCCGAGCCCGCCGGCGTCCAGTGCCCGCGCTGCGGATGTCGCCACGTACCCGTCTTGTACGTGCGCGATGCGCCACGTAAGCGCAAGCGCCGCCGCCGTGAATGCCGCCACTGCGGGGCAAGGTTCACGACCCTCGAGGGGGCGGCCTGAGGCGTCCGGCGAGTCCGATATTTCGCGCGAAATGTCGGGCCACGGTCTACCGGTGTAACAATCTGCGAAATCTGACGGGGGCGGGGCGGGGTGCAGCGTTCATCGATGGCGTCGGCGGCATACCACCTCTCCGTGAGCGACGAACTGCGCGAGAAGCTGATCGAGAACGCCTCCGGCCCCAAACGGGTTGTCGGCGACCAGGTCTCCGTCGACCAGCACTCCCTGAAGGAGCAGATGGAACTGGATCGCTATCTGCGCAGCAGCACCGCGATGACGCGCAACAAGCTCCCCATCCGCCTGACCAAGCTCATCCCACCGGGAACCGTCTGATGGCGATCGCCGTCAAATCGCGCAGGAGCATGTCCGAGCTCGCCGCGAGCCGTCCGCGCAACCTGCGCGCCAGCTACGACGCCGCGCAGACCACCCAGGACAACAGCAGGCTGTGGGCCAACGCCGATCACCTGAGCGCCCAAGCCGCGCACTCGCCGCAGGTCCGCCGCGTGCTTCGCGCGCGAGCTCGATACGAAGCTGCGAACAACAGCTATTGCGCGGGCATGCTCAGAACGCTGGCCAACGACGTGATCGGCCGTGGATCGCGCCTTCAACTGATCGCCAACGATGCCGGCCGCGACACGCTGATGGCCGTCGAAGCGGACTTTGCCTCCTGGGCCAAGCAGGTCCGTCTGGCGCAAAAGCTACGCCAGATGCGGATCTGTGTCGCCCGCGACGGCGAGGCCTTCGCCGTGCTCACCACCAACATGGCGCTGCCCACAAAGGTGAAGCTCGACATTCGCCTAGTCGACGCCGAGCAGGTAGCAACGCCCATGCTGGCGACGACGAGTCCGCAGCTGAGCGACGGAATCATCTTCGACGACTGGGGCAACCCACTGGCTTACCAGATTCTGCGTCGCCATCCCGGCGATACCAGCGCCGCCAGCGCCCGCCTCGACGCGGACACCGTGCCGGCCGAACAGGTCATTCACCTGTTCCGCGCCGAGCGCCCGGGCCAAAGCCGGGGCGTCCCCGAGATCACATCGAGCATTCCGTTGTACGCGGAACTGCGCCGCTACACACTGGCGGTCGTCGCCGCTGCCGAGAGCGCGGCCGATGCGGCAGGCGTCATCTCCAGCGACGCTCCGCCCGAGACCACTGGCGACTTCGAGCCGTTTGATGCCGTCGATATCGAGCGCCGTCAGTGGGTCACGTTGCCGCAGGGATGGGGCATCAGCCAGATCAAGGCGGAGCAGCCCACAACCACCTACCCGCAATTCAAGCGCGAAATCCTCACCGAGATCGCCCGCTGCCTGAGCATGCCGTACAACGTCGCCGCCGGCGACAGCTCTTCGTACAACTACGCCAGCGGCCGGCTCGATCACCAAACGTACTTCAAGTCGATCGACGTCGATCGCGATCACATCGAGATCGTCGCCCTCGATCGCATTCTCGGCGCGTGGCTCGGCGAGGCCCGGCGCATCGAAGGACACCATGCCCGCGAACTGCCCGAGCAGGTGCGCCACGAATGGACCTGGGACGGCCGCGAGCACGTCGATCCCTCGAAGGAAGCCACTGCCCAGGCGACGCGCCTGAGCAGCAACTGCACCACGCTCGCCGCCGAGTACGCCAAGCAAGGCCTCGACTGGGAGACGGAGCTGTACCAGCGCGCGCGGGAGCTGAAGCGCATGCGCGAGCTGGGCCTGCCCATCGCGCTGCCGCCCGGCTCACCGGGCGTGTCGCCGGCTGCTGCGGATGACGAAGCGGAGGAGAAGGACGAATGAGAACGCGCACGCGCCATCCGATGCTCCTGGCCAACGCCGCCCCCGCCCCCGGAAGTGGCGGCGATGACGTCCTCCAGCTCACCGCGCCGATCGATCTGATCGCCGCCGCACCTGGCGAAACCGGCGCGGACGGCAAGCCCAAGCTGCCGTCGTTCACGATCAACGCCTACTCGGGCGGCGTGATGAGCGCGAACTTCTACCTGCCGGTCGTCGTTGACTTGGCGGGCCTGCGCGCCGCCGGCGATTCGATTCCCATCCTGCTCGAGCACGATACCAAGCAGCCGCTGGGCGTCGCGCACAAGGTCAAGATCAGCGCCAGCGGCGTCAGCCTCGACGGCGTGATCACCGGGGGAGCCGACGACGACGCGAGCAAGCGCGTCATGACCCATGCCAAGAACGGCTTCAAGTGGCAGGCCTCGATCGGCGCGCCGGTCGAACGCCGCGAGTTGCTCGAAGCCGGCAAGACAGCCACCGTCAACGGCCGCACCGTGACCGGGCCGCTGATCATCGCGCGGCAGGCCGTGCTCCGCGAAGTGTCCTTCGTCGCGGTCGGTGCCGACGCCACGACGTCGGTGAAGATCGCCGCTTCCCAAACCAACCATCCTTCCCAGGAGAGACCCATGAACTTCGAACAATGGCTCAAGGCCAACGGCTTCGATGCCGCCACCATCACCGACGCGCAGCGTCCCACGCTCGAAGCGGCCTGGAAGGCCAGCCAGAAGAAGGACGAACCCAAGAAGGACTCGCCCGCCCCCGGTTCGCAAACGCCGGCTGCCGGCGCGACGGCCGCGGGCACCGCCGATCTCACGGCGGCGGCGGTCACCGATCTCCGCGCGTCGATCGCGACGGAAACCAAGCGCATCAGCGCCATCCAGACGCTCTGCGCCAAGCACCCCGACATCGCCACCAAGGCCATCGAGGAGGGCTGGTCGGCCGACAAGACCGAGCTCGAAGTCATGCGCGCCAGCCGCCCCAAGGCACCCGCCGGCATCGTCATCAACCCCGTCGAGATGACCAGCGACGTGCTGATGGCCGCCGCGTGCGTCGCCGGCAAGCTCGAGGATGTGGAGAAGCAGTTCAAGCCCGAAACCCTTGAGGCCGCGCACACGCGGTTCCGCGGCCGCATCGGCCTGCAGGAACTGCTGCTCGAGGCCGCGTGGGCGGGCGGGTACCAGGGATTCAGCTTCAAGCAGGATCCCCAGGCCGTGCTCCGCGCCGCGTTCAGCACGCTGAGCCTCCCGGGCGTGTTGTCGAACAGCGCCAACAAGTTCCTGCTCGAGGGCTACATGCACGTCGAGCAGACGTGGCGCATCATCGCGTCTGTTCGCCCGGTCTCCGACTTCAAGGAAGTGTCCAGCTACCGCCTGACCACGGGCGGCCAGTTCGAGGAGGTCGGCCCCGATGGCGAGCTGAAGCACGGCCAGCTCAGCGAGGAGAAGTTCACCAACCAGGCGAAGACCTTCGGCGTTATCCACGGCATCACCCGCACGGATCTCCTGAACGATAACCTGGGCGCCATCACCAGCGTGCCGCGCAAGATCGGCCGCGACGCCGCGCTGCGGCTGAACACGGTCTTCTGGACCGAGTTCATGGCCAACTCCGACTTCTTCAAGACCGCCAACAAGAACATCATCACCGGCGCGGGCTCGGCGCTCGGCTCGGCGGGCCTCACCGCCGCCGTCATCGCCTTCCGCAAGATGGTCGACGCCGCCGGCTTCCCGCTGGGCTCGACGCCGACGACGCTGCTCGTCCCCCCGGATCTGGAAGTCGAGGCCGATGAGCTGTTCGTCTCCACGAACAACAACACCGGCGGCGCGGCGAGCACCGCGAAGGTGCCCAACCGCAACGTGCACGCCGGCAAGTACAAGCCGGCCGTCTCGACGTACCTCAGCAACACGGCCATCACCGGCAACAGCACCACGGCGTGGTACCTGCTGGGCGACCCGGCCGACATCAGCACAATCGAGGTCTGCTTCCTCAACGGCGTCGAGAGCCCGACGATCGAGACGGCCGAGGCGGAGTTCAGCGCCCTGGGCATCCAGATGCGCGGCTTCTTCGACTTCAACGCCCGCAAGCAGGATCCCAAGGGCGGCGTGAAAGCCAACGGCGCGTAAGCCGACGGCAGGATTTCGCGCGAAATAACGCGGCCGAGACCCACCGCAACGTTTGAAACTTCCCCGCGCTTCGGCGCGCATCACCAGGAGAAAGAGCCATGAGCTTCATCGCGACCTTCCGTCACGGCAAGCCCGTGATGATCGATCACACGCCGGAGTCCGCCATCAGCGCGGGCGACGTCGTGATGGTCCAGGACGAACCCCGCATCGCTCACAAGGACATCGCCGCCGGCGAACTCGGCGCGCTGGCCGCTGGCGGCGGCGTGTACGACGTTGACAAGGCGGCGGTCGAGATCGCCGACGGCGTGACTCTGTACTGGGATGAGTCCGCCGAAAAAGTCACGACCGACGACGACAGCGCGGCCAACAAGATCTGGGGCCGCTCCGCCGCCGCCGCCACGAGCGAGGCCACGCAGGTCCGCGCCCTGCACGACCCGAGCGCCAACGGCTCGTAACGCCCGCGGGCGTTCACTGGTGTCCAGCCCCTCGGGAGATCGCGCATGGATCTGCTGAAGACGGGATCGGCCTGGCTCACCGGCCAGCTGAAGACGAACGTCGCAAGGTCGGTGACCTACAAGCGTGGCGTCGACAGCGTGACCTTGGCGGCGACGGTGGGACGAACGGACTTCGATGTCCTCGACAACGAGACCGCGATGCTCACGCGCGTCGAATCGCGGGACTACGTGTTTCCCGCCGCCGATCTGGTGCTCGACAGCGCCCAGGTTCTGCCTGAACGCGGGGATCAGATCGTGGAGATTGGCGACGACGGGAAGACCCGCACCTACGAAGTCATGGCCCCGGCACCGCGCATGGCCCATTACCGGTGGTCTGATCCGTATCACGAGCGCCTCCGCGTGCACACGAAGCTGACGAAGGTCGAAGATTCATGAGCCGACTGCACGACGAGTTTGAACGCCTGCACAAGCGCCTCGATCAGATCGACGAGGCCCTGCGCGGTTCGACGCGCACGCGCGGCGTCATGACCCGGTTGTATGTGCTTGAACAGTGGGTCCGCAACACCAGCCGCCTGGTGCGTCTCGTCGTCGCCGCCGCATTGACCAGCGTCTTCGCGGCGATCGTCTCCATCCTTCGCGGCGGCGGTCCGCCCGGAGGTGGCCATTGAGCGACGCCATCAGCATCGCCGACGCGATCACGACCGAGCTCAGCGCCGCGACGCTGTCCCAGCCGATTGCTGCCGAACGCGGCTATCTGCCCATCTTCGACCTGGAGGAGATGGATGACGCATTGCACGTGACGGTCGTGCCCGCTGGCGACACGCAGGTCGCACTGTCCCGTTCGATGGATCAGTACGACTTCGTCACTGAGGTTGGTGTGCAGATTCGCTTTCCGGGCCAAGCGTTCCCCAGCAACGAGAACCTCGATCCGTACATGACGCTGGTGCAGGAAATCCGAGACTTCTTCCGGAAGCGAAGACTCGACACCGGGACGAAGGCGATCTGCACCGCGACCGAAGCGACGTACAGCGACGATCACTTGGAGCGCCTGCACCAATTCACTGCCCTCATCAAACTGCGACACCGCGTCATGCGGTGATCCGACACGAAGGAGAAAGACATGGGAGCTCTGCTCGGCCTTGAAGCCGTACTCTACCGCCTGTCCACCGGCACGCGCGCGACGTGGGGCGCCGAAAACGCCGACGGCATCCACGAGGGACCCGCGCCGGCGAACCTCGATGAGGTGCCGAACGTTCGCGACCTCAACCTCAACCTGGAAAAGGGCGAGGCGGATGTCACGACTCGCGGCAACAACGGTTGGCGAGCTCGACGCGCCACGTTGAAGGATGGAACGGTCGAGTTCCAGATGGTCTACAACGAGGCCGATGCGGACTTCACCGCGTTCCTCGCCGCCTGGCTCAAGGGCACGACCATCGCCTGCGCGGTGCTCACGAGCGACAAGGAGACCGAGGGCACGCAAGGCCTGTGGGCGGACTTCGAGGTGTTCGACTTCAGCGAGGGGCAGGAGTTGGAGAACGCCCAACTCGTCAACGTTTCGCTGCGGCCGACCTACTCGAACGTCGCGCCGGAGTGGGTGCAGGTCGTCGCGTCCTGATCTCCGACGCGCAGCGTTCCAGTTCGTAAGTGAACCGAATTGAAAGCATCAGAGGAGATCGAGCATGCGCACGTTCCAGGACTCCAAGGGTCGCGCTTGGACGATTCACATTGACGTCAACACCATCCGCCGCGTGAAAGCCCGCGTCGGCGTGGATCTGCTGCTGGTGATCGAGGGCAAGCTGCTGCACGAGCTCGCTGAGAATCCCATCCTCATGGTCGACACGCTCTTTGCGGTCTGCGAGCCCCAGGCCCAGGCGGGCGGCATCACGGATGTCGATTTCGCCGAAGGCCTGGTGGGCGACGCGATCGATCAGGCGCTCACCGCGCTGATGGAGGATCTTGTCGGTTTTTTCCCCAAAGGCAAGCGACAGGTGCTTGCCACCCTCCAGAGCAAGCTGAATCGGGTGTACGAGGCGAGAACGGATCTGTCGATGAGGCGGATGGAAGCGATCGACCTGGAGAAGGCGATCGATCAGGCGATCGCGGAGACGGACGACGATGGGACGCCGCCGAATGTTGGCGCATCGTCCACCAGCTCGCCGGCGTCGTCGGTATCGACCCCGGCCCGCTGACGCTGCGCGAGCTGTGCTGGGTAGTGGAAGGACGCCAGCAGGACGACTGGCAGCACACGGCCGCCATGCTCGCGCAGATCGCCAACGTCGGTTGTTTCCTGATGGCCAAGCGCCCCAGGACGTATCGACCCGCCGACTTCAACCCGACGCTGACGCCGGAGGAGCGCAAGCCCAAGCGGAGCAAGTGGGGCATGCTGGCCCTGAAGGTGATGACGACGGGCAAGCAGTGGAAACTGAACAAGCCCAAGCCCCGGAAACCACGGACGCCGCCGCGTCAGAGACCCAAGTCATGAGCCAATTCGGCGTCTCCATCAAGATCAAGCACCTGTTCTTCGATCGCGACAAGGTCATCCGCGCGACCCGATCGGCCGATCGAAGGAATCTGTCGCGCGCGGGCGCCTTCATCCGGCAGACCGCCCGCAACTCGATCAAGTCCCGCCGGCACGGCACGACGTCGGCCCCGGGCACTCCGCCGTTTGATCACGTGGGCTATGCCCGGTCCCAGCGCAACCGTGAGCGGAAGCGCCAAGGCCTGAGGCCGATGCCCAAGCCCAGCGGCCATCAGCGCGGCATCCGCTTCATTCTGTTCGGGTATGAGCCGCAGAACAACGGCGTCGTGATCGGGCCGGTCCTGTTCGGCGGCACGCGCGGATCAAGCACCGTGCCTCAGCTCCTGGAGTTCGGCGGCAGAACGACACGCGGGCTGAACAACCGCACGGTGCGCATTCGGCCGCGACCGTTCATGCGGCCCGCCCTGGAGCGGGAGCTCCCGCAGTTGCCCAGGCGGTGGCAGAGTTCGGTGCGAGGGTGAGATTTCGCGCGAAATACCGCGCCTGGAGAAGGTAGACGAACATGGCGGAGACGGGAGCAATCCGAGCGGGCCGGGCCTTCGTGGAGATCTCCTCGAAGGACGCGCTGTTGATGCGCGGGCTCAAGGCCGCGCAGGCCAAGCTCATGGCCTTCGGTGCGGCGATCACCGCCATCGGCAAACGCCTCGCCGCCCTCGGCGTCGCGGCCATCGCGCCGCTGCTCGCCTCGCTGAAAGTCTTCAGCGACCAGGGCGACGCTCTGGCCAAGATGAGCCAGCGCACCGGCATCACCGTCGAGGCCCTTTCCGAGCTGGGCTACGCGGCCGAGCAGAGCGGCGCAAGCATGCAGAGCCTGGAGAAGGGTATCCGCACGATGCAGCGCAACATCAAGGAGGCGGAGGACGGCACGCTCGAGGCGCGGGAGGCGCTGGGCCAATTGGGGCTGACCGTGGATGACCTGCGCGGCAAGCTCCCGGATCAGCAGTTCAAGATCATCGCCGACCGGCTGAGCCGCATTCAGGACCCGACGATCCGCGCCGCGGCAGCGATGCAGATCTTCGGCAAGAGCGGCACTGAACTGCTTCCCCTCATGGCCGACGGCGTCGCCGGCATGGAGGCGCTCGAGCAGCGCGCCCGCGAACTCGGGCTGACGATGAGCGGCGACGCCGCCAACGCGGCCGTGGGATTCGGTGACAACATGGCCGACGTGCGCAAGCAGATCGGCAAGGTCGCGTTTGAAGTGGGCAACTCGCTCGCTCCCGCGCTCAAGGATCTGATTACCCGCCTGCAAGGCGCACTGCGCAAGACGATCGACTGGGTGAAGAACAATCGTGAAGCGGTCATCACCGCCGCCAAGGTCGCCGCGATCGTGACCGCCACGGGCGTGGCGCTGATCTTCACCGGCCTGGCCCTGAAGGGATTCGCCGCCGTGCTCGGCCTGGTGAGCGGCGCGCTGGGCCTGTTCGGCACCGCGCTGATGGGCGTCAAGGCAATCATCGCCGCGCTGCTCACGCCGATCGGACTTGTCGCGGCCGCGATTGCAGGCCTGGTCGCGGTGATCGTCACCAAGACGGAGATGGGTAAGAATGCGCTGGGCGCCTTGGGCGATGCATTCGAAACGCTCAAGGGCGACGCCCAGCTGGCGATGAGCGGCATCCGCGACGCACTCGCCGCGGGTGACTGGGCGCTTGCCGCCCGCATCCTCTGGCTGACGCTCAAGCTCGAATGGCAACGGGGCGTGAACACGCTGAACGTGCTGTGGCAGTCGGTGAAGGACCGCTTCGTCGAGGTCTGGCGCAGTGCCGTCGCGACGGTCGCCAAGTTCTTTGTCGGCTTCGTTGCTTCGCTGAAAGCTGCCTGGGTCAATTTCACGTCCTTCTTTCGCACCCTGTGGGAGAACGTGACCTCCGGAATCGCCAGCGTCTGGAGCGACATCCAGGAGGCGGTGACGAACACGATCCACGACGTGCACGGCTTCTTCGACAGCAGCTTCAACGCTGAGGAAGCGAAGGATATCAACCGTCGCGAGCGCGCGGCCGATGCCCGAGATCGTGAGCAGGAGCGACAGTCCAATCTCCGTCAGATCGAAGAGGAGCGCACCCAGGCCCTGGCCGACATCGGGCGCGAGTTCGAGGGCGCGATTGCCGGAATCACCCGTGAAGAGCAGGAGGCTCGCCGGCGAGACGAAGCCGCCGTGATGAATGCGATCGAAGGCACGGCCAGCGAGCTCGAAGCCGCGAAGGACGCCCTGCGCGCCGCCGTGGAGGATGCGAAGAAGAAGCGCGAGCAGGCCGCTGATGGCGGCATTGACTTCGACCTGAAGAAGCAGCTGCAGGACATCGGATCGGAAAGCGCAGACGACGTGCCCGGGGTGCTCAAGCGCTTCCTGACGACGGGCACCTTTGACAAGTTCAGTCTCCAGAGCCTGCAGGGCAGCGGCCGCAACTTCCAGCAGCAGATGGTGCAGCAGCAAAAGCAGGGCAACGACATCGCCAAGCGAGCCGTGCAGCTCCTGGAGCTCATCCGACGAAGCCTTCCCGCGTTCACCTGATATATGGCCACCGCCCGCGAACAAGCCGAGCAGCAGCGAGCCGACGCCAGCAGTGGACGTCGGCAGTACTGGATTGATGACGCGGCCGACCTGGAAGAGGCCCGCGCCGCGGTGCTGTCGGGGGCACCCGCGACATGGGACATCGGCGGTGGAACCACGCTCGTCCTCCTGCCCGAATCCTGTGAGGCCTTCGAGATCGGTGATGAATGGTTCGGCGTCGCCTACTACGGCACGGAGGATGATCTGCAAAGCACGGGCGGCGGAGAGACGTCCTTCTCCTTCGATACGACCGGGGCGACGGAACACATCATCGCGAGCAAGGCGACGGTGGGCGCGTTCGCGGCCGCGGGCGAAGCAGCCAACGTCGCCGACAACGGCAACCTGATCGGCGTCGGCGATGGCGAGAACGTCGAGGGCGTCGACATTCCCGTCCCCAAGCTCGGCTTCACCGTGACCAAATCGTTTCCGATCAGCCAGGGAACAGGTGCCTATATCAAGACGCTGGCCAAGGTTGGCGTGAACAACGGCAACGTCACGATCACCACCGATGACGGTGTGACGATCGAAGGCGAAGCCGGGGAACTGCTCTATTTCGGCGCGGTGGGTGGCGCGAAGAACGGCACGCTCGAAGTCCAGTTCCTGCTGGGATTTTCCCCCAACATCGCCGGCCGCGCGATTGGAGACATCGCCGGCATCACGGCGAAGGGCTGGGAGTACATCTGGACGAGGCGACGCCACGTGGTCGTGAACAACCGACTCACCGTCAAGCCGATCGCCGCCTATGTCGAACAAGTATTTGATCCGATCGACTTCGAGGCCCTGGGCATCAACGACTGATCATGGCCGGACCCGCTGACAAATTCGATAAGGTCGCGGCGCGCGAACCGCTGGCAATCCCAGCGGCGGCGTGGAATGCGCTGCTCGATCTGCTCAAGTCGCACCAGCAGCACCGAAACGATGACCACCGCGATGATGCCGCCTGGCGAAAGCTCCATCGCCAGGCAGGCGTCGTGCTGATCAAGAACGATTCCGGTAGCGATCGCGATCGCTTCAGCGTCCTGGCGATCGACACCGCGACCGTGCCCATCACACCGACGGCGAACTTGGGCGAGTTTCAGGACCGCGCGCTTTTGGTCGGCAAGGTGCCAGACATCAGCGTGCATCTGGGGCGCTTCGCCGTGCTGCTCGAGCCGATCCGCCAAGGCGAATTCGGCAAGGCGGTCGTCACCGGCCTTGCGATCTGCAAGGTGTCGATCGAGAAGGAGTGGCATGACCGCGCCGACGTCGGGCACAGCATCACGAGCATGCTTCTCAGCGGAACCACCGGAGCGGCAACGATCCTGTGGAAAGAGTCCGCTGCAGAGGCCGGCGGTCCAGTGCGCTGGGCAATCGTGAAGGTGTGCAATCGATACGAGGTCACGTTCAAAGGGAAGATCGTCAGCCGTGAGCCGGTGCGGAAGGACGGTGAGTGGGTCAACCGCTGGCGCTACTTCGTGCATGAGCAGGAACTGGTCGCCGGCGGGTACGACGGCTGGCAGGACCGATCGGGCGGCCGAGAAGTGTGGGCTTACAACGGCGTCGAGAATCCCAACGATGGCGAAGGCGAAGAAGGCTGCGGCATCCGCGTGGACGACGATCTGCGGCTATTGCCGGCCGGCATAGGAGCATTGGTCGATGTCACAGAAGTGCGATACGGGACCGGCGCAACTGCGCTCAAAGACTACTGGTTCCACTTCGAGAACGACGCAATCGAAAGCACCAGCACGAGCGCGTCAGGAGGCGGAGGCAGCAGTTCGACCCAGGACATCCGAAGCCTTGCCCGGCGTCAGTGCGTCCACGATGGCCAATGCCAGTGGGAAGTGTTCCTCTTCGAGACCTGGCGTCACGAACCTCGCAAGAAGCCCAAGCGCGTGAAGGGCGAGGTCGAACAGGGATGCAAGGTCCCGTTCTGCACGTCGCCGCCCTCGTCCAGTGAAATGCCCGGCGAGAAGCTCGACCGGTGGCGACAGTGCGGCGCGACGAGTGAGGGTGACGGTGCCGACATCTTTTTGCCTACGTGGGTCTTTGACCTGGTGACCACCGACTGGGCCGATCCCGTGATCCAGCTCGATGGAACAGGCGCTTGCTACCGCTTCGAAGAGCCCGACGTGATGGGGCAGGAGGCGACGGAATTTGACACGCTGGACATCTTCGACGCGTGCGATCACGAGGACTGCGTGAACTGCGAGTGCGACGAGCAGTGCATCCGAATTGAGGCAGACTTCGAGTTCGGCGTTGTCGGACCGGTCACCGGCCACGCCGAGGTCCACAGCGGTGGCGTACCTTGCGACGATGGCTATCCCGTCGAGCAACAGCAGGCCGGCAACGAATACATCCGCATTACGAATGACGGTGTGCAGTGGAACGGGGAACGCTGGGCGATCACCGGGCTGCTCGCCACCAACAACGCCTGGGAAGGCAGCTATCTGGGCCCGGGCCTCGGTTGCCCCTTCGGTGATTACACCCTCGACGTCGCGATCAGCGGTGACCCGCCGGCCACGGTGCGCGTCGTCGCTTGCGAAACAGAGTCGCCGTCGTCGTCATCCCCACCTGAAGTATGAAGTCGCCACAAGATCGAATCCGATTGATCCAGGACACGCGGCAGCAGCGAGGTCTGGATCAGGGCAAGGGCAGGCGGATCGTCGCACCGCCCACGCCGGGCCGCATGCCTGACGCCTCGATCGAGGCGCGTCATCTGCTGCCATGCCATCACCGCGGGCAGGCGATCGACAAGACGTCCTGCCGGTCGTGCAATGGCACGGTTTCCCTGCGCGTGTTCGATTGCGCCCTGCATCGGCGATGCACGATGGTGTCGCGGGGCGATGCCGGCGATCGCATCTGTGCAACCTGCTGTGATCGCCGCATCGAGCCCGAATCAGTTCCCTTTGCCAGCTTCGCCAATCGCCACGCGGGCCAGGTGGGCTATGTCCTGGGCCGAGGCGAAACCACGTTCGACTACCGCGATCTGCTCAATGTCGACGGCCCAGTCTTCATGATCAACGACTCGGTCTCGGCTGAACAGTATGTACCTCACGATGACGTCTACTTCTTCGCACTCGATTCCGATCACAACCACTGGCTGCGGCAGACGGACGAGCACCCGCCGATTCGCAGCCTGCCCGTGCTGATGGAAGGCGACTGGGGGCTGCCGGGATTCCCGCGCCGGGTGCGCGGCGCTCGGCGCGTGTGCTGGTATCTCAACCCGATGAACTTCACGGACCGCTGGCTCGCGCTCGACCAGACCCGCGAACAACTCGCCGCTTCCCGCATGCTGTACCGTGGGCGAGGCACCATCCAGCCGCTGATTCATTTCGCCTGGTTCGCCGGCGTGAACCACCTGCGGCTGATCGGATGCGACGGCATCAACGATCCGTCGAAGCCGTACGACGAGCGGCTGCCCAATCTCTCGGGCCGGCAGCCGGGCATGATTTACGACGGCATCCGCCGCAGGCAGGACGAGGTGATCGCCAAACTGGGGATGACGGCCGAGTACGTGGGCACACCGGCAGCACGGCCGCGGGCAACCGTGCCGCCGAAGCCGCTGGTCACGCTCATCACACCGACTCGCGATGCGCCCGAAGCCTTTGCGCTGTGCGAGACCTGGATGGAGCGGCAAGACTTCGCAGGCGCGGTGCAGTGGATCGTCGTCGATGACGGCGATCAACCAATCACATGCACGCAAGGGCAACTCTACATCCGCCGGCAGCCGACGGCCGACGACCCGGATCACACGCTGGGCTTGAACCTGCTCGAGGCGATCCCAAACGTCCAGGCGGATCGCGTGATCATCATCGAGCACGACGACTACTATCCGCAGGACTACCTGCGCCGCATGATGGATCTGCTCGCGCAGGCGGATCTGGTGGGCACGTCGAACGATCGCTATTACAACGTCCGCGATCGCCGCTGGCGCAGGTGCCGCAACACGGCGCACAGCTCGCTCTTCGCCACCGGCATGCGACGCTCCGTCCTCGATCATCTTGCCCGCGTCTGCCGTGAGTGGCAGACCTTCATCGATATCACCCTCTGGCGGAGCTGGGACGGCCCGAAGCTGCTGATCGATCGCGACACACCCGAGGCCCCGCAAGCCGTTGGCATCAAGTGCCTGCCCGGGCGCAAGAGCCTGACCACGCTGAACGGCCGCTGGTCCGCGCAGGCCGCCGGCGTCACCGATGGCGAGCCCGACCCCAGCGGCGATGTATTGCGACAGTGGATTCCGGCCGATTATCAGAAGTACCTGCCGTTCGCCGGTGCCGGCATTTCGCGCGAAATATGAACGAGTACTTCCGCAAGCAAACCGAGACGGTCGTGCTGTCGTTCCTCGCGAACGCGCAGGATGTCACCCTGTTCCGCACGCCGGGCAACATCGGTGACCGGCTTATCTTGGCCGGCGTCAAGTCGCTCCTGAGTGGAACGCCATATCAGCAGCACGATCTCATCGACGCCCATGAGCTCCAAGGCGACGTTGCGATCATCTGCGGCAGCGGCGGTTTCTGTCGGCCGTTTCATCGCATGCCTCGGCTCATAGCCCCCGTCGAGGCCGGATTCCGGCGTGTGCTCATCCTCCCGAGCTCGTTTGATCTGGCAGAACCCTCCGTGCTGTCCTGGATCAAGCAGACGCGCTCGACGGTGATGGCGCGCGATGTCGTGTCCTTCGAGGCGATTGCCCCGCACTGCAACGCGATCATGGGCATCGACATGGCGTGCTTCTGCGACCTGCGGCCGTTTCGCCGCGCCGGTTTCGGCGTGCTCGACGCCTTCCGCACCGATCATGAGAGCCGCCTTCCACTGCAGCCGCCGCTCAACCGAGACATCTCGCTGACGTGCTCCAGCCTTGATGCCTGGCTGGAAACGATCGCGAGACACGAACGAGTCCGCACGGATCGGGCGCACGTCATGGTCGCCGCTGCGCTGATGGGCAAACGGGTCCAGGCCTGGGAGTCGTCGTATCACAAGGTCGCCGGCATCGCCGCCGCCGCGGGCCTCGACGTCGAGATCATGGAGGGAGCGCCATGCTGATCAGTGTGTTCACGCCAACCTATCGACGCCACGCCCAACTGCTGCAGGCCATCCGCTGCGTGCAGGCGCAAACCTACGACAACTTCGAGCATCTCGTCATTGCTGACGGACATGACGCTGAGGTGGAGCGAATCGTGGCCAGCGTCGGCGACCCCCGCGTGCGATACCTCTGCACGCCTGAGCATCGGGGCGACTGGGGACACGGTCCCCGCAACTTTGCGATGTGGCACTGCGAGGGTGACGCGGTCGTGAACCTTGACGATGACAACCTCATGTTTCCGCACTACCTGGCGACGATGGCAGAAGCGCTCGACCGGCCTGGTCTCAACCCGACGCGGCGCCTCGGTTATGCCGTCTGCTGGGTCGATCGCGACCGCGACAGGCCGCTTCGGCCGACGTTGCCGCCTCGCTTCGCGAAGATTGACCATCTCAACTTCATGGTCAGACGCGAGCTCATCATGCGCGTCGGCGGATGGCAAAGCTGCTACGAAGCAGACTTCAAGCTCATCGATGCCGTGGCAGCAATCTCCGCCGGCATCGTGATCGAGCAGACGCTCGGCCTCTATCGTTGCCGCGATCGCGAGCGGCGGGAGGTCGGATGAGCCGGACCATCGCCACGCTCCCGCCAGGGTGGAACCTGCACAAGCAGCGCGGGCCGCTGACGGCCATCGACATGCGCGATCCCGACGTGCGCGATGAGCGTGTGACGTTTTACGTGCAGGTTTATCGCGACGTCGAATTGGCGCGATGGTGCCTCACGAACTTCCGCCGAGTGTGGCCGACGTCGCGTCTACTGATCATCAGCGACGGCGATGATGACCCGCGCTGGCCGGAATTGGCGCGTGAATTCGCGGCCGAGTTTCACGTCGGCGAACGGCTCAAGCTGCTGCAGCACGGTGGCAGGATGCTGCGGCGCAACCTGGACCTGTGCCTGCGCCTGGGCCCGCGCACCGATTACCTGGTGAAGTTCGACACCGATACCGGCTTCAACCGCCGGCTGTGCTGGCTGCCAAGGGTCAACGGCCTGTTCGGCACCGTGCAGCAGAACAGCCATCTCACGGGCATTCAGGGCGGCTTTGTCGGATACAGCCGGCTCGCGGCCGAAGCGGTCCACGCCGGACTGGATGATCCCGCCCTGAATGATCCGCATGCGACGTGGGGTCGTGATTGGGCGGTCGTTCAGGAATTCAGCACGCTCGGCCTGATCCGCGAGGACTGGGTACTCGCATACGTCGCCCAGCGCCTGGGTATTCCGTGCGTGGACTATCCGGAGGTTCGCAGCAGGTGGAAGGAGTGGGTGCCGAACTGGGATTCACGCTTCGCTGTGACTCACCCCTGTAAGGAGATGATCCTTTGACCCTGGTCGCCGGCGTCAGCCTGGTGCTCATTCCCTTTCGATCCTCCGAGCGGGCCATGACCCGGATCGAGCGCGACATCGCGCCGACGCTCGAGGCGTGCCGATTGCCGGCCGAGTTGATCGTGGTGGACAACTCCTCGCGGCCTTCACCGCTGATCTTGTCGACCCTCGCGGCCGCGGGCGTGCCGCACATCTACCGATGGCTCGGACGCAACGATCAGTATGGGCCCGCGATCAACTGGGCCGCGCAGGTGGCGCGTTTCGATCGGCTCATCTACGTGTGCGCCGAGCACGGCCGCATGCTCCATCCCTCCTGGCTGCCCGACATCATCGCGCCGCTCGAGGACGAGCGCGTCGGCATGGCCGGCTGCATTCAGCCCAGCGGCGACGCGCCGCGCAAAGTCGGCGATATCGCGCGGCAACCCGGCGTGCGCGACGAACACATTCAGGGCGGCATCTTCGCCGCGCGCACGGCGACGCTCCGCACGCAGCCGTACAGCGCTGAGTACGCCCACCTCTACAGCGATCTGTGGATCAGCGCGGCGATGCAGGCCCGAGGCCTGCAGTTGGTGCACGTGCCGTCGATCATCAGCCTGTGGCGCAAACCTGCCCGCCGGCTGCCGGAGGGCATAGCCTGGGTTCATGCGGAGGATTACCCATGATCATGACTGATCGCGATCTCTTCGAGGTTGATGGTGTCTTCCAGTTCGACCCACAGCTGCCTTCGCATCTCATCGACGCCGCGATAGAGCAGACGCTGCCACTCTACAAGCGCGACGAAGAGGGCCGACCGATCTGGCGGCTGCTTGATGCCTGGAAACGCTGCCCGGCTGTGAAGTCCATCGCGCTGTGGCCGGCTATCCAGTCGAAGCTGTACGAGCTGCACGGCCGCGTCGCCCGAGCGTTTCAGACGCTCAACTTTCCTGTGGGCACCGAGCAGGAAGCCCACAGCGACACGATCCACTTCGACACCGAGCCGCCCGGCCTCATGGCCGGCGTCTGGGTCGCCCTCGAGGACGTGGGTTACTACAACGGCCCGCTGTTCTATTTCAGCGGCAGTCATCGGCTGCCGATCTGGTCTATGAGTGACGCCGGCGCGAAGCTCTGCACCGACAACGACATGTCGGGCTACAAGACCTACGAGCATTTCATGCGCCGCAAGATGGTCGAGTCGCAACTGCGGTATCGACACGCCGTCATGCCCCGCGGGCACGCCATCGTCTGGGCGGCGAACCTGGTGCACGGCGGGTCGCCGCGGCGCACGCCCGAACTCACTCGCCACAGCCAGGTGACGCACTATTACCTCGACGGCGCGACCGCCTACACGAGCAAGATCAGCGGCACGCGCAAGCAGCCGGTTTGGATCGCATAATGCACTGCACGCTGCACAACAACACGTTGATCGCTTGGTCGCCCAAATGCGGTTGCTCGGCGATCCTCGGCAGCATCTACGGCTACAAGCACGTCGACGGGAAGAGCTTCTACCGGTTCCACCGCCGCGTGTTCGCTGATCGCGTGTTCGCCGTGCCGGCCGAGGCGGAGGAGTTCATCTGGTACGTGCGCGATCCTCTGGCCAGGGCGCTCTCCTGCTACCTGCACCGCTTCATTCGCACCCTGCGCATGGTGATCTCCTTCAGGGAGTACTGCCGCAATCTCGATGAGATGATCCGGATCGATCGCGTGCATGTCGAGCCGCAGACGGCCAACTACCTGGCAGCGCCTTGGCGCGTGATCGACATCGCCACCACGCGATGGCCGGTCAAGCCGCCGCATCTCACACACTACACGCGCGACGGCGAGCGCGCCGCCGATGATCGCCAGCCCATCGACGCTGATGGCGTCACCTTCCGGCGCGATCTGTTCTTCGACGAAGAAATCCGCGAGTTGCTCACACGCTTCTACCAAGCGGACCTGCTCGTGACTGGAGGGAATCATGCAACTGTCAATAATCACGACCTGCAAGGGCAGGCTTGACCATCTGCGCTACACGTTGCCGCTCTTCGCAGGGCAGCACGGCGTCGAGCACGAAGTGATCGTTGTCGACTACTCTGATCCCGATGAGTGCCACCGGTGGATCGCCTGCCAACCACAGCGCAATATCCGCGCCGTTTGCGTTCCAGACCGGCCGCACTTCAATCTCAGCCATGCCCGCAACTGCGGCGCGAGGATCGCCAGGGGCGGCGTGCTCGTCTTTCTCGACGCCGACGTGCTCGCGCCGCCGTCACTCATGGTCCAGGTGATGGAACTGTTCGCCTCAAGCCGAGCACCGGGCGTCGTTTTGGCAACGCGATTCTTGCGCAGCCAAGGCCAGGTGGCCGTCCTCGCTGGCGTCTTTCACGCCGTTCGCGGGTATGACGAGACGCTCGAGGGCTGGGGATACGAGGACAATGATTTCGCGGACCGCGTTGAACACGCTGCCGGACCGATGGCGCGCAGTCCCAGGGGCTGGGTGCATCTCATTGAGCATGATGACCAGCTCCGCACCGAGCATTATGCCATCCAGAAAGACCAGAGCCACGCACGAAACATGGCGATCGCCGCCGACGTGAGCCGCGTCGTCAACCCGTACGGCTATGGCCGTCTGCACGCGAGAAACTCAGCTTCGCCGCCGTGGGCCAGCAGGTGAGAGTGTCATTCACGACCGACACGATCTGCGGACTTCAAGGGCGCGGAGCCGACACCAGACTCAAAGCCGCCGTTCCGCTTCTCGTAGCGTTCCACGAAGACCTTCCCGCCGGCGAAGGTGAGCAGTGTGTGTCCCCAGCCGCCTTGATTCATGCGAAAGCTCCCATCGGCCTGCGGGACCAGCTCGTGCTGACGAGCGGGTGAATGGGCGTTGCGGTTGCCATGCTTGTCGATCCATGCAAGGTCCACCAGCATCATGCCCTTGGTCGCCATCTCCCACGTGTACTCCTCGCCGTCGCTCTTGGCCATCCGGCACAACCACGTGCCCGCCGGCGGCGCAGCATCGGACGCGGCGATCGGCTGCTCCGCGCCCTTGATGGCCGCGCTGATCCGGTTGGACTCCTCCAGGTCCTTGGCCTGAAGCGCCACGTCCAGCGCCCGCTTGAGCGTCGCCACGTACTCAGCGCGATGCGACTTCTCCGCCGCGTCGCGCTTCTCCCGAGCCGCCTTCAACGCCTGCTCGAACTCGCCATTGGTCCAGTTGAGCTGCTGCTCGTAGACCCGCCTGGCTTTCACCGCCATGGGTGACCGCGGGCCGGAGGTCTCGGCAGCGTACAGGCTCGTGACGAGGATGAGGCCGATGATCGAGGCTCGTTTCATGGGGGTCTCCTTGGGCGACATTTCATGATAGCGACAGGCCCACCGTTGCTGAACCGATAAATGACACATGCAGCTCATCGACCTGCCCGACCTGCCGGCCGACATCGTGCACGCGCTGAAGGAAGCGCGTCTGCTGTCCCGTCGGCGACAGATCTGTCGCACCGAGCAGGGCATGTTCCGCGTCAGCATCGAGTGGCCAGCCGTGTTCCGCGACCAGCTCATGTCGCTCCTGGACACGATCCTGCTCGACGCGATCCACTTCGACGGCCCGGGCAGCTTTACAGCCACGTTCTTTCCCAATGGGGACGCGGCCATCGCCGCTCATCTGACTCGATCGAAGGACTTCACGAAGTCCCGAGCCTGAACATTTCGCGCGAAATATCACGCCCTCGAAACCGGCAGCAATGCCGCCGGCGAGACGGGCAGGTCCTGCACGCGCAGGACCTGCGGCCAGGCGTCGGGCCAGGTGCCGTCGGCGTTTCGATGGAGCACCATCCCGGCGTGCGGGATCTGCTTGACGAACACGGCGACGCCGGCGTTGCGGCAGGCCTCGACCGTTTCCTCCGCGACGTCGAGCCAGGTCTGCTCCTTCCAGTCGCCCGTCAGATCGAGCCGTCCGACGCGCGAACCGCGCGACTCGACGCCGATGATCACCCAATCGATCTGCGGCATGCGCTCGACGCACAGCGGATCGAGCAGCGCCGACATGCGCACCTGGCCGAGCATCGGCTCGAAGGAAAGACCCCGCACCGCTGCGGGCACGCCGCGCAGGACGGGCACGCGCTGCGCCGCCGTCATGTCATCCTCGATCGACGCGAGCACCCACACGTTGCGGGGCATGATGGACGTCGCGCCGATCCTCGGATTCGGCCACATCGGGCGCACGTTCTGCGGCCGCTTCGTCACGAGCAACCAATCGAGCCACGGCGTGGCTTCGATCAGCTCCACCAGGGACTGGCGTACATCGTCCATCAGCAGGGCCCGGCCGTCGTCGCGCTTCAGCACCCGCTTGTCGAGGCCCCCGGATCGCATCGGCCCGGGCCAGGCTTCGAAGATGTCCGCCATGCTCGCGCAGAACACGCGCTCGCGAACACCGCGCCGCTCGCAGTCGGCGTTCCACACGATCGGCTGCCGCCAGTAGTCCGCGCCGGTCATCGTGCGCGTGCCCTGGCCCAGCGGTCCCCATTTCGCCTTGCCGGTGCGCTTGGACATGCCCTCGGCGTAGCAGAAGCGACAGCCCTCCGAGACCTTCACGCACCCGATCCACGGGTTGAAGGTGTGGTGCGTCCACTCGATGCGCGAGTCCTTGCCCATCAGACGGTCTCCTGTGTGAGATTCAAAGCGCCGTCAGAAATGACGGCGCGCGGCTTGATCGGAATGAGGGGGAGAGGGGAGGGTTCGCAGGCCGGTCCCGCCGAAATCCCCGCCCGAACCACCACGGCCGTCCTGCCGGGCACCTGTTGCCGCAGGAGAGCCGCCAGCAGGGCCCGGCGTTCCTCCTCCGGCATGCGGGCCATCTTCGCCAGCAGCCGCCCCTGACGCCGCTTGATGCGATCGCGTTCACGACGATCGTCGCCAGCGCGGGGCATGAGACCCTCGACCGCCTGGCGGGCCTCGACCTTGAGCAGATGAGGGTGCAGCAGCGGCATGCGGTCGAGCACCACCTCGCGGGCGATGCGCTCGGCGCAGGATTTCAGGGTCGCCTCCACGCCGACGACGGCCAGCAGCTTGCCTGACTGGTCGCGGGCCTCAACCTCGTAGATGCTCAGGATCATCGGATCGCCTCCGCGACTTCGCGCGAGAGACGCAACTCGTCTCGCCCTTCGAAGAGGTCCCAGGTGCGCAGCTCGGTCAGTGCGTTCCGAAAGGTGGACTTCGCGTCGTCGACGCCGGCCATGTTCGCCAGAGCGACGCGGTCGAGCGCCATGGGCGACCGTTCCACGAGGACCTCGAAAATCTGCCGCGCCGCGCCGGTGCCGAGCTGCGCGCGGTAGTACTCGAGCAACTCCGGCCCGGTCGGCAGCGGCGGCGTGTCGGCGGCGGCGGCGATGCCTTCGGCCGTGAGCGTGCGCAGCCCGCCTTGATCGCGCAGGTACCCGCGCTTGCGCAGGTCGGTAAGCGCGTTGCGATACGTGCTCTTCTTCCGCGACACGCCCGCCCGCGCCGCGATGTACCGATCATCGAGACCATCGGGGAACTGGGCGAGTACTGCCAGGACGCGCGACGCCGCGCCGGTCGCATCACCGCTCACGGCCGACGCCGCCCTGGCGACCCGCGCGGGCGGGTTGGGTGCCACGGCGCGGGTTTCGATCGTCCGCGCCGGCCGTGGGGCCGTCGCTCGCGGAGCGTCAACGGTGCGCACCTTCATGGAGGTCAGCCGGTTGACCTCTTCGAGCTTGTTGCCGAGCGTGCTGATCCAGTCGTTCGCCGACTCCAGCGCCGCGCGCCATTTCGACTCGATGGCCGTGACCGCCTCCGCGACGGCCTTCTCGATCGACGCCTGATCGACGTGCCCGTTGCCGCGCGCTTTCGCCGCGAGCTGCTTCTCCAACTGAGCAATCGTTGCCTTCAGCCGCGCGGGATCATTCGCCTTGGCCTGCTCGACGGTCGATGCGATCTCTTCGCCCAGCTTGCGCACGTCCACCGGCGCGAGGCGCTTCGGCACCATGATGCGCTGGCCCGGCTTCGGCGTCGCCGAGCTATCGTACGTCTGCCGCTTTCGCACGCTCACTCGCTCGAACAGATCTCCGAAGCTGGGAGCCCAAAACCAGGCCGTGCCCGTCGGCAGCGACGGCAGGCTGGCGATCATCTCCTCGGCCTTGGTCGGATCGGCATGGACGTTGATCCACTCCTTCACGGCCGCGAGGTCGCGCGGATGATTCATGCCCAGCGCGATGACCATCTCGCACTGCGTGAGGACCTGCTTGGCCAAGTCCGCGGGCCGCTGGGTGATGAGCGTGCAGCCGATGCCTTTCTTACGGCCGCGTTTTACCACGTCCTCCATCGCGCCGACCATCGCCGCCTCGTCGCCGAACGGCTTCTGCGGCGCGATGTCATCAGCCTCATCCACGAACAGATGCAACGGCTCGCGATTCAGGCGATAGAGCGTCTCCAGGAACGGCGTGACGAAGCGGCGCACCTGGCCCTTGCGGAAGAGCGAGATGTCGATGACCGCGCTGAATCCTTTCTCCACGATCCAGCGGGCGATGGTTTCGCCGGCCTGTTCCTCCAAGGTGATGTCCGCGTGATCGCCGCCCAGCACGTAGATGCCGAACCCGTCGCCCTTGCCGTCGGCACTGGAGCGCAGCCCGTACCAGCCGCCGGTGGGGTCGATGACGACCACCTGCTGCTTGGCGGCGAGCAGCTCCTCGGCCATGACGCTGGCAAGGTAGCTCTTGCCCTTGCCCTTGCGGGCGAGGATCGCGTTCGTCCAGGTGACGAAGTCCAGCGGCAGACCGAAGCGCCGGCTGGTCGAATCGTGATTGCCGATCGTGAGCAGGTTCTGCGTCAAGTTGCGTCCTCCGACGTAAACGGGTTCCGCCCGCCCAGCCACACCGGCGGCATCGTGACGCCGAACACGTGCAGCCAGACGCGACCTGTGCGATTGATCTCTTCCAGTTCCTCCTTGGTCACCTTGAAGCAGGAGATGACAACGGGCCGGCCGTCGGCATAAGCGCCGCGCCAAACGGAGAGCGAGCCGACCTGCTCCTCCGTCATGCCAGGCGGCGGGCCGAGCACAAGGTTTGCTTCGTCGAATGATGCTGCTTCCATCGCACGGTCTCCTGTCAGAGTGTGGGGTCGATGCCTCCCTTGAGGCGGATGTTGCCGATCTCCAACTGCCCGAAGTTGCGCCGCGCCGTAACAGGCAACGCCGCCGCCGCCCCCGCGGGCTTCTGCTTGGCAGGCCGCGCCCGCCACTTACGCATATCCGCGATCCACTCGATCGCCCGCTGAGCGTCGCGCCGTTGCCTGCCCGAGCGCAGCAACGGCGGCGACCCCGGATCGGCGAGGATCTCCAGCCCGCGCATCACGCGACATGTCAGGCGCGGCTTGCTCATCCTTCGATCACCGGTTCAACGTGACTGAGCGCGACGCAGCCGGCGATCCCGGCAAGGAACACGCAGGGCGAGCCATTACCCAGCACAAAGGCCTCGCTGCGCGTCTTGCCTTCGCGGCCCGGTCCTTCACGAGCGCCGAGCCAGTAGCGGACTTCCGACCCGATCGGAAACCTCTCATTGAACAACTGGCACTGCACCGCCGCGCTGTGCGTCTTGCGGCCAAACCCGCCGACGGAGTGATCGTGCAGTTGGTCGATCGACCTCATGTCGTACCCATGGGCGCACGCCATGCAGAAGAACTTCACCGGCCGGCCGCGCCGCACGGGCAGGTTCCACGCCGTGCGGATCGTGAAGCTGTCCGCCGCCAGCGCCGCGCCGCAGTCGCGGCACGCCGCGGGCACGACGGACTCCATGTGCTCCCGCCGCTCCTGACCCTCCAACGAAGCGACGACCATCAAGGCGTCGCTGGGCCAAGGCTGCTTCGACGTTTTCACCGACATTGAAACCTCCGATCTAGATGCCTTCGCGGGCCGAAACGCAGACCATTAGCTACAAAGGCTAATGGT
>CALJLA010000008.1 GCA_937983055.1 uncultured Pseudomonadota bacterium
CGCCGCATTCATCGCGGGCACGCTGGTCGTCGCGCTGCTGCTGATCGCGCTGACCTGGCTGCTCGGCCGCGAGATCCGGGGCCGCGAGCGGCTCACCGAATCGCTGCGCAGGGAAGAATCGCTGCTGCGCCAGGTCGTCGAGAGCCTGCCGGTCGCGGTGTTCGTCGCCGACCGCGCCGGCCGCATCTTTCTCACCAACTCGGCCACGCAGCGCATCTGGGGCGCGGACGAAGCGCTCAAGACCGGCGATTATTCCCGGTTTCGCGGGCGCTGGACGCGCACCGGCATTGCGCTGGAGCCGGACGACTGGGCAATGGCGCGGGCGCTGTCGCGCGGCGAAAGCTCCAGCAACGAGATGATCGACATCGAGACCCTCGACGGCCAGCGCAAGACCATCCTCAACTGGGCAGCGCCGATCCGGGACGCGAACGGCGAGGTGATCGGCGGCGTCGCCATCAACGAGGACATCACCCGGGAGCGCGCGCTGGCGGAATCGCTCGGCGAGATCGAAGCGCGCTTCGAGGCGATGTTCGAGTACAGCATCGAGGCCACCCTGATCACCGCGCCGGACGGGCGGGTGCTCGCCGCCAACCGGGAAGCCTGCCGGCTTCTTGGCTACAGCCGAGAGGCGCTGCTCGAACAGAACATCGGCGACATCCTGGCGCAGGACGATTCCCGCACCGCGGCGCTGTTCACCGAGCGCGAGCGTATCGGCCATGCGCGCGGCGAAACCATCATCCTGCGCAGCGACGGCAGCCGGTTTCCCGGCGAGATCGCCAGCGCGCTCTACCGCGACCCGCGCGGCGAGATCAAGGCCAGCGTGACGCTGCGCGACATCACCCGACGCAAGCAGGCGGAAGAGCGCATCGCCTACCTCGCCTTCAACGACGAGCTGACCGGCCTGCCCAACCGCGCTGCCTTCGGCCGCTCGCTGGCGCACGCAATTGCCCGCAGCGAACGCCACCGCAGCCAATTCGCGCTGCTGATGGTGGATCTCGACGGCTTCAAGAACGTGAACGACCGCTACGGCCACGAGGCCGGCGACCGCGTGCTGGTGCAGGTGGCGCGCCGGCTGCGCGCCAACGTGCGCGAAGCCGACACCGTCGCCCGGCTGGGCGGCGACGAGTTCGTGCTGATGCTGGAGCAGCCGGGCGGCGAAACCGAGGTTCGGAACGTTGCCCGAAAGGTGCTCGCCGCCACCAGCGCGGAAATCGCGGTCGGCAACCAGCATGTGTCGGTGACCGCCAGCGTCGGCATCGCACTGTATCCGCGCCACGGCAGCGACATCGATACGCTGATGCGCAATGTCGACGCCGCGATGTACCGGGCCAAGGAAAAGGGGCGCAACCGCGCGCAGCTCTACGGCGAGACCTAGCAAGCGCCCGCAGGCCTATAATAAAAGCCATCGTTCGGGCCGCCCGCGCGCGGCCAAGTCAGGAGAAATGCTCATGAGCGCCAATCCCGCCCTCGCCCCCCGCACCGCCGAGCCGCTGCTGCTGCAAAGCCGCAACGGCGGCGTGGTCACGCTGACGATGAACCGGCCCGAGCAGTACAACGCGCTGTCGGAGGAACTGCTCGCCGAACTGCAGGCGACGCTCGAGGCGATCGAGCAGGATGCCAGCGCCCGGGTGGTGGTGATCGCCGGCAGCGGCAAAGCGTTCTGCGCCGGGCACGATCTCAAGCAGATGCGCGCCCGGCCCGAGAAGGCCTACTACGCGCAGCTGTTCGCGACCTGCAGCAAGTTCATGCTCACGCTCGCGCGCATGCCGCAGCCGGTGATCGCGCGCGTGCACGGCATCGCCACCGCCGCCGGCTGCCAGCTGGTGGCCGCCTGCGATCTCGCGGTGGCCGCCGAAGAGGCGAAGTTCGCGGTGTCCGGCATCAATGTCGGCCTGTTCTGCTCCACCCCGTCGGTCGCGCTGTCGCGCAACGTGCCGCGCAAGCAGGCGGCCGAGATGCTGTTCACCGGCGATTTTGTCGATGCCGCGCGCGCGCGGGAACTGGGACTTGTCAATCGCGTGGTGCCGGCCGCGCGGCTCGACGCCGAGGTGGCCAGCCTGGCCGCGGGCATCGTGAAGACATCGCCGGTCGCGGTCGCCACCGGCAAACGCATGTTCTACAAGCAGATCGAGCTGGGCATGAAAGAAGCGTACGACTACGCGGCCGAGGTGATGGCGTGCAACATGATGGCCGAGGATGCCGGCGAAGGCATCGATGCCTTCATGCAGAAACGCCCGCCGCAGTGGCGCGGCCGCTGAACCGCCCCAGCAGCTTGCAGTCGAACCATGGCCCCGTACGCGGGGCCATTGTTTTTTCCGTATCGCCGCGAAGAATGACTCACCACAGAGGACACAGAGATCACGGAGAAAAAGGCGCGGCTATTCCGGAGCGTCGAAGGCTTCGGCCAGGCGCGTTCGCGGCATTATTCGGACGCGCGTTTAACGCTGTGGCCTCTGTGCTCTCTGTGTTGAGTGCCCTGGTCGCCCTGAGCACGGCGCTCGCTGCGACCACTGTGCAGGCCGACGAGGCGCTGTGGTCGAAACTGGCCGAAGGCGGGCGGGTGGTGATGATCCGCCACTCGCCGACGGTGCCGGGCGTCTACGACCCGGAGGGCTGGACGCTGGACGACTGCGCCAGCCAGCGCCTGCTGTCGGAGGCCGGGCGCGAGCATGCGAAGCGGCTGGGCGAGGCCTTCCGTGCGCGCGGCATAGCGGTCGGCCGTGTACTGTCGTCGCGCTTCTGCCGCTGCATCGACACCGCCGCGCTCGCCTTCGGCAGCGTCGAGCCCTGGGAGATGCTGGACAACATCGGCTACGACGACGCACAGACGCGCGAGCGCAAGCGCCTCGCGGTGCGCGAAGCGATCAGCCGCTGGGGCGCGGCGGCCAACCTGGTGCTGGTGTCGCACGGCTTCAACACCACGGCGGCGACCGGCGTGTCGCTGGCGCAGGGCGAGATGGTGGTGCTGGAACCGCAGGGGGACGACGGCTTTCGCGTGCTGGGCACGCTGACCGTGCGCTGACGGCTCAGCCCTGCCGGCGGTGGCGTTGCCAGGCCTTGAAGTAGAGCGCGGCGGACACCAGCACGGTCACGAATGCCGCCACGTAAACCACATCGAGCAGCAGCGGCGCATCGATGACGCCGGCGGCCTGCGCCAAGGTAACGATGATGGCGCCGAAGGCCAGCGCAGCGTGCAGCTTGCCCATGCGGTTGGGCGGCAGCCACTCTTCCTGCAGTCGCGGATCGGTCAGCCCCACCGCCAGCATCAGCGCGTCGCGCGCGATCAACGGTACCGCCAGCCACAGGGGCAGCAGCGCGTGCCAGGCGAGCACGAACGCGGCGGAAATGACGATCATCTTGTCGGCCACCGGGTCGAGCAGCGCGCCGATGCGCGAGGTGACCTTGAAACGCCGCGCCAGAAACCCGTCGACGCCATCCGAGATCGCCGCCGCAAGATAGACGGCGAGGCCCAGGCCATAGGCGCGCTCGGCCAGCAGCACCGAAATGAACGGCACCATCAGCAGCCGCAGCAGGGTAATCAGGTTGGGCAG
This sequence comes from uncultured Pseudomonadota bacterium, assembly GCA_937983055.1. Taxonomy (GTDB): domain Bacteria; phylum Pseudomonadota; class Gammaproteobacteria; order Burkholderiales; family Eutrophovitaceae; genus CALJLA01. The sequence goes on from CALJLA010000008.1 coordinate 3,552, forward strand.
ATGCTTCATGCCGTTGGCAAGGCGCGCGCCGGCACGGCCAGCGGCGCGAACGCGGCGAGTAGTCCGGCAACAGGCAATCGTGCAGGCGTCATTCGCGTGTTTCCAGCCCTTCGCACGCCGCCAAGTTAGTCGAAGCCTGCAGAAGGTTCAACCTGCGGCGCACTAGTCGCGATCCCCGGCGAACCCGGCCACGCCGCGCCCGTTGGCGCCGGCCCTGAGCCGCAGCCGCGACTCGCCGTTGGCGAGCCCGCTCGAATACCGATCGTCGCCGCGTTCGTCGAGCAGCACGCCGAGGCTGTGAACGGGATCGTCCGCGCGGAAATGATAGACGTTGTCGCCGGCGGCGCCCTGCGCCACCGGATGCGCGGAAATGTAGACATCGTCGCCAAGGGCATCGTGCAGCGCCGCGCGCGCCTGCTGGGCAGCGGCGCCCTGGCCCAGCTGCGCCGCGCGATAGTGATCGTCGCCGCCGGCGTCGAACAGCAGCGCGATCGCCTGGTCCCAGGCGGCGCCCTGCCCGGCCGCGGTCATCGCCCAGTAGACATCGTCGCCTGCAAGATCGCTGAGCATCCCGAAGGCCTGATGCGCGGCGAAGCCCTGGGCATAACGATTGCCGTAATAGAGATCGTTGCCGGCGGCGTCGTGCAGGAAGCCCGCGCCCCAGTAGTAGCCGCCGCCCTGGCTGAATTCGCCGCCTTCGTAGCGGTCGTCGCCGCCGAGATCGATCAGCGCGCCGATGCCGCCGGTGTCGTACGGGCGGATGCCGACGCCCACACCCTGGCTGAAACCCATGAACACCGCCGGCGTGCCGTACGCCGAGGGCACCGGCCCGTTGGCGCGATACAGATCGCCGCCCCCGGCATCGAGCAGCACGCCGAGGCCGCGCGGCCCGCCGACGCCCTGGCTGAAGGACTGCGACAGGTAGCTATCGTCGCCGCCGCCGTCGACCAGCACGCCGGCGCCGTACAGGCCGGCGCCGGCCGACCAGGCCGCGCAGACGTAGCGGTCATTGCCCGCCTCGTCGATCAGCAGCCCGACACCGAACACCCCGGCGCCGCAGCCGCCGAGCGCGCTCTCGTAGCGGTCGTCGCCACGGCGATCGATCAGCAGCGCGACGCCGAGCCAGCCGGCGCCGGGTCCGCCGCGCACGGCAAGGTAGCGGTCGTTGCCGCCGCGATCGATCACCACCTGCGCCGCCGGCGCCAGCCCGCTCCATCGGTATTCGTCGTCGCCGCCGATGTCGATCACCGCAAGCAGGCGGTCCATGTCGTAGCGATTGGGGCCCGACCCGCCGATCACGACGAAGCCGCCTTCGACTTCGGCGTAGTCGAGAATCTCGCCCTGCACATGCGGGGCAAGCGATGCCGGCGGCGCAACCGGCGCGCCGGCGGCGCGCGGCAGGCGCTGCGCGGCGGCGAGTTGCGCGTCGAACACCGCCAGCAGCGCGCCGAGATCGAGCCGCATGCTCTCGCGCATCGCGCGGATGCCGCGCTCGACCCCGGGCTGGTTGAGCAGCGTGCGGTCGCGCGCGGTGCGCGACGCCAGGTAATGCAGATCTGCCGCCGCCTGGCCGCGGTCGATGCCGGCCGCAAGAAAGATTGCGCGCACGCGACGGTTTGCGTCGGCCACCGCGTCGGCGAAGCCGGCCAGCGTCGGCGGCTGCACGCGTTGTTCGTCGCGCGATTCGGGACAGGCCACCGCGAGCGCGTCGCAGATCGCCTGAGCGAGCCGCGCGGGCTGCCGGCTGACCGCCCACACGTCCTCCGCAAGCGCGTGCCGCCAGGCCTGCATCGCGCCCGGACGCAGCAGCGCCTCGCGCACCCGCGGCAGCTTGTGAAAGCCGCGGTCGTCGCGCGCCAGTTGGGCGAACATGCGCTCGAGCCGCTCGTCGACCGGCAGCAGGTCCGGCGCGGCCGAGAGCGCCTGCGCGAGCGCGGGGTCGGGCCACGGCGGCGCCTGTTCCAGCCCGGTGTGCGCGAACGGCACCGCGGCCGCATACGCGATCGGCCCCTGCCACTGTTCGCGCGTGCCGACCGTCAGCTCGATCCGGACTGCCTCGCCGTCGCGCAGAACGTCGAGCAAAAGGCGCTGCCCCGGCACGGCATCGGCCAGCAGCGCGCGCACCGACTCCGCGTCCAGGCCAATGCCATCCACCGCCACGATGCGGTCGCCCTTGCGCAGCCCCGCCGATGCCGCCGGCCCGGCCACCGTGCCGAGTACCAGCGCGCGGCGGCCGTCCGATGTTCCGAGTCCGAGACCCAGGAATGGCGCGACCGGCTCGCCCGCCGCCGCGACCTCTGTCGCTGCCGGAGGCCCCGGGGGCGAGTGGCGGGCGATGCCCGCGCAGGCGCCGAGCACGGGCGTCAACGCGAGCGCGCAAAGGAAGGCGCGCGCGCGCGCGTTCCAGCATGCGTCGGCGTGCACTGTGTCAGGCAACCGAGATGTACTTGATGTTCACGTTTTTCAGGTCCGCGAATTTCATCACGAAGTAGTCGCCGTCGATCGGATAGTAACGGTCGTCGATGACGGCGGCTTCGTCCGGTGCCTCGCGGTCGGCGGCAAGCTCCCGGCGAAACACGTTGGACAGCCAGATGGAATCGAGCTTGCCGTCGCGGTCGTACCAGTAGCCTTCGAGGATGCCGGTGTACAGAAAAGCCTTGCCGCCAATTTCCATCACGCCGGAAATCCAGGTGCCGGACAGCGCCTCGGTGGTCATCTCGCCCTGCGCGCCGACGCGGTCGATGTCTTCGTCCTCGCGCGCGAAGTCGAGCACCTTGCCGGAGAAGAGATAAAACCAGCGGTCGGTGAAGCGCAGGATCGGATAGCGCGCGTCCAGCGACCGGGCGATCACCCACCTGCGGAAGCCGTCGCCCAGCGCGATCGCGGCCGCATAGAGCGTGACGAAATAGAAGAACACCAGATAGGGCGCACCGGTCACCGAGGCGACGGCGCGGCGGTACTGGTCGACATCGTCGTAACGGCCGATCATCAGGAACATGACCGACGCCAGATCGACCCTGAGCCCCCAGAGCTGGGCCGCGAACGCATTGGACACCGGCACCCACACCGCGTGCAGCGCGCCGGCGACCACCAGCGCGAGCGCGGTGCGCGAGGTGACCGACGGGGTAATGACCGGCAGCTCGGCGTAGCCGGCCTGGCCGCGGAAATACACATACACCGCGATCGCTCCCGGCAGATACAGCAGGAGCAGCAGCAGGGCCTGGAAGGCGAGATTCACTGCGCCCGCCCCTGGGGCGTCAGGCGTTGTCTTTCAGCAGGGAATGCGCGCCAAGCACCCTGACCTGGTAGGACTTGCCGCCGGATTCGATGGTCTGCACCTGCGGCTTGTCCGACACCGGCGTGCGCGCGACAACCTGCATCAGGCGGGTCTTGGCCTGCGGATCGGCCAGCAGCACGCGCAGCTTTCTGGAGACTTTGGCCTTCATCGCACCTCCCGTGATGCAACCCACTATAGCCGGGTTGCCCTGCGCTGCAAACCGCCGCCGCGCTGCGCTCAGGCCTCGCCGCCCGGCGTCCAGATGCGCGAGCCCTCGCCCGCGAGCGACAGCATGAGCGCGTTCAGGCGTCTGACGAAGCCTGCCGGGTCTTCGAGGTTGCCGCCTTCGGCGAGCATCGCCTGGTCGAAAAGAATATGGCTCCAGTCGGCGAGCTTGACCTTGTCGTCGTCGGCTTTCAGCCGCTGCACGATCGGGTGGCGCGGATTGATCTCGAGAATCGGCTGCATGTTCGGCACCTTCTGGCCGGCGGCTTTCAGCAGCCGCTCCAGGTTCATGCTCATGCCATGCTCGTCGGCCACCAGGCAGGCCGGGGAGTCGGTCAGGCGGAAGGTCACGCGCACCTCCTTGACCTTGTCGCCCAGCACCTCGCGGATCTTCTGCACCACGTCCTTGAACTCGCCCGCCTCCTGCTCGCGCGCCTGCTTCTCCTCCTCGGCGACCTTGCCGAGGTCGAGATCGCCCTTGGCCACCGAGGCGAGCGGCTTGCCGTCGAACTCGGTCAGGCTGGAGACCACCCACTCGTCCACGCGGTCCGAGAGCAGCAGCACCTCAATGCCCTTCTGGCGGAAGATCTCCAGGTGCGGGCTGGACTTCGCCGCCTGGAAGCTGTCGGCGGTGACGTAGTAGATCTTGTCCTGCCCATCCTTCATGCGCGAGACATAGTCGGCGAGCGATACGCTCTGCTCCGGCGTGTCGGCCTGGGTGGTGGCGAAGCGCAGCAGCCTGGCGATGCGCTCCTTATTGGCCCAGTCTTCGCCCGTGCCTTCCTTCAGCACGCGGCCGAACTCGGTCCAGAACTTGGCGTACTTGTCCTTGTGGTTCTCGGCCAGGTCCTCCAGCAGCGACAGCACCTTGTTCACGCAGCCCTTGCGGATCGCCTCGACGTCCTTCGACGCCTGCAGGATCTCGCGCGAGACGTTGAGCGGCAGGTCGTTGGAGTCGACGATGCCGCGCACGAAGCGCAGATAGGCCGGCAGCAGCTGCTCGGCGTCGTCCATGATGAAAACGCGCTTCACGTACAGCTTGATGCCGTGACGGTGCTCGCGGTCCCACAGGTCGAAAGGCGCGCGCGAGGGGATGTAGAGCAGCTGGGTGTACTCGTGACGGCCCTCGACCTTCGAATGGGTCCAGGCGAGCGGCGGCTCGAAGTCGTGGCCGACGTGCTTGTAGAACTCCTGGTACTGCTCTTCGGTGATGTCGGATTTCGGCCGGGCCCACAGCGCGGAGGCCTGGTTGACCTTCTCCTCCTCGCCGGTGGCGACCATCTGGGACTTGTCCTTGTCCCACTGCTCCTTCTCCATCAGGATCGGCAGCATGATGTGGTCGGAATAGCGTTGCACGATGCCGCGCAGGCGCGCGGTGTCCAGCAGCTCATCTTCGCCCTCGCGCAGGTGCAGGATCACCTCGGTGCCGCGCGCTTCGCGGGTGACGGTTTCCAGCGTGTATTCGCCTTCGCCGGCGGATTCCCAGCGCACCGCATGCTCGGCGCCCAGCCCGGCGCGGCGGGTGATCAGGGTGACCTTGTCGGCGACGATGAATGACGAATAGAAGCCGACGCCGAACTGGCCGATCAGATGCGCGTCCCTGGCCTGGTCGCCGGTCAGCTTTTCGAAGAATTCGCGGGTGCCGGACTTGGCGATGGTGCCGATGTTGTCGATCACTTCCTGGCGCGACATGCCGATGCCGTTGTCGGCAATGGACACGGTGCGGGCCGCGCGATCGACGCGGATGCGGATCTTCAGCTCCGGGTCGGCCTCGAACAATCCGGCGTCGGTCAGCGCCTCGAAACGCAGCTTGTCGCAGGCGTCGGAGGCATTGGAAATCAGCTCCCTGAGAAAGATCTCCTTGTTGCTGTACAAGGAGTGGACCATCAGCTTCAGCAGCTGCTTGACCTCGGTCTGGAAGCCGAGGGTTTCCCGGGTGGTGGTTTCCGCCATGGCAGTTTTCCTGTTCTCGTTCCGACTCTGTGAGGTAGGGTCGATGACGCAGGGTTTCAACCCCCCGCGCCGGAACTTGGCAGGCGCCACGGGGTCACTCCCGCGTCGCGCCCCCCGCATTGCCACAGGAGCCCGTTCCGATGTCCAACCGATTTGTCGCCGGCCTCGCGCTCACCCTGCTGGCCGCGCCGCTGGCCGCCGCCGATCTGCCGCTCAACCTGATCAAGCTGCCGCCGGGTTTCTCCATCGGCGTGTATGCCGACGGCGTTACCAATGCGCGCTCGCTGGCGCTGGGGGACAAGGGCACGGTCTTCGTGGGCACCCGCTCGGAGGGCGATGTCTACGCCCTGGTCGACGAGGATCGCGACGGCCGGGCGGAGCGCAAGTACACCATCGCCACCGGCCTCAATTCGCCCAACGGCGTGGCCTTTCGCGACGGCGCGCTGTATGTGGCGGAGATCAGCCGCATCCTGCGCTACGACGACATCGAGGCGCAGCTCAGGAACCCGCCGAAGCCTGTCGTAGTAAGCGACCGCTTCCCTGACGATCGGCATCACGGCTGGAAATTCATTGCCTTCGGCCCCGACGGCAAGCTTTACGTTCCGGTCGGCGCGCCGTGCAACATCTGCGAGCCGGACCCGGATCGCTACGCGGTGATCATGCGCATGAACGCGGACGGCAGCGGCCTGGAAACTTACGCCCGCGGAGTGCGCAACACGGTGGGCTTCGACTGGCACACGCAGTCCGGGCATCTGTGGTTCAACGACCATGGCCGCGACTGGATGGGCGACGAGATGCCATCCGACGAACTGAACCGCGCCACCAAGGCCGGGATGCACTTCGGCTACCCGTACTGCCACCAGGGCGACGCGCCCGACCCGGAGTACGGCCACTTGCGCAAGTGCTCGGAGTTCACGCCGCCGGTACTCAAGCAAGGCGGACATGTGGCGCCCGACGGGCTGCGCTTCTACACCGGCACCCAGTTCCCGCAGCAGTACCGCAACGACATCTTCATCGCCCAGCACGGTTCCTGGAATCGCAGCACGAAGTCGGGCTACCGGGTGATGCGGGTAAGCCTCAAGGACGGCAAGGCCGCCGCCTACGAGGTGTTCGCCGAGGGCTGGAAACAGGGCGGGCGCGCCTGGGGTCGCCCGGTGGACCTGCTGGTGATGCGGGACGGGGCGCTGCTGATTTCCGACGACCAGGCAGACGTCGTGTACCGCGTTACGTACTCGCAGTAGGCGAACGGTTGTCGCGGTCGGCCGCGTCGGGCGCGCGGCCGGCGGCGGCCAGCAGCCGGGTCAGGGTGTCGGCATGGACCAGGGCGCGCAGCCCGACGTAATCGGTCTTGCCGTTGGCGAGCAGCGGGATCTCGGGCACCGCCACCACCCGCCTCGCCACCGACAGATCGTGGGTGCCTAGCGCCTTCGCTGCCTCGGCCAGCTGGGTGCGGGTCAATGAGCCGTCGGTCGTGAACAGCACGGTGCTTTCGCCGCCGCTGTCGCCCTGCCACAGGATGGCCGCGTGCTGGTGCTCGGGCGAGGCCTTGCGGGCCACCTGCTCGATCACGTCGAGCGAGACCATTTCCCCGGCAATCTTGGCGAAGCGCTTCATGCGCCCGCTGATCTTCACCAGGCCGTCGCTGTCGACTTCGACCACGTCGCCGGTGTCGTACCAGCCTTCGCCCATCACCGACTTCGGCGGCTCGATCACGCCGGGGACTGCGTAGCGATAGTAGCCAAGCATCAGGTTGGGTCCGCGGATGTGCAGCACGCCGCCCGCCTCGATGCCCTCGACCGGCTGCAGCCGGTGCTCGACGCCCGGCAGAAAGCGGCCGACGGTGCCGCGCCGGTGACTTTCCGTGGTGGCGAGCGCGATGACCGGCGCCGCCTCGGTGCAGCCGTAGCCCTCGTAGATGCGCAAGCCGAATTTCTCCAGCCACAGCCGCGCCACCTCGGGGGCGAGCTTTTCCCCGCCCGAGATCACGTAGCGCATGCGCCGGAAATCCGCCGGCGCCGCATTGCGCGCGTAGTAGGACAGGAAGGTGCTGGTGCCGAACAGCACGGTGCAGTCGCGCCGGTAGGCGATCTCGGGAATCGCCCGGTAGCGCAGCGGCGAGATGTACAGGAACACCCGCGTGCCGGTGATCAGCGGCAGCAGCATGCCGGCGGTGAAGCTGTAGGCATGGTAGACCGGCAGGGGGTTGAGAATCTTGTCTTCGGGCGAGAAATCGAACACCGCGCGCATCTGCACCACGTTGGCGATCAGCGCGTCGTGGGACAGCACCACGCCCTTGGGCCGGTCTTCCGAGCCGGAGGTGAACAGCACCGCCGCGGGATCGACGCTGGCACGACGCGCCATCGCCAGCCGCGGCAACCACAGCGCGAAGCCCAGCAGCCACAGCCGGTCGAGCCAGCCGAAGCCGGCGCGTATGTCTTCGAGATACAGCACGGTGCGATCGCCGAGCGCGGCGAGCAGCAGTTCGAGCTTCGCCTGCTGCACGAACCGGCGAGAGGTGATGACGGTACGCACACCCGCCGCCACCGCGGCGCTTTGCGCGCCGAGCGCACCGGCGGTGTAGTTGAACAGGGCCGGCACGCGCCCCGCCGCCGACAGGCCGAGCAGCGTGCACACCGTCATGATCACGTTGGGCAGCAGCACGCCGACGTTCTCGCCCGGGGCGGTGTGGCGCTGCGACCAGCGTCCGATGGCCAGGGAGGCCTTGAGCAGGAACCCGTAGGTGCGCGGCTCTTCGCTCTGGTCCTCGATCATCAGCCGCGACCGGCCGTGCAGCGCGACCGCATCGAGAAAAGCCTCGAACAGGGTGCGCCCGGCACGGGCCTTGAGCTCGGTGTCATGCAGGATGGCAGCCAGCTGCCGGGTCGCATCGGCGCGCCGGCGACGCGCGCTGCCGGTGCCCCCGGCATCGATGTGAGTAGGCGCTTGCACCCGTAGCACGGCGCACGGCTGCAGCCCCGGCACTACGCGCCTGCGCCATTCCAGGTGCACCGCCAGCACCGCGGCGCCGCTGCGCAAGGCCAGCAGCGCCGGCACCGGATAGACCTTCAGCACACCATGACCGGGATTGACCCGCCCCTCCGGATACACCACCACCGGTCGGCCGGCACGCAGCAACCGCAGGATGCGCTTGATCGCCACCGGGTTGTTGACGTCGAGCACGGTGTGCGCCACCAGGCCCAGCAGCCAGGACCGCAGCCGGCCGCGCGCCTCTTCGGGCGGCACCACCACCACGGGCCGCCGCGGCAGGACCAGCCCGAGCAGCAGGGTATCCATCCAGGCTGCATGCCTGGCCACCACCAGCACCCGGGGGTTGTGCGTCAGCGGCGCCAGATCCCCAACCAGGCGGCAATACAGCAGGCGTTTGAGCAGCTGGCGGATGAGCGGCTTCACGGCGCGCGGCAGTCAAATCTGACGACGAGGGACCTTCGCATTGTGTCCTTTGCCCCCGACCAAGGTCAACAAAATCCAGAGCTTGCAGCATATACATGAGGTCGGGCGCGATGTTTGCGACCGGCGAATCTGATGGGAAAGCCGCGCGCCCACGGCATGGCGCCCTCGGGAAGTCGTTTCAACTTCCTGAAAAATTGCCGATAATTTTAAAACTATCAGAGTGTTAGATTTGCAAACCTACCGTGCTTTCTCTACAGTCGGTCTTATCTTCCGTTGGTTTCGTCTTCGGCCTTATTCCTAGCCTGGCCGCGCCGCGGCCCGCACATCCGGTTTACACGCAAGGAGCTGCATCATGGACATGAACATTCCCCAGGCGGTCCTGTCGGTCCAACGTCCCGAAGCCCAGACCCAGGGGCATTCCCCACAGCTCCTGCTGCTGCAGCCGCAGGCCCCGGAACCCACCGCCCCGGCGGAATTCTTCTTCTCCGAGCAGCTGTCGGCATTCTTCGACCAGGAGCTGCGCACCATGTGGCTGCGCTGGCAGCCGGCGCCGCGGCCCAACTTCAACCCCGAGCTGCTGCGCGACCTCGACCGCTACTGCCGATTCATGACCCAGACCGAGGGCCGGTTCCAGGGTCCGGGCGAGACCGCACCGATCGAGTATGCGGTCATTGCCAGCCGGGTGCCGGGCGTATTCAATCTGGGCGGCGACCTGCAGTTGTTCATGCGCCTGATCGAGCGCCAGGACCGCGACGGGCTGCTGGCCTATGGCCGGGCCTGCATCAATGTGCTCTATAGCAATTACATCGGCCACGGCCTGCCGATCACCACCGTATCGCTGGTCCAGGGCGAATGCCTGGGCGGGGGCTTCGAGGCAGCGCTGTCCAGCGACCTGCTGGTGGCGGAGCGGCAGTCGCGCTTCGGGTTTCCCGAGATCCTGTTCAATCTGTTCCCGGGCATGGGGGCCTACTCCTTCCTGGAGCGCAAGGTCGGCCGCCGAGTCACCGAGGAGTTGATCGGCAGCGGGCGGATTTACACCGCCGATGATATGCTGGCGCTCGGTGTCGTCGATGCCGTCGTGGACGAGGGCAAGGGCGAGGCCGAGGTTGCGGCCCTGATACGGTCGCGCAGCCGTAGCCGCAACGGCCTGACCGGCATTGCTGCGGTGCGGCGCCATGTTCAACGGCTTGACTACCAGGAGTTGCTGCGGGTGGTCGAAACCTGGGTGGACACCGCGCTGCGCCTCGCCCCCCGGGACCTCAAACTGATGCAGCGCCTGGTGAGCCGGCAGACCGAGCCCGGCGCACCGCGCGCATGCCCTTGATGCGGCCAATGGCCGGCCCCGCCGTCCCGCTCCTTCGGCGCGTGCGCAGACAGGGGCGGCCGATGTCGGAAAACCTGCTCGAATACACCATCCAGGAGGCGGCGGCCAAGCTCGGCCTGCCGGTGCAGAAGCTGCGCCGCTGGGACGCCCAGGGCGTGCTGGTGGCGCGCCGCACCGACGGCGGCCACCGCCGCTATGCGCGCGAAATCATCGACGGGCTCGCCGGGTCGGGCCTGCCGCTGACGGACAGCGAGCCGTCGCAGGCCGACGAGCTGGCCAAGGCACGCAAGTCTCTGCGGGAGAAGCGCCGGGTCATCCAGCTGCTGCTGGAGAGCGAGTCGCGCTACCGCGACCTGGTCGAAACCTCGCACGACCTGATCTGGACCACCGACTCGCTGGGCCGATTCACCTATCTGAACAACGGCAGCCAGGACATCTTCGGGCTGCCGCCGAAGGATCTCATCGGGCGCTGCTTCTTCGATTACGAAGCGCGGCCCTCGCACATCTCCAACCGCCGCTTCCTGTCCGCCCTGCGCCGCCACGGGGAGGTGAAGGACTACCTCACACACCTGATCTCGGCAGACGGCACCGACCGCTGGGTCGGCATCAACGCACGGGTGTCGTACGACGATGAAGGACGGGTGTGCGGCATGCGCGGCACGGCGCGCAACGTCACCGAGCAGCATCGCGCCGCGCTCCAGATCGAGCATCTGGCGACGCACGATTCGCTCACCGGGCTGCCCAACCGCGTCAGCCTGCAGACCACGCTGGAAGCCGCGCTGGCCGCCGGCGAGAAGGGCGCGGTGCTGCAGCTCGACATCGACCATTTCAAGTTCGTCAACGACAACTTCGGCCACCGCGCCGGCGACGAGCTGCTGATCGCCATCGGCGGGATCCTGCGCGACCTGGCGAAGTCGCGCAACGCGCATGTCTACCGCCTGGGCGGCGACGAGTTCGCGCTGCATCTGCCGGACGCCCTGCGGCGCGATGCGCAGAAGACCGCCGAGGCGGTGATAGACGCGCTGCGACATTTCAAGCCGCAGGTGCCCGGGTCGGCGCACCTGCCGAGCATGACGGCATCGATCGGCCTGGCGACCTATCCCTTCCACGGCAACGACGTGACAGGGCTGCTCGCCAACGTCGATATCGCGATGTACAAGGCGAAGGACAACGGGCGCAACCGCTACGTGATCCACGACGCCAGCTCTCAGGATTTGCGCGCCACGCACCGCCGCGTGCACTGGGCGCGCGAGCTGCGCGAGGCGCTCGAGGGCAACCGGGTGATCCTGCATTCGCAGCCGGTGATCCGGCTGGCGGACGGCCAGACCGTGCACCACGAAGTGCTGGCGCGGATCGTCGGCGACAACGGCCGCCTGGTGATGCCGGAGCAGTTCCTCGAGGTCGCGGAATCGCTCGGCCTGATCCAGGAAATCGATCTCAGGGTGGTCACCCGCCTGATCGAGCATGTGTCGGCGCCGGAGCGGGTCGCGCAGAAGACGCGCTACTTCGTCAACCTGTCGCGCGCCAGCATTTCGGACACCTACTTCCTGCGCCGCTTCTACCGGCTGCTCGAAGGCGCGCCGCAGACGCACGGCCAGCTGGTGTTCGAGATCAGCGAAACGGCGGCGATGTCCAATGTCGACGCCACCCATGATTTCATCTCGCGGGTGAAGCAGATGGGCTGCCGCATCGCGCTGGACGATTTCGGCGCCGGCTTCAGTTCCTTTTTCTACCTCAAGCGCTTCGACGCCGACTACCTGAAGATCGACGGCTCGTTCGTGCGCCTGCTCGCCACCGACGAGGCAAGCCGCCTGTTCGTGCGCGCGCTGGTCGACGTCGCCAGCGGGCTCAGGAAACAGCTGATCGCCGAGTGGGTGGAGACCGAAGAGGCGCTGCAGGCGCTGAAGACCATGGGCGTGGAGTACGCGCAGGGCAACTTCCTGCGTCCGGCCCGGGCGTTCATTCCGGCCCAGACGGAGACGCGGCACGCCGCGCGCCGGGCCTGACCCGGCCGCTCAGGCCCAGTCGCCGCGGACCAGCTTCTCGGCCCACAGAAGGCCGAGCATCGTTTTCACGTCGTTGATCTTGCCGGCACGCAGCCAGCCGAGCGCCTCGTCGAGCGGCACCCGCATCGTTTCCAGGAACTCGCCCTCGTCGAGCGATGCCTGCTTGAACGTCAGCCGCCGCGCGAGAAAGAAGGCAATGCGCTCGTCCGAATAGCCGACGTTCGGAAACAGCACGCCCAGCTCGCGCCACTCTTCGGCGACATAGCCGGTCTCTTCCAGCAGTTCGCGCTTGGCGGTCTCCAGCGGCGGCTCGCCCGGCTCGAGCTTTCCCGCGGGCAATTCGATGCAGTGGCGGCCGATCGGGTAACGGTACTGGCGCTCCAGCAGCAGGGAGCCATCCTCGAAGATCGGCAGCATCAGCGCCGCACCGGGATGCACGACGTACTCTCGCCGTGAGGTCTTGCCGTCCGGCAGGCGCACCTCGTCCTCGCGCACCTTCAGCAATCCGCCGTCGTA
>CALJLA010000009.1 GCA_937983055.1 uncultured Pseudomonadota bacterium
GTGCCCCAACTCATCGAGCACGGCAAGTACACCCGGCCCGCGCTGGGCATCGAGGTCGATCAGGCCCTGAACCAGCGCCTCACCCGACAGCTCGGTATCGAGGGTGTGGTGATTCTGCGCGTGGCGCCGCGTTCGGCGGCGGACAAGGCGGGGTTGAAGGGCGTCGAAATCCGTCGTGATGGCGGGATCGTTCCCGGGGACATCATCGTGGCCATCGGCGGCGAGTCGGTGGATTCAGTGAACCGTCTGCTCGCCCGGCTTGACGACCATGATGTGGGTGAGACGGTCACGCTGACCGTGCTCCGGCAGGGTCAGCGATTGCAGGTGAATGTGACGCTGCAGCCCGGCGTCTGAGCGGGTCCGCGCGGGGCGTCTGAACCGCCGTCGAGTCGATCAACGGCGCGATTCGGGCGCCGCACGCTGCAGAAAGTCCAGCAGCTGCTGCGCGACCGCCTGCGGCTGTTCCTGCTGCACCCAATGGCCGGCGCCCTCGATCAGGTGGCAGCCGAGCATGCGGGTGCAAGCCGCCTGCTGCATCTTTTCCAGGGCGCCAGGTACCTGATAAACGCCCCAGTCGCTCTTGCCGGAGAGGAACAATGACGGCACATCGATGGTGCGGCCGGCGAACAGCTTCAGTTCGGCAACGAACCGTTCGCCCGTCATGCAACGGTACCAATGCAGGCCGCCCTGGAAGCCGTTGCGCGTGTACTCGTCGCTATAGACGCGCAGCTCGGGCTCGGTCAGCCAGCGGCAGGCGGCAATGGCGGTGTCGGAAGGCATTTCGGGCGCGACGGTCTCGGCCATGCCCTTGTCGAGGTCCATGATGTAGTAGGCGGGCATCCTGGCGAGTTCGTGCGCGGTCCAGCCCGCGAGGCGAAACGGGCGGTTTGCCGGCCAGTTGGCGCTCTTCATGTGGTAGTAGGCGCGCAGAAAAGCGTGAACGCCCTGTGGGCAATGCCACATCTCTTCGTTCGCGCCGGGCGTGGAGTAGTGCCACTGGTAATGCTTGCGCGGCCGTGGCAGCGCGGCAAGCGCGTCGTGAATGTCGATCTGCGGCGCCGGTGGCGACGAGGGTGCGGTCGCCACTCCGAAGGGCAGGCTTGGCGGTCCGGCGAACGGTGCGCTCATCATCACGGCGCTGCGGAACACGTCGGGCCGGATCAGGGCGCACCAGGCGGCGACCGGCGAGCCGAAGTCGTGGCCGATAACCGAGGCAACCGACCGGTACCCCAATGCATAGACCAGCGCCAGCGCGTCCTTCACCAGGCTGGGCATGCTGTATGGGGCGAGATCGGCATCAAAATCGCCGTTCCAGCCGGAAGTTCGGCCGTAGCCGCGCTGGTCCGGCGCTATCACGTGATAACCCGCGGCGGCCAACGGCGGCATGATTTTCCGCCAGCTGAACGCCAGTTCGGGAAAACCGTGCAGCAGCAACACGCATGGCCGGCCGCCGTTTTCGAAGCCGGCCTCGAGCACATGCATGCGCAGACCGTTGATGCCGTCGACGAAGCGCGACCTGACCCCGTGGGGCAGTATCGTTTCGGAATAGGGTTCAGCGGAATTCATGCTCGCCTGGCGTTTCGGGGCGTCTCACAGCTCGGGATCAGTCGCGCGGCATCAGCGGGTTGCAGTTCCTGATGGTGACTTTGCCCTGCAGCAGGTTGCCGCGGGAGTACTCGTGGAAGTGGCAGGTGTTGGTCGCCGGATCGTAATTCTCGATCCACAGGTTGTCGTCCTTCCAGGTGGCGCCGATGTGGCGCTGGCCAGTCGGAATCTCGATCGCCATCACGCCGCCGTAGCGCTTGACGAAGACCTGCTCGAAGTGAAAGTAGTACGCGGCCCAGCCGACCAGGAGGATCAAGACGGTGGCGATCAGCGCAGCCTTTACCTTGCCCCACGTTGCGCCGACCACCACGAGCGTTGCCACGACCAGCGCAATGACCGCGGCCCGGTAGAGATAAGTGATCATTGAACCTCCTTGATCGCATGCGGTACTGCGCGCACGGCTGCCTCGGCCGGCGCCAGGCCATGATGCGCCCTCGCCGTGGTACAGCGCGGGTTTGCACGGCCGGCAGTGTCGAACGGCTCGAACTCCCGGCAGGGCGAGGGCCGATCCGGGTAAATCGTGCACACGACCGATTGACCGAGTACACCTTGAAGCGCGACACAGCGCGGCATCGGCGTATCGGTGCCGGCCATGCAGCGCCGATGGGCGTCGACCTTGCGGGTGAGCGCGGCGGGCACCTGTCCGCCTGGCGCGTCGTCGGCCTCCGCCCAGTAGAACGACACGCGGAAAGCGGCGCAACAGGCGCCGCAGCTGCGGCAGAGGGAGGAACCGGCTGTCATTTCGGTCTGGATGAGGGTGCGCGAAATTATCACATTGGTCTGCAGCGTAGAATGGCTGCGGCCGGGAAACGAGCGCGGCCGTATCCGCCACGCGAAGCGGGAAAGTTCGGGACGAGGAGACCGTCTGCCATGAGCACACCATCGAACGCGATGCGCTGGCGCCATACGCACCATTACGTGAGCGGCGACACCGTCGAGGTGGGAGATGCGCCCGGGCACGTGCTGGGCGCGATCAAGGGCGCCGGGCTCGGTTTTTTCGACAACGGCGAGGTGGCTACGCATACCATCGCCATTCTCCACGATTTCACCGAGGGCACCGGGCCGCACAGCTTCTACGTTGCCTACGCATTCGAGGACGGCTCAACGCTGAATCTTCGCTGCCAGGGACACAGCACCGGGCAGGGGGGTGGCAGGATCGCGCTCGCCGGCAGTCTGGAGATCTCGGGGGGCAGCGGGCGCTTCAGCGGCGCGCGCGGCGACGGCCGCTATGCCGGCCGCCGCCTGGTCCCCGCAGGCGGTGGCGCCGAGATCTACCTCGACTTCGACGCCGCGCTGCAGTCCTAGCAGATAACGCGACCGGTGCGCCGTAACCTGCGGCCGGATTCCCATCTGCGATGGGCATCGCGGGTGGCCTGTCCCGCGCGTGAACCCCGGTCGCGACGTGCGGTCGGAAGCGGGCAGGCATCGATACTGCCCCTGCGCTCACCTGGAAGTTGACGGGCTCGGGCGGCGAACAGGCAGTTGATGCCGGCGCCTGGCGCGGCGCGCGGCGGCGCCCCGGTGTGTGCAGGCCGCGGCGCGGAAGGCAGGCGCGATCGATTCGAACAAGGTTTTTCAGGTGCAGGAAGGCAATGGCGCACGTTGTCCCGCGCGGGCCCGTTGCATGCCGTGACGGGCGGGTGCGGCGAAGTAGGCAACCCGTTTGCCCGGGCGATCGGTCTCGGTCGACGGGCTGTGGTTCAGGTCGGTGAGGTTTGCCGCGCAGGGCGCCGGATTGCTGTCCGGTGGTGCGGGCGGTGCGATCGAGGAGGCAGCTGGGCGCATGCTGGCATGGGTTGAAGCAAACGAAGTCCTGCTATGGTGGCTGGCGCTCGGCTCGCTGTTCGTGTTTGCGTTGACTCTGATCGCGCTGCCGGTGCTGCTCATCAGCATGCCGGAGGATTATTTTCTTCCCAGCCGCCGCGCGAAGCCGCCGTTTGCTCGGCGTCACCCGTTGTTGCGCTGGGTCCTTCGGATGATGGGCAACCTTGTCGGTTGCCTGCTGCTGCTGGTGGGTTTCGTGCTGCTGTTCCTGCCGGGCCAGGGTCTGCTGACGATGCTGGCCGGACTGATGCTCACGGACTTTCCGGGAAAGTTTCGGCTGGAGCGTGCAATCGTCGGCAAGCCGGCGATCCGGCGCGCGATCGACGAGTTGCGGCGCAGGGCGGGCCGACCGCCGCTGGTGCTGGAAGAACGAGAAGGGGCCGATCGAGAAATGGAGCCTGGTCGATGACCAAGTATCTGATTGCCTACGCGGGCGCCGCGGTGCTGTTCTTTGCCGTCGACCTGATCTGGCTAGGGGTGGTGGCCAAGAATTTCTATCGAAGCGCACTGGGTGAGCTGCTGTTGGAGCAGCCGAACATGTTGGCCGCTACGCTGTTTTACCTGGTGTTTGTGGCGGGGGTCGTGATCTTTGCCGTGGCGCCTGCGCTCGCGTCGCAGAACGCGTGGAGGGCGCTGCTGTTGGGCGCACTGTTCGGCCTTTTTACCTACGGCACCTACGACATGACCAACCTGGCCACCCTCAAGGGCTGGCCGATCAAGGTGGTTATCGTCGATATCGTCTGGGGCAGCGTGCTGACCGGGGCGGCCGCGTTGGCCGGATATGGTGCGGTCAGACTGTTCGAACGATGAGTCGTCGCCCGGCCGGCCGGAAGCCCGGGTTTGCGCCTGCGCGGAGTAATCCCCGTTGAAGACAGTGCGATTGCCTTCGGGCGAGCAGGTATCCGCGCTGGGCCAGGGCACCTGGTACATGGGCGAAACCCGCGCTGCCCGTGAGCAGGAGATCGCGACGCTTCGCCTTGGGCTTGACCTCGGACTTACCCTGATCGACACCGCGGAAATGTACGGCGACGGCGGGGCCGAGATCGTGGTCGGCGAGGCGGTGAGAGGGCGGCGCGATGAGGCGTTCATTGTCAGCAAGGTGTACCCGCACAACGCGTCGCGTGCCGGCGCGAAGGCGGCATGCGAGCGCAGCCTGAAGCGCATGGGCACAGACCGCATCGACCTCTATCTGCTGCATTGGCGCGGCGCGGTGCCCTTCGAAGAAACGCTCGAGGCTTTCGTCCAGCTGCAGCGTGCCGGAAAAATCCGCTATTACGGGGTGAGCAATCTCGACCTGGAGGACATGCAGGCCTGGTTTTCCTGCCCCGGGGGACAAGCCACCGCGACGAATCAGCTACTCTTCAATCTGGGCCGGCGCGGCATCGAGTTCGATCTGCTGCCGTGGTTGCGCAGGCATCGTATCCCGGTCATGGCGTATTCGCCGATCGAGCAGGGCCGGCTACTGCGCAATGCGCGCCTGAAGACCTTGGCCGCGCGTCTGGGCATGACCCCGGCGCAGGTGGCTCTGGCATGGCTGCTTGATAAGGGGGACGTAATCGCGATTCCTAAAACCGCTCGCGCGGAACGGCTCAAGGAAAACCTTGCAGCTGTCGAGCGTCCGCTCGATGCGGCAGCGCTGGCGGAACTGGACCGGCTGTTTCCGCCGCCGGCGCGTGCGCAGCCCCTGGAAATGCTCTGACCGCGTGCGCCGGCCGGCAGGCCTACCTGGGTTCAGCCAGCACCGGATTCAGGTGCTCGGCGAAGTACATCGGTGTCTTGCCGCCCCAGTGCTTCGAGCGCACGATGCCCTTGCGGTCGATGACGAAGGCAGTGGGCGTGCGGTACTTTTCGCCGAAACCGTTTTCCTCCAGATCGTGCACCATGATGCCCTTCAGGTTGTAGATTTCCACCATGCGCTCGACGCGGTGCTTGTCCTGCGGGCGGTCCACCCCGATGTAAATGACCACCAGCCCCTTGTCGACATTGTCCTCGAGGTAGGCTTCGACGCTGCCGATCTCATAGGCGCAGTGCTTGCAGTAGCTGGAGTAATAATTCACCAGCACCACTTTTCCCTGCATCGCGGACAAATCGAACGCTTCCCCCGAAAACAGCCTGCCTTTCAGCGGCGGGGCTGGCGCCCCGATCTCCGGCGCCGCGAGTGCGGCCGAACAGGCCAGCAGCAGCGCAGCCTGCCATGCCCGGCGGATGATTCCAGCTGTCAGACTTTTCATCATGGACTTGCCCCTGATCAACAACAACGCGCCTGTCGGGCGTAACCTATCACGGATATTGCCTGGGAGGAGGGACATGGCATGTTGTCGATCGAGGATTGCATCGCATTGTCAGATCTGAGCGAGGACGAAATTCTCGCGATCGCGGCGCACGAACACATTCCGGAAATGGCGGCGGCGGAAATGGGCAATTACCTGGTGCAGACGCCGGATGGCGAGATGCGCCTGCGCGCGATTATCGTGGACGATATCCGAGAGGCGGGCTCCCGCGGCGACCAGAAACGGGTGCTGGCGCTCAAACTGGTATGCAAGCAGTACCTGGCCCAGCATCCGTCCGCGGAGCGGCGTGCGGTGTCGCGGGACTGACCGGGTGGCGCGGCCGCCATCGTGCGGCGGCGCACGGCCTCAGGCGATATCCGCGGGGGTGAGCAGGTTCTTCTCGAGCAGCGACCGGAACATCGCGAATGTCTGGCCGATGCCTTCCTCTAGACCGACCTGGCCGTAGTCGCCGAGGAAGCTGCGCAGGGGCTGGTCGGGGAGCGCCATTGGGAAGGGCAGCGCGGCGCCGGCGGCGGAAACCTTGCTGGCAGGCGCCACTTTCTTCAGCACCTCCAGGGATTTTTCAACTGTCGAGGCTACGCCGTTGATGTCGAACACCAGGGCCTCGTTGCGGGGCCTGGAAACCGCCTTGATGAATGCGCTTGCCACCTCGGCGGCATGCAGCCACGAAACCGGCCCGGTGAATGGAATCGTGTAGGGCACGCCGGCTGCCGCGGCCAGAATGGCGACGGTGGTTTTCGAGGTCATGCCCTGGTCGCGCCCGACGCCGTAGACGACGCCGGGGCGCAGGCCGATGCTGGGCACCTTCCAGTCCTGCATGTAAACGCGGGCCGTCTGTTCATTGCAGAACTTGTAGGCGCCATACAGCGTCGGCATCGTGTGCGCATCGAACACACCATGCGCCGCAATCGAGCTGGCATAGGCCGTTCGCCTGATCTCGTGGCGGCGTGCCGCCTCGAAAACGTTGACAGTGCCGACCACGTTCACGCGAGCGCCGGCGACGGGGTCGGCCTTGCAGAATGGCACTTGCAGCGCGGCAAGATGGATGATCGCGCGCGCGCCGTTGTCGGCAACGGCTTGCATCACCACGTCGGGGTCGCCGATGTCCCCGGTCTGCCACTTGATGAGCTCGATCTCCGAAGACGCCATCAGCAGCTTCGGCCGGCGCAGATCTTTCGTCACGTCGAGCGCGACGACCGGCACTCCCGCATCCACCAGAAGAGTCAGTACCCAGCTGCCGATGCAGCCGCCGGCTCCGGTCACCAGCACCGGGCCGTCGAAGTCGGTGGCATTGATCCTGAACTGTCTGAACATCGCGGGCCCTTCGATTACAGTTCCATCGGCAGCGACGAATCGGCCGCCCATTCGGTGAGCGAGGCGTCGTACACGCGCACGTGCTTGTGGCCGAGCATCGCCAGCGCAAGCGCCGCGCTGGTGGCCGCAATGCCGCCGCCGCAGTAGGCGATGACCTCCTTCGCCTGCAGCGCCGGCGCGAACATCGCGCGCAGCTCCGCCTCGGACCGGAACGTGTTATCGGCATTCAGATGCTCGACGGCGGGGATATTGATGCTGCCCTTGATGTGGCCGCGACGGCCGTAGTGAACGCCGCCGCGGCCTTCATGCTGCTCCCTGCGCAAGGCATTCAGCGTGCACGTCCCGGCGTCGCCGATTGCGGCGCGCACCTCATCTCTCGACGCGACCATGTCGCGCCGCGGCGGCCGCGCCGTGAAGCGGCCTGCAGGCACCGGGCGGGCCGGCCCGGATTCCAGCTGGCGGCCTTCGGCACGCCACTTTTGCAGGCCCCCGTCGAGCACCGCCGCATTGTCGTGGCCGAACACACGCAGCATCCACCACAGGCGGGTCGCCCACCAGTGGTTGGCGCTCGCATAGCAGACGACGAAGCTGTCATCCGAAACGCCGTGACGGGTCATCGCGCGCGCGAACGTTTCCGCGTCTGGCAGCATGAAATGCAGTCGCGGATCGGGCGTCGACAGCTCATGTTCGATGTCGACGAAACCGGCGCCCGGCACATGGGCTTTCTCGAAGTCCTCACGCGCAGGTACGACATCGTAGAGGGAAAAGTCGGGCTTTGGCGGCAGGTGGGTCGTCGCATCGAGCACCCGCACCCGCCGGTCGTCGAGATGCTTTTGAAGCCAGTCGGTATCGACCAGGTATCGCGGAAACTCCTGCGCTGCTGACACTGGCGGTGCCCCCGGCCGATCAGAAATGCCCGCGCACGGTGGCAAACAGGAACTGCCCGCCCACGTCGATATCCCCGGCCGCCAGAGGATCGAAGTTCGCCTCAAGCTTCAGCCACCGGTACTCGAGGCCGACGGTGATCCGGTTCGATACATAGACATCCGCGCCGAGCGCGAGCTGGTAGCCGAGATTGGTGTCGTCTTCGTCGATCTTTGTGGTCGCGATGCCGTTGTTGCCTTCGACATACAGCTGCGTGGTGTAGAGGCCAAGCCCGCCCCCGACGAAAAGATCGACCGAATCGAGCGGCAGAAAGAGCTTGACCAGGCCGGCCGCCCCTGCGGTGTTCAGGTCGGTGCGCGCGTCCGGGTTGACGAGCACGGCCCCAAACGCGGCGGGCGTCCGGAAGTCTTGCCGCCAGAAGGACACTTCGGCCTCGATCGCAACATGGGGCGAGGCCCGGTACCCGCCGCCGAAGAACGTGGCGAACTCGCTGTCCTGTTCGGCGAGCCGGGCGTTGTCCTCTTCGGCGAATCCCCCGAGGCCGCCGCCGATGTACCAGTTGCCGGCTCGGCGCTCGGACGAGCCTGACTGGGCAATGCCCGCGGCAGGCCACAAGGACAGGATGCAAACAGCGACCAAAAACGACTTGAGCAGTGCGTACATGACTTTTCCCCCGAACAAGGCATGTCTCCGGGCCTGTCGACATGCCCGGCGGGCAGACCGGGACCAGCCCGGTTGCGACATCCGAAATGTCTGAAAACCCTGAATTTTCGTATACCGGGGAGGCTACCAGAAAATCGCCGCGCCGAGCGCACCGGGGCTTTTACTGGCGGGTGGCTTGCTGCATGATTGCCGATGGCGCCGAATGTCCCTGCCCCGGAGCCCGACCAACCAGAAAAAACAAATGGATAACAACACATCCTATCTGGAGAGCCTGTTCAACAATCGCGCCGCGGTACCGGATTTCCAGAACTGTTTCGATCGCTGGGCGGCAAAATCCGAGCAGGTCCGGAAGCTTCACCGCGACCGCTTCGAGAAGGACGTTCCGTACGGCGACGACATCATGGAGACGATGGACGTCTTTCTGCCCAGGGGGCAGAGCAGAGCGCTGCTGATGTTCATACACGGCGGATACTGGCGCTCGCTCGACAAGCGGGAGCACGCATTCGTCGCGGCGCCCTATGTCGACGCCGGCGCCACCGTGGCGCTGGTCAATTATTCTCTGTGCCCGGCGGTGAGCGTCGAGCATATCGTCAAGCAGATAGTGGCGGCGGGCGCATTTCTCTACAAGAACGCCGGAGACTTCGACGCACCGAAGAAGCGGATGTTCGTTGCCGGGCATTCGGCCGGCGGGCATCTCGCGGCAATGTCGCTTGCGTGCCTGTGGCGAGAAGCGGCGGTGGGCCTGCCACACAAGGTATTCCAGGCGGGGCTGTCGATCAGCGGCTTGTACGATCTGGAAATCCTGACGAAGGTGCCTTCGCTTAACGCGGACCTCCGGCTCACCGAGGAATCCGCCGCCCGGCTGAGCCCCGCGCGCATGTCGCCGCCGACCAATGCGCCGCTCTACGTCGCGGTCGGCGGCCAGGAACTGGGCGGCTTCAAGGATCAGCACGGCCTGATCGTGCGCGCCTGGCACAAGGTGATCGGCGCCGACATACCGTGCCCTGAAGATCATCATTTCAGCATTCTCGAGCGATTGGCCGAGCCGGGGTCTGCGCTATGTGCGGCAACGCTGAAGATGATGGGCCTCGACTAGGCGCATGCGCCCGCCGTCGGCCTGGCGGTGACGCGGCGCGCTTTATGGCGCGTCCAATAGCTGGTTAAATATCCAGCATGCAGCGCAAACCAGCCAGGAGCGGCCCTGATCGCGTGCACAAGGGGCGGGGCGCAACACTGAATCTCGAAGGCCGTTTCGAGGCGACGGCGCGCGAGGACTTCGACGACGGCTGGGCGGTGCCCGAGGACGACGACCCCGGGCGGCCCGAGACCATCGTGACGCCTGAGCGTGTCAGATCCATAATTTCGCGCAACGATTCTCCGGACGTGCCCTTCAGCTGCTCGATCAATCCCTACCGGGGATGCGAGCACGGCTGCGTGTACTGCTATGCGAGGCCCAGCCACGCCTACCTGAATCTTTCGCCAGGCCTGGATTTCGAAACGAGACTGTTCGCCAAGATCAATGCCGCGCAGTGCCTGCTGGACGAACTGCGAAAGTCATCCTACGTGTGCGAAACGATCGCGCTGGGCGCCAACACCGACCCCTACCAGCCTGCCGAACGCACCTGGAAGGTGACGCGGTCCATTCTCGAGGTGGCGTCTCGCTGCAATCAGCCGGTGGGCATCGTGACCAAGAACGCACTGGTCGAGCGAGACATCGACCTGCTGGCGCCGATGGCCGCGCGAAAACTGGCGGCTGTGTTCGTTTCGGTAACCACGCTTGACCATGGGCTGGCGCGCCGGATGGAGCCGCGCGCGAGCGCACCGGCGCGCCGGCTCGGAGCGATCCGGCGTCTGGCCGATGCCGGCGTGCCGGTGGGGGTCATGGTCGCCCCGGTGGTGCCCTTTCTGACCGACGCCGAAATGGAAAGGATTCTCGAGGCCGCGCACGATGCCGGCGCCCGATCCGCCGGCTATATACTGATGCGCCTGCCCTACGAGGTGAAGACGCTGTTTCGTGACTGGCTGCAGGCGCACTACCCGCTGAAAGCTGCGCACGTCATGAGCCGGGTGCAGGCGATGCGCGGCGGTCGCGACAACGACCCCGAGTTCGGCGCGCGCATGCGCGGCCGAGGGGAGCTTGCCGAACTATTGCGCGTGCGATTCGACGTCGCGTGCCGCCGGCTTGGCTTCAACAGGGAGCGCACGGCATTGGATACAACCCAGTTTCAGCGCCCGGGACCCGACGGGCATATGGATCTGTTCTCAAGCTGAGGGTCTATTCGGCTGCTGATCTGCCGGGTGCTCACATGGTGCTTCATCTCCTGCGCGAGGCGGGAATCGAAGCTGTGGTGTTCAACGAAAACGCCCAGGGAGGGCTCGGCGAAATACCGTTTGTCCACGTATGGCCGGAGGTGTGGGTAATGGATGATCGCGATGCGTCGCGGGCCCGAGAAATAATCCGGGTGATTGAGCAAATTGACACGACGGCACAAAAGTGCTGCGGCGCGTGCGGAGAAGTCAATCCGGGCAATTTTCAGTGCTGTTGGAGGTGCGGTGAATCGATTTCATGAACGATTTTCGACGACCCGGCGACGACTGTGCGCCGGGCTGGCTGCTGGCGGACTGGCGGCGGCAATGAAACCAGCCGAATTGCTGGCGGCGACCAACGTGTGCCTGTTTGCGGACGAGGCGCTGGCGCGGTACGGATTTCCAGATGGCCACCCTCTGGGAACCGATCGGCAAGGAGCATTTTTGCTCGAGGCTTCCAGTCGCGGATTGCTTCAACGAGTGCATCTGCGCAAGGGTCGGGCAGCCAGTCCAACCGAAATAGGGCGCTTTCACACTGCGCAGTACGTGACGAAGGTGCAGACTGCGGAAGCCAAAGGATTGGCGATGCTGGAGGAGGACGGCACGCCGGTCTTTCCGGGAGTATTCGAGGCGGCGGCTCATGTGGTCGGCGCAGCCTTGTCTGGACTCGAACTCGTGATGTCCGGCGAATGCCGTCGCAGCTTTCAGCCGATAGGAGGATGGCACCATGCAACCCGTGCACGTGCGGCGGGGTTCTGTGTGTTCAACGACCTAGGCGTGGTTATTGAAACGCTGCGTCAGTGCTATGGGGTACGGCGAGTGGCATACGTCGATATCGACGTGCATTTTGGCGACGGAGTGTTCTACGCGTTCGAGGGCGACCCTGATCTGATTTTCGCGGATATCCACCAGGATGGCAGGACGCTCTACCCGGGCACCGGTCACCGCGAAGAAACCGGCGCCGGAGCGGCGCGGGGAACCAAGCTCAATATCCCGCTGGCCCCCGGTGCAGGCGATGCCGATTTTCTTGCCGCCTGGCCGGAAGTCGAGGCGCATCTATCGGCGTTTGCACCGGAATTTGTCGTGTTTCAGTGCGGGGCCGATGGCTTGGGTGGGGATCCGCTGGCGGGCCTGAACTATTCGCCCCGCGTGCACGCGCATGCCACGGCGCAATTGCGTGCGCTGGCCGAACGCACGGCCAGTGGGCGCATCATGGCCTTTGGCGGCGGGGGCTACAATCGCAGCAACATGGCGCGCGCATGGTCAGAGGTAATGGCTGCTCTTAGCTAAAACCGCGGGCGCAGGCTGATCCTCTCGAAATCCGAGGCCTGGTTCAACTGGCGCTGGCAAACCCCGAAACGGCGCCAATCTCCGCAGCGCTTGCCCTGCACGGCGCCGGAAGTGCGTTATCGATGTCGTTGGTATTGGCAGGGTCGGCCCCGCAATCCCACCGGGCGACATAGTCGCCCGGTTGCAGGGCGCGAGAGCGCGCAAGGTCCGGCCACGGGCGCATGATCACCGCCTGATTATTTGTGTTGCTGTTGATTCCGCGGACGACCACGCGAATCGCTCCCTCGTCGCTGGTTTCCACGCTCTCGACATACTGGGATACGGTGACGCTTGCCGCCGATTCGCAACCCCACTGTCCACCTGCCGGGACGAACGGGGTAACTTGAATCGTCTCAGAAATGCTGGTGCGGCATCCACTCGCGATCATGAGCACTTCGGACATTTTTGCTCGCGCCGCGTAATCCTGGTAGGCAGGTAACGCGACGGACGCCAGGATGCCGATGATCGCCACCACGATCATCAGTTCGATGAGAGTAAAGCCCGTTTGGCGGGGTGCCATTGCAGTCTCCCTTGGTTCCGTGCCGGCGAATTGCGCCGTGAATTCATCTTATTGGGGTCATCCAAGGGCAGAGTTCGTGCCAGCGTCCGCCAATGCGATCGAATCGGCTTGGAGGAGTGCCTCAGTCATTCGAAAACAGTAATGTAATATCAACAACTTAATCGGCCTATTCAACTGCGAAGGTCAAACCCGGCCAGGCTGTCCATGGGCGCGGGCCTGTTGCCACTGAACTGGCGCGGATCGGCACACGCGCATGGCAGAGGCGCGGAGCCGCGCCGGGCGATTGCGGCTGCCACCGCCCCGAGGGGGTGGCTTGCGAACCCCTTATCTGCGGCGACGGGACGTCCACCCACACATCTGCTCTGCCGAGATGTTGGCCCCGCACAGAACGATGACAATGTTCTGTTCTGGCTTTGCCGGAATCATTCCTTCGACCAGGGCCGCGACGCAACAGGCGGCCGCCGGCTCGGCGACCAGTTTTTCGCTATCGAAGAGTTCCAGCAGCGCTCTAATTGTTGAGTCGTCGTCAACGGTGACGAGGTCCGCTACGTACTGGGTGACGATGTCGAACTGGGTCTGCCCGGTTCTCCGCGCGCCAAGAGTCTCGGCGATCGACGTGATGACCGGCAGTTCGACGACCTTTCCGGCCTTTCGGCTTTGGTGCATGGAATCGGCGCCTACGGTCTCGACCCCGAAGACCCGGGTGCCCGGCGAGAAGTGCTGCGCCGCTGAAATGACGCCGGAAATCAGCCCGCCCCCGCCGATCGAAGCGATGACCGTGTCGACATGGGGAAGCTGCGAACTAAGTTCGACCATCAGCGTGCCCTGTCCGGCCATGACCAGTGGATCGTCAAACGGATGGACATAGGCTTTACCCGAACCTCGCGCGACGCCGACCGCATGTGCATTGGCGTCATCCCAGGACGTGCCGTGAATGACTACGTGGGGATTGAGCCTGCGAATGGCTGTCAGCTTGGCCTCGGTTGTGGATTCTGGAAGGAACACCGTTGCTGGAATGCCGAGCGACTTTGCGGCGTATGCGATGGCGAGGCCATGGTTGCCGCCGGACGCGGTGACTACGCCATGGCGCTTTTGCTCGTCGCCGAGCTGCGACATCGCGTTGAACGCACCACGCACCTTGAACGAGTGCGTCGGTTGCAGCGTCTCCAGCTTGAGGTAAACGTTGGCGCCGACGCGTTCCGACAAACCATGCGCACGGACTACCGGTGTCGGACGCAGCCATTGGCGAATGCGCGCGGCTGCCTGCTCCAGCATGGATTTTTCGATCAACATTCTGTGCGGGCCGTCAGGAGACCCGATGCCTGCGTTCGAGACGCAGGCAGTTTAACTGCTGCTTGTGGAAAAGCCCGACAGCGGACCGAGTGTCGCGGCAGAGGAACGGCAAGATGCCTGCAGGAGATTGGAGATAGCGTTGGTATTGGCGGGGTCCGGCCCGCAGTCCCAGATCGCGATTGTGCTTCCCGCCGACACGCCACCGGAGCGAGCCACATCCGGCCACGGCCGGATAACCAGGGCTTCGCCGTTTGCGGCACTGTTAATACCGTCAAGCGTGATGCGAATTGCACCCTCGTCGCTGGTTTCGATGGAGATAACGTGGCGACTGACCGAGGGCGCGCCGGTCAGCGTTTCGCAGCCCCAGTTACCGGCGCCGGGCAGGCTGGCAGCCGACTGCACTACCTCCGAGATGGACGCTCGACAGCCCCCCGCGGCAAGGATGGCTTCCGAGATCTTGGCCCTGGCCGTGTAATCCTGATAAGCGGGCAGGGCAACGGCGGAGAGAATGCCGACGATTGCAACGACAATCATCAACTCGAGCAACGTGAAGCCCATTTGATGCTGATGAGATTGGCGCTTGCTCACCGGATGCGACCGAGTAGGGTGCGGGACAGACGGGGGGGCACACGCAGGCAGCGTGCCAACCGGTTGAGATGCCGGAACGAAAACCGGGGTAGCGGCAGGCGCGGAAGTTTTTCCCGGCCCGATAGGGAGTTGCAATTGCGTCGCAATGTGGCGACATGGGAAAATTTCCCAGGAGGCCCGGACGATCCGCGCCGGAAGGTGTTCGCGACTGCGCCTCGAGTGACGAACTCCGGCACGCGCACCTGACCGTTCCGGCCCGTCGCGCGCACCGGCTTCTGACCGGAGTGGCCCGGACTTCCCTCAGGGCGCGCTAGGCGGTCACCGAAGGCAATCCGGCCAGCGCCATCGCCAGTTCTTCTTCCCGGTAATTCTGGTCGGTGAGCTTGCCGGCAAAGAAGTCCGAGTAAGCCTGCATGTCGAAGTGTCCGTGCCCGCACAGGTTGAAAAGAATCGTGCGCGACTTGCCTTCGCGCTTGCACTGCAGCGCTTCATCGATGGCGCCCTTGACGGCGTGATTGGCTTCGGGCGCCGGAACGATGCCTTCCGCGCGCGCGAACTGCACGCCGGCCTTGAACACTTCGGTCTGGCTGTAGGCCCGCGCTTCGATCAGCCCCAGTTCCTTGATGTGAGAAACCAGCGGTGCCATACCGTGGTAGCGGAGTCCGCCCGCATGCACTGCCGGCGGAATAAAGGTCGAGCCCAGGGTGTGCATTCTCACCAGCGGCGTCAGATGGCCGGTGTCGCCGAAGTCGTAGGCGTATTTGCCCTTGGTCAGACTGGGACAGGCTGACGGTTCGATGGCGACGATGCGCCGCTTCTTGCCGCCGCGCAGCTGCTGGCCGAGAAACGGGAAGACGATGCCGGCGAAGTTCGAGCCGCCGCCGGTGCAGCCAACGATTACGTCCGGGTCGTCACCGGCCATCTCCATTTGCTTCATCGATTCCAGGCCCACCACGGTCTGATGCAGCAGCACATGGTTGAGCACCGATCCGAGCGCGTACTTGGTGTCCTCGCGCGAGGCGGCAACCTCCACGGCCTCGGAAATCGCGATACCCAGCGAGCCGGTGCTGTCGGGCGATTTGGCCAAAATCGCCCGGCCGACATTGGTTTCCATCGACGGGCTGGCAATGCAGCGCGCGCCGTAGGTTTCCATCAGCGCGCGCCGATAGGGCTTCTGCTGAAACGATACTTTGACCATGAACACCTGCACGTCGATGCCGAACAGCGCGCCGGCGAACGCGAGCGAGGACCCCCACTGGCCGGCGCCGGTCTCGGTCGTAATCTTGGTGATGCCGGCTTCCTTGTTGTAGAAAGCCTGCGCGACGGCTGTGTTGGGCTTGTGGCTGCCGGCCGGGCTGACGCCTTCATACTTGTAGTAAATCTTCGCCGGCGTATCGAGCACTTTCTCAAGGCGGCGCGCCCGAAACAGGGGGCTGGGGCGCCATTGCCTGTAGATATCACGCACGGGGCCGGGGATCTCGATCTCACGCTCGGGGCTGACCTCCTGCATGATCAGCGACATCGGAAACAGAGGCGCCAGATCATCGGGCCCCAGCGGCTGGAGCGTGCCGGGGTGCAAGGGCGGCGGCGGCGGACTCGGCAGATCCGCCATCAGGTTGTACCAGGCCTTGGGGATCTGCTCTTCCGGCAGCAGATACTTGATCGATTCGTTCATCTTCTCCTCCCGATCTTATCGGTGCTGAAATCCGGTCGGAGCGTAGCAGAAAGCCCGTGCGCGGGCCTGCGCTTTCGCGCGCGGGGCCCTGCCCAATTCAGCACGTGGGGTCGAGGGCGGCGAACGCGTCACGCTGTCAGCCGCCCCCCGAGCGCCCCGATCGGGTCAGCGCTGGTGGCAAGCCGTGCGCGCTGCGTATCGACCAGATCCGGTTCGGCCTCCTGCACACTGACACCGGATTCAGGGCATACCGCTGTTCGGGCAGGTGTTTCGGAACGCGGCCCGGCGAGGTCAACTCGCGGCGTCCCTGGACGAAAAGCGCACCGCCTGTGGGCTAATGGCTCACATCGACGGCGTGCTCTACAACTGGCGGATGGCACCGGCGCCGTTCGACCGGCACGGGAAAGTGGCAAAGCCCGCAGGCACGTACATGCGGGATCTGCGGGCTTTCGGGGACGGCGCGTAGACGGATGCCGGGGTAGGGATCGCGGGCGACAATCGAAGCGGGCCTGAACGCAGCCGACAGTTCCGAAGCGGGTTAAGTCTGGCGAGACTAGCCAGACGACTGCCGCCGTTTCGGCCTCGGGGGTTTTTGCTGCGCATCCTTGCGGCCGTCCGGATGGTCTCGTGCGCCATGTAGCCACTGCCACAAGCCCCGCAGGCCCCACCAAGCCTGCAACTGGCGATAGCCAAGGTTTTCCGCCACCGCGCTGGTCAGCAACGTGCCAAGCCGGCGAGGCTGCGCATACACACGAAATGAAGCCTCTTCCAGCGTGAGCGCACTAACGGAAACCAGAACCCCGAACCCAGCCGCCATCAGCAGAAGGGAAAGAAAGGCAAGCGTCGATATCCCCCCGCATAACCAGACGGCCGTGACTGCCGCGTAGCTGGTGACTTCCAGAAGCGGCCCCAGCCACTCGAAGAGCGCAACGTAGGGGAAGGCGAGCCATCCTGCAGCGCCGCCTCGTGGATGCACGAGACCCCGGTTCACCATTAGCGCGTCGGACAATCCGCGTTGCCAGCGCATACGCCGGCGCCTGAGCTGCGCAAGCGTCTCGGGCGCCTCGATCCAGCATACCGGGTCGGGCACTAGGGCGATGCGGTAGGGTTTCCTCGAAAGACGGTAGAGTCTGTGCAGCCGCAGGATCACTTCTATGTCGGGGTCCATCACGTCCGTGCGATAGCCGCCCACGGAGACAATTGCTTCCTTTCGGAACACCGTGATCCCGCCGGGTATCACAAGAGCGGCATTCAGTGCAGACCAGGCAATGCGACTGAACAGCTCGGTGCGCAGGTACTCGACGATCTGCATCAGCCCGAGCATCTGGCGCGGCAGACCTACTTTCGTCAAGAGGGCATCGCTTATCGCGCTGCCGTTGGCAATGCGCGGGGATGCCCCGGCTGCAATCGTTACGGGGTCTTCAAGGAACGGCTGCACGATCCGGCTCAGGCTATGACGTTGCAGAATGGAGCGCGCGTTGACGGAACACAGCAGCGGGTATCGCGCTGCGTTAACGCCCGCGTTCAATGCGTCGGCCTTTCCGCCATGCGCCTTGTCGATGACGCGGAGGTTTGGAAACAGGGCCGATCGATAAATGCCGTGAACGGTCCGGGTGGACAGCCGCTTCCAAGCGGCTTCCGGAAACAGGGCAAGCCGGAATTCTCGACGAAGCGTGGATAAGGTCGCGTCCCGCGAGCCATCATTGACGACAATGATCTCGAACTCAGGGTAATCGAGGTGCAGCAACGCCCGTACCCATGGAGAAATGGAGGCTTGCTCGTTGTGCGCGCCGACAATGATCGTGACTGGGGGTTGATAGGCGGTGGCGACCTTCGGCAGGACGTCCAACGCGCGACCTTCCAGCGATCGACGCAGGCAGACGACAGACAACAAATAAAGGGCAAGGTAGCCGCTGTTCATCGCGACGACGTAGCCGACGAACAGCCACTGAACCGCCAGGAAAAGGGGCTCCGTGTTGACAGCTGCGTCCATCATTGCCCCCGTCGTTCGGCGACCGCCTGATCGAGCATCTCGCAGCCAAACCGGTCGTTCAGCGTCTGTCGGGCCCGCCACAGCGCCTCTGGCGACATCGAGGGAAGTTGAACCAGCGACTGAGCGGCCCGGTAGCGCACCCACCAGACCGGATCAGAAAGCCTCGTGAGCAGTGCGCTGACGAATTCGGCATGCCCCATGCGCCCGGTCACCCGTGCAGCCTGGGCGCGCACCTGCCACGCAGGATGCTCGAGCAGGCGCAGCAGGCGCGCGCCGTTGAAAGGCAGATGCCGGGACTTGAGGCATGCGATCAGCACTTCTTCGCTCTGCACACCGGCGAGGAGCCGGCCGATTACCGGCGAAACTACATCTGGGTGGCCGGCGTCCATCAGTGCCACAAGCCTGGGCCAGTCATCGGGCGGCACATCCTCCAGAGCCGCGCTTAGCATGGTTGAGGTGATTTCTGCGCCCGCTTCGTTCAACATCCACTGCGTCCGGCTCAAAGGCCAGTCTGCCCGGGACGCCATCAGCGGAAGCAGCGCGCGCAAAGCCGACGCAGCGTCGATGAGGAGCAATGCCCGTGCCGCTGCCAACGACAGCTGGGAGTGAGGCCCGCGCGCAACTGCCTCGATGCGATCCCATGAATCGCGGTCGCCGAGGTGACCCAGAGTCAGCATCCCCATCAATTGTTCGGGAGGGCTGCCCCGCTGTAAGAGCTGGCGCGCGGCCAGATCCATCCGCATGCGCAGGGCCATTGCGCTGAGCCGGTGGCGGGCTGCCCCTCGCAGCGATTCCTGAAAATGATTCCACAGCGAGAGAAAGGGAAGCCAGTCCCGTCGCTTCAGCCGCGGCAGACGCACCGGAACCGTATCGATTGCCGCAAGCAGTCGCGGCCGCCAACGCGATAGAAATCGGGTCTCGCGTGTTTCGCGTGCTTGGAACGCCGCGCGAAGCAGCAGGATTCGTATGACCAGCAGTGCCGTTAGCCCCAATGCCCCTATACCGCACCAAAGGGCGAACCATACGATCGGATCGGAGTCTGCAACCCAGTTCACTGGTCAATCTTCCTCGTGAAACAGATCTGCCCGAGAATCGCTTGCATGGCGATACCGGGACCGTTCGATATCGCGCTCCACGGCGACGTGGGGGTACTGGCGGGTTTGGGCATCGACCGTCGCAAAGTTGCGACCGCTGAACATAACCGGGCACGGTCGAAATTTCTCGGGGACAGGCTGCGTTGCGGTCGTTGACGCCCGCGGCTGGCCCCGCCTAGACTGCGGCCCGCGCGCGGGCAGCTGCCGCGCGTTCCATTCATCGCGGTTTCTTTTTTCACGGGTCGATGGCAACCGAATCAGGCAAGTCTCGGACGCTCAATGGTAGCCGTCTGCCAGGTTGGGTTAACGGTCCCGCAGGCAACGCGCTGCTGGTTGCATTGTCGCTGCTGCTCGCGGGGTTGCTGATCGAGTTGGGCGCCTGGTTATGGGTTGAGTTTCTGCGTCCCCAGCATCTCACGCAGTGGGAGTTTCGCGCAACGCGCCCGAAGCCCTACCAGAATGCGGACTACTTCAGCGACTCCTTCCTGCGCGAATCCGAAGCCGTGATCCGGGGGCGTTTGACCAGTGTGCTTCACCTGGACGATTTTCGCGGCCGCTACTTCAACGTGCGAAACGGGTATCGCGTTACCACAGAGGCGCCCGCGGAGCCGACAAGGCGCGTACTGATCCTCGGTGGCTCGACGTTGTTCGGGCAGGAGGTGCCCGATCATCATACGATTCCCAGCTACCTACAGCGCATGCTGAACGCGGAGGGGGTGCGCTGGCAGGTGCTTAACTTCGGGCTGCACGGCATGAACAGCAGCCAGCAAACCCTGATTCTGCGCGGCCTCGACCTGCGGGCTGGCGACATCGTTGTCTATTACCACGGCGTGAACGACATTTACTACCTGGTGTTCGGCGGGTACCGGGAGGGATGGATGGAGGGCGTGCCCGCCTTCCGCCCGGTGCAGAAGCTCAGCCCGTTGCATCGCACGCTGCACGAGTGGCACCGGCGACTCAAGGACTACAGCCATACCGCCGATCTTGCCCTGGACATCTATCAGCGGGGGCGGCCTTCGACGGTGACCGACCCCGCGGAGCTCGCGCGCAATCTCGAAGCGGCGGCGGCCGCTTTTGCGAACGCCGTCGGCGAAGCGGCCCGCCTGGCACAGGCCTCCGGTGCTGCATTCGCCCATTTTCTTCAACCCCAGGTCTTCGAGAATCATCCGGTCACCGCCTACGAGCAGACGCTGATCGACAATCCGCTGTTGACTGCGCCGGGCGTGGAGACGGCGTTTCGACAGGGCTATCCCCGCCTGCGCGAAACGGCACAGCGCTCGCAGGCTGAGGGGATTACCTTCTTCGACATCTCGGACGCGTTCAACCGGCGGGCACCCGGCGAGGAGCTTCTCCTCGATTTCTGCCACGTGAATCATCGCGGCAACGAGCTCGTGGCGCAGCAGATTTTCGAGCGCCATCTTCGCCCGCTCGCCGCGAAAGAGCGCGGCGGGGCCGCGCCCGCCGGTCCGTCGCGCGCCGGTCAGTCGGGGGCGAGTTCGCCGCGATAATCCTTCTTCAGCACGGGGTCCTGGGCGTCCTTGCGCACGATGCAGTTGCCGCAGGCCAGCAGCTCGGCATCGGTGGCCATGAAGCAGCGAAAAGCATCCTCCGGCGAGGCGACGATCGGCTCGCCACGGATGTTCAAGCTGGTATTCACCAGCACCGGACAGCCGGTTGTCTGCTTGAACCGGCTGATCAGCGCATGAAATCGCGGATTGGTCTCCCGATGCACCGTCTGTATGCGCGCCGAGTAGTCCACATGGGTTACCGCGGGGATCGTGCTTCTCGGCACGTTAAGCTTGTCGATGCTGTCCGGTAGGGAAGTAAATCGAAGCCGTTGCATCTGAAAGGGTCGCGGCGCATACGGTCAATCTGTAGCAGCAAGGCCAGCATCTCAGCGACTGCCGCCGACCTTGCCTGCACGGCGCCCCTGGAAGGTTGCCTTGCCTAAGGGCAAGGGGATCCAGAGTTGCGGCAAGCACAGAGCCGGAGCTGCGTCTGCTCAACGTCTGCGTCTGGACCAAGTATGCGAAAAGTGCCAGATGCTGACGTCCCCCCTCTCCCATCGACGTTACGTCGGACGGACTGGTGCGCCACCTTTCGTTGCCTTGCCGCGCACCAATTCAATGCGGGGAGGCGTCAGCCTGCACCGACAGAGAGCGGCGCCTGCGCGAAAATCAACCAAATCCTCGGCAGATGTCGCTGTTCCAGTCTGGCACACGCGTTGCTGAGTGCGTCTTAACAGCCATGGATCACTGCGTGGCGACCTGGCGACAAGATGCGGGAGCGAAAGAGTGAACCTCGGGCGGTATATCAGGGACATTGCGCACGGTGCTGGCGATACCAGAGACCTGCCCGAGGAGTCGGCCTATGAATTGTTCGCTGCGATGCTCGATGGAGGCATCCCCGACCTGGAGCTGGGCGCCGTACTGACGGCGCTGCGCCTGAAGACGGAAAGCGCGGCCGAACTGCTTGGTTTCCATCGCGCGCTATCCGAGCGTGTTTACTCGCTGATACCCCCGGCAGGCGCGCTCAAGCCCTTGGTGTTTTCCAGCTACAACGGGGCTCGCCGCCAAGCCAACCTGCTGCCGCTGCTGCTGGTGATACTGCAGCGGCTGCGCATTCCGGTCCTCGTTCACGGCACGCTGGAGGGCGGTGGCAGGGTGGCGACTGTCTACATTCTGCGCGAGCTGGGGACGATGCCCTGTGCCTCGCTTGCTCAGGCGCAGCACGTGCTCGACGAGGAAATGCTCGCGTTTGTGCCCACCGCTGTGCTGGCGCCAGGATTGGCCCCGCTATTGTCGCTGCGCAGCCGGCTCGGCGTGAAGAACACAGCACACAATCTGGTCAAGCTGCTCGACCCTTTTCAGGGCGAATCGGTGCGTGTAGTGAGCGCGTCTCAGGCGGCATTCCTGGAAAAGATCGAGACGTTCTTTCTGGAAACAGGCTATGACGCCCTGCTGCTTAGAAGTACCGAAGGCGAATCGTTCGCCAATCCGCGCAGGCGCCCGCGAATGACGCACTTTCACGATGGTGGCTGCGCCGTTCTGTTCGAGGAGGAGGCGCTGCCCTCGCGCCTGAACGTGGGTCTGCCCACTGGAACGGACGCGCCGGCAACCGCGGGCTGGATCAGGCAGGCCCTGGGCGGGGAAGCGGCGATCCCCCATCCACTGATCAACCAGCTTGCGTGTTGCCTGTACGCCAGCGGCTATACCGAGGATCTGAACCAGGCAAAGGCCATTGCGGCAGTCGAGGCGAATGCGCTGTTGCCGGGCGGGGGTGGCACTGCCCGAGCCCGCGTTGTCGCGCGG
Source organism: uncultured Pseudomonadota bacterium (assembly GCA_937983055.1). Taxonomy (GTDB): domain Bacteria; phylum Pseudomonadota; class Gammaproteobacteria; order Burkholderiales; family Eutrophovitaceae; genus CALJLA01. Next base: position 22,693 of record CALJLA010000009.1, read on the forward strand.
TAATCGGGGGCGGGATGGACGGCGTTTCTCCTGCGTACGCCCGACGGCGGCTGCGAAACTCGGGTTAAGCTGCGGACATGGAAAAAGATCTGTCGGCGATGGTGGTGCCGCTTCAGCGTCTGCCCGTGGAAGGAAAGCGGCCGCGACTCGCCCTGCGCCTTGGCCACGCAAGTCTCGGGACGGAATTCAAGCGCAACGAGGACTTCTATTCGATCGTCACGCCGGAAGTCGAACCGGACGCCGGAATGCGCGGCATGGCGCTTGCGCTTGCCGATGGCACCAGCGGGACCGGCGAGGGGCGGCGCGCCTCGGAGATGGTGGTCCGGTCCCTGCTGCGCGATTTTTACTCCACCCCGGCCGACTGGCCAGTCAGCCGTTCGGTCGACTGCGTATTGCGATCGCTGAACGACTGGCTGCTGGTGGAGAACACACGCGAAAGAGATGGCGATTGTGTCGTGGCCTCGCTGTCGATGCTTTTCTTCACCGGAGGAAATTACTATCTCGCGCATGTCGGCGATACCCGCGTTTACCGAAAGCGCGGCGGCGTGTTCAAACAGCTGACGGCGGACCATACCTGGCCTCGGAGGGACATGCGCCACGTGTTGAAGCGCGCGGTCGGGCTCGACACCCATCTGGTTGTCGACTTCGCGGATGGCGAACTGCAGCCTGGTGACACCTTTCTGATGGTGAGCGACGGTGTGTGGGAAGTGCTTGGCGACCAGGCTATGCGCGAGACGCTTGGCCAGTGGAGCGACCCGCAGTCAATTGCGCGCGAACTGGTCGAACGCTCGATTCGCAGCCAAACCCAATACATGGGGCGCAACGATGCCAGCGCCCTGATTGCCGCGGTAGAGGCGACGTAAAGGCCCTGATCGACCCGAGGTTCTTTCCATCGACGCATTCCGTTAGACTGTTGTGCCCCTTATCTGACTGGAATGTGAAAGGAGAGAGACCCCGTGCAACATCAGCTTCCTCCGCTACCTTACGCCATGGATGCGCTTCAGCCGCATATCTCGAAGGAAACGCTCGAGTTCCACTACGGCAAGCATCATCAGACCTATGTGACCAATCTCAACAACCTGATCAAGGGCACGGAATTCGAGAAGGCGTCGCTGGAGGACATCATCAAGAAATCATCGGCCGGCATTTTCAATAATTCGGCCCAGGTGTGGAACCACACCTTCTACTGGAACAGCCTGTCCCCAAAGGGCGGCGGCGAGCCGAAAGGCAAGCTGGCCGAGGCGATCAAGAAGAAGTTCGGGTCTTTCGACGCCTTCAAGGAAAACTTCTCCAAGAGCGCTGCGGGTAATTTCGGCTCGGGGTGGACCTGGCTGGTGAAAAAGCCGGACGGTTCGGTCGACATCGTCAACACCTCGAATGCGGGAACGCCGCTGACGGGTAGTGACAAGCCGCTGCTCACCTGTGATGTCTGGGAGCACGCGTACTACATCGACTACAGGAATGCGCGACCGAAGTACGTCGAAGCATTCTGGAATCTGGTCAACTGGGATTTCGCCGCCCAGAACTTCGGCTGATGCGCGCCGCCGCGTTGAAACGGCGCAGCGCGTTAAAGGGGCTTTGATCAAGCCCCTTTTTTTCGTGGAGGGGGTGTGGCCGCATGAACCGGGTCCTGCCGCGGCGGCCAGGGCTCGCCGTTGAAGATGCCGCCATGCGCTTGATTGCGTTGCGCCCCGTCGCCCCCTAGACTGCCGGCCGTAGTTGGCGGAGGGATTGGCTTGCGAAATCCATTGGACTCTTTGTGGGGTACCGTGATCCTCGGGCTGGCGCTGACGGCGGGTCTGTACGCGTTCGTGCGGATTCTGTTGGGGGCATGATGGAGTTCATGCCTGCGATCGCCCGCTGGGTGCACCTGCTTGCCGGGGTCATGTGGCTCGGCTTGCTTTACTACTTCAACTTCGTGCAGGTGCCAGCGATGGCAGCGGCGCAGAACGATGGCAGCGCCGCAGGCATCGGCCGGCACATTGTGCCGCGGGCCTTGCTGTATTTCCGCTGGGCTGCCGTCGTTACCTGGCTCGCCGGCGCGGCCCTTCTGGGCGGGAACTTTATGGATGCTTTTCTGCTGCGACCGAGCCGCGCGGCAATCGGGATTGGGGCCTGGCTGGGCACCATCATGCTGCTCAACGTATGGCTCGTGATCTGGCCGAGCCAAAAAAAGCTCCTCGGACTAGTTGCTGCCAGCGAGCAGGAGAAGGCCAAGGCGCGGCGCGTGGCGTTTATCACGTCGCGGCTCAACACGGCGTTGTCGATACCGATGCTGTTCTTCATGGCCGCGGGCGCACATCCGCAAATCTACTTCAGTATGTAACCGCCTGCCAGTCGCGGGGCAGCACCCAATCAACGCGGACCTGGCAGCGACTTCAATCCATCGATTCTGTCCCCCGGCTTGATGCCGCGCTGCGCAAACCAGCCGCGGTTGACCTCGAGCGCATACTTTGCGCTGCCGCGTGAGGCATGGGTGGTGTCGGTGAGCGGTGTCATGTCCTCGATGTTCAGAATCCGGCCGGATTCGTCGATGAACGCGACCGACAGCGGCACGTAGGTATTGCGCATCCACATTGCGACCGGCTCCGGCTTTTCGTATACAAAAAGCATTCCCTGATCGTCGGCCAGGCGCCGCCTGAACATCAGGCCCTGTCGCCGGCTTTCTTCGGTGTTGGCGAGTTCGACGCGCACCGGATGCCCGCCCACCTTCAAGGGATAGGTCAGCAGCGGATCGGCAATGCCGACCGGGTGGAAAATCGCGGTTATCAGCAATAGCGCGAGTCCTGCTAACGCGGTGAATACCCATCTCGTGGCCGGCAATGCCGTACCGAAGGCTGAAATCGCGTCGGTTGGAGCGCTCGTGTTCCGGTACGAAAATCTGCTCGTCATGTAGTCAGATTCAGTTTTGATGGTGCGTCGCACAAAATTGTCAAACCCAAGTCTGTCGCGGGTTTAAGGCAAGTTTCTTGTTGACAAGGGGGAGGGGTTCCTCTAAATTTTTGGACGGTCGTAAAGCTTTTCCGTTCTGATTTCTCAGGCTGTGTTTCGGCTTTACGCGCCAAGCAGTAAATCAAAAACCAAAACGCGGCGTCGCGAAGTAATGGCCCGCGTGTTTCCTCTCGGGAGGTGTCTTTAAATGGTGAAGCAATCGTTGCACTTCAAACGTGCTGCGTTGTCCGTCGTCGCGCTCGCGGCGATCGGCGCTTCGGGAACGGTCTCCGCGATCGGTGTGGATAGGCTGGAGTCAACGCTCTATCCGAACTACGTCACGGACGACATGCTTCTGAACGCTGACAAGGACGCGCAGAACTGGTTGCACTACGGCAAAGACTACCAGATGACGCGCTACAGCCAGCTGTCCCAAGTGAACCGGGACAACGTTAAGAGCCTGCGTCCAGTCTGGAACCTGTCTTTCGGCGTGCTTGAAGGCCAGGACAGCCAGGCCGTGGCGGTCAACGGCGTGCTGTACGTGACGACGTCGTTCAACAAGGTCTTGGCCGTCGACGCGGCCACCGGCAAAGTGGCGTGGAAGTATGAGCGCGAACTGCCGGGCGACGTGTTTCCGAAACTGTGCTGTGACGTCGTGAACCGCGGCGTGGCCGTTTACAAGAACAAGGTCTACCTGGCGACGCTGGATGCGCACATCGTGGCGCTCGACAACACGACCGGCAAGGTGGTCTGGGACAAGAAGATGGGTGACTACACCTACGCCGAGACCTTCACCATCATGCCGCTGGCGGTCAACAACAAGATCGTTTTCGGCACGGCGGGTGCGGAATACGGTGTGCGTGGCTGGGTGGCGGCGATCGACGCTGACACCGGCGCCCCGGCCTGGAAGACCTACTCGATCCCGGGGCCGGGCGAGCCTGGCAATGACACCTGGGCTGGCGAGTCCTGGAAGTACGGCGGCGGCTCTGCCTGGATTACCGGTTCGTACGACAAGGAGACCAACTCCCTGTTCTGGCCGATCGGCAACCCGGGTCCGGACTTCGACCGTCACGTGCGTCTGGGCGACAACCTGTTTGCCAACTCTACGCTGGTCCTCGATGCCGATTCCGGCAAGATCAAGAGCTACTTCAACTACACGCCGAATGATCCGTATGACTACGACGGCGTGAACGAGAATATCCTCGTCGATCTGGGCGGCAAGAAGATGTGGCTCCATGCCGATCGTAACGGCCATATCTACGGTATCGACCGCGCCAACACGGTCCGCACCAAGTCCGGCAACGAGCACAAGTGCATCTGGGTTACCGCGATGCAGCGGATCAACTGGACCAAGCCGATCACCCCGGCCAACAACTGCAAGCCGATCTACAACTGGCCGGAAAAGGACGTGGTGTATGACAAGGTGACCACCGACATCGCCCCCTCGCTGGACGGCGGCAAGGAATGGCACCCGATGGCGTACAGCCACCGCACGAAGATGGCCTACGTCCCGATCTACGACTTCGCGATGGACCTGCAAGCGAAGAAGATGGAGTGGAAGCGCGGCGAATGGTACTTGGGTGCGAAGGTTATCACCTTCAACGCGGGTGCTGGTCTGATCAAGGGCTTCGACGCGGCGACCGGCAAGTTGGCCTGGACCAAGCCGCAAAGCTGGCCGGCGACCAGCGGCATGCTGGCAACTGGCGGCGGCCTGGTGTTCTACGGCGATCCTGACGGCTACTTCAACGCTGTCAACGATGAGACCGGCGAGCACCTGTGGGCCTTCCAGGTTGGCTCTGGAATCCACGGCAACCCGACCACCTTCACCAAGAACGGCAAGCAGTATGTCGCGATCGTCTACGGTGCGGGCGGCGGCGGTATCTGGCCGCTGTACTACAGTGAGTTCCTGAAGACTCACAACAAGGGCGGCGGCCTGATGGTCTTCGCGGTCGACTGATCGACCGGGAAGGCTCAGGCAAGTCGCAGCAGCAAGGCAGTTAAGTGAGCAAGGGGGGGCGTAACGCCCTCCCTTGTTTTTTTGCGGTGAGCGCAGGTCAAGTGCTTGATTCGTCGGACCGCGTGCGGAACGTAAACCGGGCGCGGGCCACGACGTTCATTGTGCAGGGGGTGGGGGCGACGCCGGAAGATCATGAAATCGCAAGGAGGAAATTTTGAGCAAAGCTTTTAGGGCCGCCGGTATCGGCGCCATGTTCTGGCTCTGGATGTCCGGGGCGGCCGCCCAGGCTGTCGATCCGGATGAAATCGCTGATACGCTGGAGCGCGCCAAAGCCAAAGGCAAATTGACCGCTTGCGCAGATCCCTACGACTACCCGTATTCCGCGCAAAACAGCAATCCCCCCGGTTTTGACGTCGAAATCATGGAGGCGCTGGCCGAGAGCGCGGGCATGCGCCTCGAGATGTATTGGGCCGACACTGGCACACGTGGCGGCATGTCGCGCGCCCTTCGCAATTCGATCATGAAGGGACGATGCGAGGTATTTCTCGGCGTGTCGGATTCCGGCGACGATGACCAGCTGATGGGCCGCCTGACGTTCAGCGACGGCTATATGGGGCTGGGCTATGTGCTGGTAACCCAAGGCAAGGCGTCCGGCCTGAAATCGCTGGAAGAACTGAAGAAGGCAAACATCAAGGTGGGCGTCGCAATGTCCACCCCGATTGACGATTACTTGTTCACCAATAACATCCCCCGCGATCTGCACCTGGACAATCGCCGAATCATGAAGGCAATGTCCGAAGACAGGATCGACGCGGCCATCGTTTGGGCCACCGCCATTGCCGTGGCGAAGCGGGAGTATCCCGATCGGGACTTCAAGATGGTGGACGGGTATGTACCGCCGCCCGGACAGCGTTGGAATCTCAAGTATATCGTGCGCAAGGAAGACAAGTCCTTGATCCAGTTCCTCAACAAGGGGACAAAAGATTTGCTGGCAAACGGTAAAATGAAGCAGATCGTGGAGAAGTATGGCGTCCCGTTCTATCCACCTTTTTCTGAGTAGGTTGCACCCAGGGAGGTTGTGTCAGATGTCGATTCGTACAGTTAAGGCGATGATCGCAAGGACTATCAAGCTCGCTCTGTTTGCATTGGCCATCGGGGTCGGTGCCACTTTGCTGGTGCCGGGACCGGCCATGGCGCAGCACAAGATGAATGCCAATGATATGGAGCTGCCGACCAATAACATGGAGATCGTAAAGGAAGGTCGCGGCCTGTACGCGCAGCGCTGCTCCTTCTGCCATGGCGGCGACGGCCATGGGGGCAAAGGTCCGTGTCTGACCTGCGGGAAGTTCGGTTACACGGGGAATACGAACGCAGAAATCTATGCAGTGATCGCCGCGGGCATTCCCCAGAGCCGCGGCGGTACGATGGGCGCGTTCGGAACCACGATGTCCGCGGATCAAATCCTTGCTGTGCTGACTTTCCTGCGCTGGGAAGAGGCTCGTCGTATCAAGGAGGGAGAAGTTCCCGATCCGTACATCAAGAACAACGAACTTCCGGTGTTCCCGCAAGTCAACTGAGAGCGCGCCTGCTGGGGCGATTGGCTTATGCGGCTGCGTCGAGACTCACGGGGGGCGCGCCAGCATCTCCACGCCTGTAGCTCTGCCAGTCCTAGGCGCTCGCTGCGATCCTGAAGGTTCGGCGACGCGCCCGATTGGGAAAAAGCTAGGGCCGGCAATTGCCGGCCCTTTTCTTGTTGTCCTGCGCAGGCTGCCTTACTGCGTTCCCGTGCTTCCGAACCCGCCCGCGCCGCGATGGCTCCGCTGAAAATCAGGGACGACGTTGAATGCAATCTGAACGACAGGAACCACGACCAGCTGCGCAATGCGTTCCAGGGGGTTAAGCACGAACGACGCTTGGCTGCGATTCCAGACGGACACGAATATCTGGCCCTGATAATCCGAATCGATCAAGCCCACCAGGTTGCCAAGAACGATCCCGTGCTTGTGACCCAACCCCGATCGTGGCAAGACCATGGCTGCTAGTTCAGGATCGGCGAGGTGAATCGCAATACCGCTTGGGATGAGCGCAGTCTTGGCGGATTCCAGAACCAGAGGTTCGTCTATGCAGGCCCTCAAGTCCAGCCCTGCAGAGCCGGGTGTGCCGTAACTGGGCAGCAACTCCTCGAGGCGCGTATCGAGAACCCGAACGTCGATCTGCCTCATCGCGATGCGAGCACCTTGCGCCCGTCCCGGGCGCTTACGGTGGCCTGGGCGCTCCTGTAGAGCTTGGCCATGTGGTTGATCAATGTGCGCGCCTGGTCGATTTTCGGGCTTTTCTTCAGACGCTGGATGCCGCCATCGTCGATCAGTACAAGCTCGTTGTCCTCGGAATCAATCGCTTCCTGCGCAAGATTTGCGGCCAGCAGCGGAATGCCTTTCTTGCGGCGCTTCTGTGCTGCGTGTTCTTCGAGATTCTCGCTCTCCGCGGCAAAGCCGACGCAGAACGGCGGCGAAGGGCGAGAGGCGACCGCCTGCAGTATGTCGGGGTTGGGTTCCAATTCCAGCGAGAGGGTTTGCGAACTTCTCTTGATCTTGGTGGTACTACGGGCCTTTACCCTGAAATCAGCGACCGCGGCAACGCCGATGAAAACATCGCAGCGATCGACCCTGCCGAGCACGGCGTCCATCATTTCCTGGGCGGTCTCCACCCGTATTCGCTCGACGTCCCGAGGGGCCTCCAGCGCTGTCGGGCCGCAAATGAGGGTTACCTCCGCGCCCGCTTCACGGGCGGCTCTGGCCACTGCGAACCCCATGCGTCCTGAGCTGCGATTGGTAATGCCGCGCACTGTGTCGATCGGTTCAAAGGTCGGCCCGGCGGTGATCAAGACGCGGACGCCAACCAGGATCTTGGGCCGAAACCAGGCCGTAGTCGCTGTGTGCAGGTCGACCGGTTCCACCATTCTGCCTGCGCCCACCTCACCGCACGCCTGCTCCCCGCTGTCAGGTCCCACGATACCGATTCCATCCTCCCGAAGCTGCAGCATGTTGCGCCGGGTGGCCGGGTTCTCCCACATCTGGCGATTCATCGCCGGGGCAACGATCAGCGGGCAATCGCGCGCGAGGCACAGCGCTGAAAGAAGATCATCGGCCAGACCATGCGCCAGCTTCGCAAGGAAATCCGCCGTCGCTGGCGCGACGAGGACGAGATCGCAGCCCCTCGTCAACTCGATATGCGGCATGCCGTCGTCTACGCCGGCGCCCCACATGTCGACGAAAACCGGCTTGCCACTCAACGCCTGCATTGTGGCCGGGGTGATGAACCGACAGGCCGCGTCGGTCATAACGACCTGTACGTCGGCTCCGTCCTTGGTCAGCAAGCGCACGAGTTCCGCCGCCTTGTAGGCCGCTATTCCCCCGGTTATGCCGAGCAGCAGTCGTTTGCCAGTCAGATCAGCCATGGCGAAAGGGTAAACGATTCCAAGCCAAGCAGTGTAACCGGCTGACAGGAGTAGGAAAAGGTTGCGGGGTGATGGGGTAAGGCAGGAGTATGCGCAGGCGGCAGGCGGGCACCGGCCCCCGCTGGCATTTGGCTGAACCGCCCGTTTGACGGTACGGATCGTTCTGCGAGCAAGGTATGTCGCCAGTACGGTCCAGTTGGGCGCCGGGGCGGGCGGACAGACAGCCGGCTGCATGCAAAGGACTCGGATGGGAATCAAGGATTGGCCTGAGGATGATCGTCCAAGGGAGAAACTGATCGCCAAGGAGGCTGGCGCACTGTCCGACGCCGAATTGCTCGCCATCTTCTTGCGCACCGGCGTGGCCGGCAAGAGCGCTCTCGAGCTTGCTCGAGACATGATTGGGGGCCTCGGTTCGCTGTCGGCAGTCGCAGCCGCCGATGTCGATGCGCTTTCGCGCTTCAAAGGGCTGGGCCCGGCAAAGTTCGTACAGCTGCAGGCGGCTATCGAGATGGCAAGGCGCATTCTCGCCGACGGGTTGAAGGCGGGCGTTCAACTCGGCTCGCCGCAGGCGGTACGCGACTATTTAAGGTTGTCCCTGCAGAACAGGCCGGTCGAAGTTTTCGCCGCGATCTTCCTCGACGCGCAGAACAGGGCGATCGCGGTAGAGGAACTCTTCTCCGGGACGTTGACCCAGACAAGCGTCTACCCACGGGAAGTCGTCAAGCGCGCACTGGCGCTCAATGCGGCGTCTGTGATCTTTGCGCACAATCATCCGTCCGGTCTTGCCGAACCAAGCCGTGCCGACGAACTGCTGACTCAGGCGCTGAAGCAGGCACTGTCGACCGTGGACGTTCGCGTACTGGACCACTTCATAGTCGGACGCGGTACGGCCATGTCGTTTTCCGAGCGGGGCCTGCTTTGACCCGCTACCGGAAGATGAAAGACACCACAACCGAGGCAAGCCCTGCAGCAAGCGACAGCCAGGAAAGCGCCGCGACTGCCGGCTCCTCCCATGGGTACCTGCGCATCCAGTTCAGTAAGGGCTGCAAGAGCAGGAATACGCCGAACAGCCCGAGTGTCGTCCCGGCGCCAAACGCCAGCCACGGACTGAGGCTTGCCGCTTCGCCCGACACCGACTGTACAGGCACATCGGCAAACGCGAATCCGTGAAAAACCCCGAGGACGCACACCGCAAACCAGTGCGCCCGTTCACGGTATGCCGAAACGAGATTGGCTGCCGCGACGAGCATTACCGAAACGGCCATCAGCGAAATCGTTACGGTGAGCGCGGGCGTCCAGGCAGCGTGCGCGGCGGCGGCGATTGCCAAGCTTGACGACAATGCAAACAGGCCGACTTTGATCGCTGCCGTCCGCCAGCGACGCGAGGTCAGCGCAATACACAGCAGGCACAACACCGACAGACCCGACAACGCGACGCTCTGCGCCCCGGCAAGCAGGCCCGGCTCATTCGCAGGGCTGACGATTCCTCTGTCGAGGTCAAGACGCAGCGCCGCCGATGCTTGGTCGAACGTAAATTGCTGCGTGCCCCCCGGCCAGGAGATCAGCGTCAACGTGCGGTGATTGCTGCCAAGCCAGTCGAACATTCGGCACCGCACCACGTAGTGTCTCGCCGCGCCGCTGCACGTGTACGTCAGCAAAAGCCTGTTGACTTGATGCTCGGCGGCGTCGGACGGGCGGGTTGCCGATGGCACACACGGTTTTCCGTCCGCCGTGATCAGGATCGCAGGCTGCGTGGGAACACCCAATTGCTTGTTCCACGTTCGTGACTGACTCGTCTCATTTGCGTTGGCGTCCGGCGACGATTGCTGGCTTCCGGGGCCGAGATCGATCCAGAATTTCACCTGCGGTCCGTCGATCGTGAAAGTAGCCAGAAACAGCTTGCCTTCGTCCCGTGCGTCTACTCCGGGTGCAAACGAGGCCAGCACGAATACCAGACTGAAAATCTGAAGGGCCATGCCCGGCGACATTGCAGAAGGCCACGATCTACGCCTGACTGATGAGCTTCGCCACATGGTTGCCGTGCAAATCAGGTAACTCCGATCGGCTCCTGGGCAGGTGGAAGTACAGCGCCCCGACGATGCGTTGGCGCGGCGCGCGCCACGCCGTCATCAACGACCAGTGCGAACAACTGGCTTTCCATGAATATCCCGCCGTCGTCAGCGTGGCAACGAGAGTCCGGCGCCCAACGGGCGCGCACACGCGCCGGAACGTCAGCCCGCACTGTCGCCGACCGAATCGATCAGCTGCAGCAGATTCTCGACCTGGTAATTGGCGATGGTTACTACCATTGGGGTGCCGATGACCAGCACGTAGCGACTGAGTCCGTCCGGCGCGACATGTCCGATTGCGTAGCGGGCCAGAGGTTGCGTTTCTCCCGGCTTATACACCATCACGAACATCTTCGGCGAAACGACTCCATACTCATCCGACTGGGCCTGGAATTCGAAGCTGCGTTCGCGCCGCGTTCGGGCGAACGCCTTCAGTGCTTTTTCTATGTGCTCCGCAGTTCCGGGATCGGCTTGATGCCCCTCGGCAGGATCAGGCTGCTGGTGGGCCGCGTGGTAGAACCAGATGCCCTTCGCGTCCCGCTCGAACCGGTGGACCTGGCCCGAGTACGCAATTTCGACCGCGCCAAGCTCTTCCAGCGGCGCAGGCACCAGCCAGCGAAATCGGGCCTTGGCTTCTTCTTCTGCGACCGATTCCGCCTGCATGCGGTCCCGGTATTCAAGCGCGGCGATCGCTCCAATTGCCAGTGCAAGGCCGGTCCAAACGATGACAAGCTTCCGGCCCGACAGGTTCACCGCTGCCTCCACCACACGGCGGTTCCGATCAATCCCAGCAGCGCGGGGATCAGAATCACCGACAGCACGAACACGCCTTTCATTTGCCTGTTCGTGAGATTCACCCTCGGCGGATCGTACGAGCGGGGTTCAAGGCCGATGAGGTTCTCCTGCGATGCAAGGTAACTGACCGTATTGAGGAAAAGAGTGCCATTACCGAGGATGTGAAAGAAGGAATTCGTCGCGAAATCGGAGTCTCCGATGATCGCGATCCGGGAGCGCTTCTCGCCCGCGTTTGCCTGTTCTGACGCACGTTCCGCAGCCCCCGATCCGCCCCCCAGCAGTTCCTCGGTGGCGGCGGTCGCAGGCCGTCGGTTGAGAATGACCATCAGGGTCAGCGGTCCGCGGGTGTCTTTGCCCTCGGTAAACTCGGCGCTGTCGGGCGACGTTTCGCCAAAACTTTGCTTGCTCGTATTCACCAGCGGAATGGCCGCTACACCCGGCGCCCGCTGGTCAGTAGGCGACAACGACCGCGCACCCGGAAAAAAGGTCAGCGGCAACTCGCGCGTAACCTGATGCCGGTTGTAATCCGTGACTGCCGGGGAAGAGGGATCTGCCCAGAAGTGGCTGGCAGGGTCTATGACAATATTCTCGTCCGCGACGACGCCGAGTTCCCGTAGCACGGGCTCCAGGCCGCTCTTGACGAAGGGGTCGAACATGAACAGCGCATTGCCCCCTTCCTGGAGAAACGTCCGGATAGTGGCGACCTCAGGCGGCAGGAGCGAGGTTTTCGGCCCGGCAACCACCAGCACCGCGCACTCCGAGATCGACGTCGACCCTTGCAGCAGCGTGCGCTTCTCGACGGCGAAATTCATGGTTTCCAGCGCGTTGCGCGCCCGCGCCATCCCGTGGCGCTCGTGAACGACGATCTTTGCGCCCAGTCCGTGAGAGTGACCTGCGGTTCCCTCGAGGTGATCGTGCGATTCGAGGCTGAACGGGTCGGGTTCTCCGTGACCGTCCAGAAAGCAAACCAGCTGCTGGATACCCTGAGAGACTCTCAGAATGCCATTCGCGATGTCCGTTTCGCTTGCCCCGTGTACCTGAAGGTTGCGGCCCTCGCTCTCCATGATGGCTGTGCCCGCAAACTCCACCCCTCGCATGCGCGCCTGTGCCGGATTCAGCATCGGGTCGTACAGGTCTAGCTCGATGTGTTTGCTCTTCGAAGCGATCTGCTGGTAGAGCTCGACTGTCTCCCGCATCAGCGGATCGTGAAAGAATGTTATGCGGACCGGCTTGTCGAGTCGTTCAAGCATCTGCACCGTCTGTGCAGACAGGGAATAATGCCCTGCTTCGGTCAGATCCGCGCGCAGCGGATAGCGTACCGAGAAGTACGTGAGTGCAAGCAGTATTCCGAGCAGGCCGACCGTGTGGAGGATGATGTGGGCGCGACGACCGCTCATCAGCGCCGCCAGGTATTCTCTCAGCCGATAGGCCCCCCATAGCATAAGGGAAGTTCCTGCTAGGCCGAGCGGAAGTGTCCAAGGTTTCCCCTCGACCAGTATTGCGTCCAGCGCAAGCGCGGCTGCCAGCAGGCCTGTGCCCGCAAGGAGAATCAGAACCGAACGAAACGAGGTATCCATTTCAACGTCGCCACTGTAGATAGGCGGCATTGAGCGACAACGCGATCGCCGACACCACCAGATAAAACACTACGGCTTCGCTGCGAACAAGTCCGCGGATGAAATCGCCAAAGTGAAGCGAGAAAGACAGGTAGGCGAAGAGTTCCTGCAGCACGGCGGATGTCTGGAAGTTCTGAAGGTTGCCGATGAACCAGAAGCCGAGCAGTACCGGCACCGTAATCAGCGCCGCGATGATCTGATTCTGGGTGAGGGCGGAGAAGAACTGCCCTATCGCGAGGCAAGCCATGCCGAGCAGCGCGAAGCCGATGTAGCCCGAAAGGATCGTCGTGGTTTCGGGATTGCCATACAGGTAAAGCGGCACCAGGTTTACAAGGGTGCCGACAATGATCAAACCGAACATTGTCATCGCGCCCATGAACTTTCCCGCAACGATCTGCCACGGCCGCAGCGGCAGCGTTGCGAGCAACTCCATCGTCTTGGCGCTGTACTCCGCGGCAAACAGGCGCATCGTAATGACCGGAATCACCAGGGTCAGCAGCACGCCCATGTTCCGAAAGGTTTCGTCCATGGTGGCGTCGCCCGTCAGGAACACGTTGTACGTGAAGAAATAGCCGGTGCCGAGCAGAAAGACTGCGACAACGAAATACGCGATCGGCGACCGGAAGTAGGTAATCAGTTCCTTCTGGAAGACGGCCAGGGCGCCATTCATTGTGTTTCCCCTCGTTGCTGTCCTTGGCTGACATAGCGCAGAAACACGTTCTCCAGCGTGGGCTGCTGGCGCTCGAGGTAATGCAGTTCCCAGCGGCCGGCGACGGCGCGTGCAATGCGGCTCTCGACGTCGCCGCCCACTTCGACGAGGCATTCCACGCGATGCCGCAGGTCCGCGCCCGGCGCACGCGTAACGTGTACTTCCTGGACGCCGTCAACACCGCGCAGCGTCTGCTCGAGAGCCTCCTTGGGGGCGGTGGCTTCGATGCTCACCCGGTTGGTTTCCTGCGATGCCTGTTGAAGCTTCGAAGGGGAGTCGACCGCCAGCAGGCGGCCCTGGCTGATAATAGCCACCTTGTCGCAGATCAGCGTCACCTCGTGAAGAATGTGCGTGCTCAGCAGGACGGCGTGGCTGTTGCCGAACGAACGGATCACTTCCCGCGTTTCATGTATCTGCCCCGGATCGAGCCCCGCGGTGGGTTCATCCAGCAGCAGTACGTCGGGCTCGCCGAGCAGTGCCTGGGCAAGGCCGAGCCGCTGCCGGTATCCCTTCGATAGCTTGTAGATCTCCCGGCTCGTCACCGCTTCTAGATGGCAGGCAGAGATCACCCGCTCGAGGTCGCTGTTCTGACGTGCCGGCGTCACGCCTTTAACCTTGGCAACGAAGCGGAGGTAGCTGGTCACGTCGAGAACGTCATAGAGCGGCGGATGCTCGGGGAGATAGCCGATACGCTGCGCCGCCTTTTCGTTCTCCGTGGCCATGTCGAAGCCGGCAACCTTGACCGTTCCGGATGTCGCCGTGGTGTACCCGGCGATCATGCGCATGGTGGTGGTCTTGCCTGCGCCGTTGGGACCGAGAAATCCCACGATCTCCCCCTTTTCCACCGAGAAGGAGACGTCGTGGATGATGTATCGGGAACCGTAACGCTTTGAAACGTGGCTTAGCGAGATTGCTGCGGACATGCGAACTTCTCGAATTTATGGGCGCAAAAAAGGCCCCCGGGTGCAGGGGGCCTTTGACCGTTGAGACCCTGTCTAACGGGTCAACGATACCACTTGTTGCCTTTTTCCTTCCACTGCTGCTCGTCGTGGCCGAAGAACAGTTCGCCGTCCTCCAGGTCACGCATCGCCTTGAGGCGGTTCACCGACGCGAAGTAGTCCTTCACGCTGTAGTTCAGGCCCGCGGGGAAGCCTTCGAGGTTTTCGCGCATCCAGATGGCGTCCTGCGCGATCACGAAGGTTTTGCCGCTCTTGAACTTGAGCTTCAGCGACTGGTTGCCCAGGGTGTGGCCCGGCGTGGAGAGCACGGTGATCATGCCGTCGCCGAAGAGGTCATAGTCGCCGTCGAGCTCGACGTAGTTGAAGTCGCGCGCGCCGTCGTAGTCCGCCATCACGTGCGCGCCGCCACGCTGAAACTTCTCCGGCCACCATGCCTGGTAAAGCTCGCGCTTTTGAACCACGTGCAGCGCGTTCGGGAACATTTCGATGTTACCGATGTGGTCCAGGTGGGAATGCGAGGTAATGACCGCTTTGACCTGGTCCACCGAGTAGCCGAGCTTCTTCAGCTGCATGTCAATCACATCGGAGCGCTTCTGCGAGGGCTTCAGGAAGTCGCAGTTGCCCGCCGTCCAGTGCGACTTGCAGCCGCCGTCCGAAATGGCGACGTTATTGCCGGTATCGAACACCACGATGCCCTTGGGGTGGTCGATGATCCACATCGGAACCCCGATGGTGATCATGCGCGAACGCTCAGCCGGCAGACTCGGAATCAGGCCACGGATATCGAACGGGCCGAACATGCCGCTGGCCGCCCAGTAGGCCTTCATCTCCTGCGCCGACACGGTGAACGAGCCGAGGCCGCACAGCAAACCAACCAATGCCGCGAAAATACTTGCCTTTCTCATTTATCTCCTCCTGATGAGACCCAGCTTGGGGTTATGCATCCTGTTTTGTGCCTGCGACCGGGTCCTACACCCCTCCCCAGTACGGGTGCCCCCTTTGTTCTCCCGCAGGTTCAACGCCCTACCGACAGCCTTTGAGGGATGCCAGTAGCGGAAGAGTATGCGACCCCGGCCGGCCTGTAAAGCGCTCTGGAGGCGGGTTTCCACCGAATCCGGCGCTGAGGCTCACCGGCAGGCGGAGCGTGTGAAAAGGTTCCAGGCCGCGGAAACGCTGTGCCGCCACGTCATCCGCGCAGCCTGCAGGCTGGACCGGAGAGCGAGGAGTGAAGGAAAGCAGCCTGCGCATGGAACCCGGCGGGGCGGCAACTGGGGCCGGGTTGGCCCGCCTCCTCAGGAGGCAATGCCTGCCCCCGGCGCAGTCCGGTACGACTACTCCGGCCGACGCGCCTTGCCCGCCATGGGCAAGCATGCTATAAAACGCGACTTTTCAGAATCCTGGAGCAGCTCATGGCCCGCGTCTGCCAGATTACCGGCAAGAAGCCGATCACAGGCAATTACGTTTCGCACGCCAACAACAAGACCCGGCGTCGATTCCTGCCTAATCTTCAGTACCGCCGTTTCTGGGTGGAAAGCGAGAACCGCTGGATCAGCATGCGCGTATCTCAGGCCGGACTCCGGCTGATCGACAAGAAGGGCATTGACGTCGTTCTGGCGGAGTTGCGCGCCCGTGGCGAGCGGGTGTGACCCGTTCCTAGATCAGGAGATATTCGATGCGCGAAAAGATCAAACTCGAGTCCACTGCCGGTACCGGCCACTTCTACACAACCACCAAGAACAAGCGCACGATGCCGGACAAGATGGAGATCAAGAAATTCGATCCGGTTGTCCGCAAGCACGTGATCTACAAGGAAACAAAGCTTAAATAGCTGGACTGAGGCACCAAACAAAAAGCCCGCGAATGCGGGCTTTTCTGTTCTCTGATGGCCGACTGGGCCAGCCGGCTCAGGCGTAGCTGCGAAGCGTGCGCGAAAAGTCCTGCAGCGGAACGATGCCGGACCGCTCGGCCCGGCGGCACCAGTCTTCCAACTGCTGAAGCAGCTGCTCCTTCGTCGCCGACGAGCGCTGCCACAACTCCGACAGTTCCTGACGCATCGTGTAGACGGTGCGGAGCACACGGCTCTTTTCCAGCGCCTGCAGGATCGTGGCGCGATCCTGTTCGCTGATAGCCTTGTCGTCCCGATGCATCCAGCGCTTGAACTTCCGGAAATCCGGAACGTGTGCCGAGCCGTGCGCCGCCAGCTTGCGGATCTCGTCCGCGCAGGTGGCCTTGATCGAGCGGGTAAACCGCGCGAGCACGTCGTAGCGGTGCGTGATAATCGCCTGCAGGGTTTCCTGGTCGCACACCGGCTTCGCCGCTTCCATGCGAACCTGGGGCGCCAGCTTCTTCACTTTCGCCAGCCCGAGGGCTTGCATCGCCCGGATATAGAGCCAACCGATATCGAACTCGTACCACTTGGATGACAGCCGCGCCGAGGAGGCATACGCATGGTGGTTGTTATGCAGTTCTTCGCCGCCGATGAGAATCCCCCAGGGGACTATATTCGTGCTGGCATCCTCGACCTGGTAGTTGCGGTAACCCAAGTAGTGGCCCACGCCATTGATTACGCCAGCCGCCATGATCGGGATCCAGAGCATCTGCACCGCCCAGATCACCAGTCCGAATGGTCCGAACAGCAGCACATCGGTTACAAGCATCACGGATACGCCCAGCCTGTCCCGTGCGTAAACCTTGCGCTCCATCCAGTCGTCCGGGGTGCCGTGGCCGTACTTGTCCAGCGTTTCCCGGTTCAGCGCTTCCTTGCGGTAGAGCTCACTGCCTTCCAGCAACACTTTCTTCAGTGTAAGCACCTGGGGGCTGTGAGGGTCGTCCTCGGTCTCGCACTTCGCATGGTGTTTACGATGTATCGCGGTCCACTCCTTGGTCTTCATTCCGGTCGTGAGCCACAGCCAGAAGCGGAAGAAGTGGGACACCAGCGGGTGCAGGTCCAGGGCGCGGTGCGCCGAGTGCCGATGCAGATAAATTGTCACCGCGGCGATGGTGACGTGGGTGAGGATCAGGGCAGTCACCACATAGCCCCACCACGGCAGGTCGACGAGGCCGTTGACCCACCAAGGAAGATCCATTGACCCAATGCCTTTCATATAGCAGTTCCTTCGGTATCAGATTCGGGTTCTAAAGCTGGGCGGATTGTACAGCACCGACCTTTGACGGACAGTTAATTTTTGTAAGAGTGGGACGCTGGAAAATGCACTTAAGTGCTCTCTACTTGCGGCTAAAAGACGACTACGTGTAGCTATCTCCGCGTCAGCGGGGCGAAAATAATGCTCTTTTGGCATGTCCCTCCGGGCCTCCATACGCGTTGCGGCCTCGGTGCCTGACAAGCAAAGCCCGGTCCTGACGAACTGTTGCGCTTCAGTGCATGCTAGCGGTACGCGGGAAGCGTCCAAGGCGCGGAACCCGACCATCAAAACCAAGACCCTGCATCGAGTCCTGCCGGGCGGCAAAGCCGGACCCGCCCATCCTGTGGCGCGAAAAGCGAGATGGCGGATGTCGGGAAAAAGCCACATGGGCTGAACACCTTGGCGCGGCCAACCCGCCGTTACTGGCGACGCTTCGCGGCTACTAATCGCAGTTTGTAACGGGTCCGGAAGTGGTGATGGCGGCCTTGGTCAGGGCGTGCGTGGCCCTGCTGCTTGGGCGGGAGGTCTATCGACCGCGACCAACCGAAAGTAAGTGATAACTAATGTGCAGGCACGCCGTCCGCGTGCCTCTCAGGTTTGCGCGCACAGGCTACGGGTCGGCGCGGTTCGCCTGCGAATGACACGCGCTGACGCGAGACTAGCGCTCCGGCGCACGGCGCATGACTGCGCCGAAGAAACCGTCACATCCGTGCCGGTGCGGGTACACATGAAAGAACCGCTCGCACGGCAAGTCGATGCGCTGCGCTTCGAGGACGGATTGGCAGTCTTCCAGGTGAAAGTCCTCCCGCTCACCGAGAAAAGACTGCACCAGCTGTTCGTTTTCCTCGCTAAGCAGGCTGCAGGTCGCGTAGACAAGGTAGCCGCCCGGCTTGAGCAGACTGGCTGCGGCCGCCAGGATCGACGCCTGCTTTTCCACCAGTTCGCCAAGCCATTCAGGGTTCTGGCGCCATTTCATGTCCGGGTTTCGCCGCAGGGTGCCGAGTCCGCTGCACGGCGCGTCGATCAGTACACGATCGATCTTTCCTGACAGCCTTTTGATTCTGCTGTCTTTTTCGTTCGAGATGACCTGCGGGTGCACGTTCGAGAGCGCGGACCTTTTCAATCGCGGCTTCAGACCGTTCAGTCGCTTCTGGGACACGTCAAAGGCATACAGCCGGCCCTGGTTCTGCATAAGTGCGCCCATTAACAGCGTCTTGCCGCCGGCGCCGGCGCAAAAGTCCACCACCATCTCGCGGCGCTTGGGTGCAGTCAGATAGCCCAGCAGCTGGCTGCCTTCGTCCTGAACTTCTATGGCGCCGCTCAGATACAGCGGATCGCGGTTGATGGCAGGCTTGCCCGCCAGTCGAACGCCCACCGGCGAGTACGGCGTGGGCGCTGCCTCGATTCCACGTTGGGACAGCTCCGTAATGACAGCGTCCCGGCTGGCGAGGAGTGAATTCACGCGAAGGTCGAGCGGGGCGGGCGCAAGGAGCGCGCGCGCGAGGGCCGTCGCCTCGGCTTCGCCGTACTGCGCCAGCAGCCGCTGCCAGAGCCAGTCGGGTAGCGACAGGCGCACTGCTGGCGGCAGGTTCTCTACCTCGAAGCGCTTCACCGCCAGCGCCCAGGGCTGGTCTTCCGGTGTAAGCAGCGGTTCGAGCGACGCCATCGACAGGCCGCGCAGCTTGATCTGCGCGGCGATCGCCAGCCGGCGTGGCGTGGGTTCGGGCACGATCGTCTCCAGCAGCCGCTTGTGGCGCAGCACCAGATAGACCGTATCGGCGACGAACGTCCGGTCATGGCTGCCGACTTCATGATGGGCGCGGAAAAACTCCCTAAGCACTGCATCCGCTGGGTGCTCGAGACTGCAGGCAAGGCCGACTGCGTTTGCCGCGACCTTCAGCAGCGCGGGACTGACTGGCATATCGTTACTGCATTCGGATATCGACGATGTTCGAGTCGAAGGGCCGGCCGTCTTTCTCGGTGTAGCGCAGGCGTACCGGCAGGTAGTGATGTTCGACCGAAAGCCATACATCGAAGCCGCGTTTGTCGTCCTTGTCCCTGACCTTCTCGTAATGCAACGTCTCGATCTTGCCCATGGGTGTTTTCAGGGTCTCCCGTCCCACCAGGCGGTATTCATACTCCTTCAGTCGCTTGCCGTCGGTGACATGAGTAGAAAAACGCTCCGCTTTGGGGGGCTCGAAGGCAAAACTGAAGGGGAAACTGGCCTGGTCCAGCGTGCCGGGCGGCAGTTCTTCCACCGATTTCTCCTTGCCCCTGGTGAGGGTCAGCTGCATTGCAGACCAGTCGAATTTCGCCTCGCGCCGGCCGCCCTTTCGGCCGGTTTCCGAGAATGACTCCGGCCTGAGTCCGTTTTCTGTCACGCGCCCGCGACTTGCCCGGGTCACATCGTCGATGAACAGTGCTGCGATACCCGCCGGCTCCGACAGGCTGGTCACGCTGTATCGGGTTCCGTCGTGTTCCAGTACTTCCCGCCCTTCGCCGAGCTTGATGCTTCCGGTGACGATTTCGAAACGCAATTCGACCCGCTTCGGCGGAGATGCTGCCGCGCATTGAAGCGCCGCGCCCAGCAATGTCGCCAGCAAGACGACGCGCATCCTCATGCGGAAACCTCCGGCGATACCACGGGCGAGGGCGCTTCGATTCTGCCGGCGATGCGCACTCTGCCACCGTCAATCGACAGCCTGCCCTCCACGAACCAGCGCACTGCGGCCGGGTAGATCAGGTGTTCCTGCTGCAGCACGCGCGCCGCCAACGTGGCCTCGTCGTCGCCGGGCATCACCGCGACCGCCGACTGCACGATGATCGGGCCGTGATCAAGCGCAGGCGTCACGAAGTGAACGGTACAGCCATGCAGCCGCACGCCCTCCTCCAGGGCCCGCCGATGCGTATCGGTGCCCGGAAAAGCAGGTAGCAGCGACGGATGGATATTCAGCACACGGCCCGCGAAGCGGGACACAAAGCGGTTGGTGAGTATGCGCATGAAGCCGGCCAGAACGATCAGATCCGGGCGATAGGCGTCGATTCTGTCCGCCAGCGCCGAGTCGAAGCTCTCCCGGTCAGGGAAGCGCTTATGGTCGAGCACCTGCGTTTCGATGCCGCGACTGGCGGCTATTTTCAGGCCTGCGGCCTCGGGCCGATTGCTGATGACCGCGGCAATTTCTGCCGGTATGCCTGCGTCAAGCAGCGCCTCCATGTTGCTGCCGCGGCCTGATATCAGAATGACCAGTCGTTTCATGCCCACCGCCGGTCACAACACGATCGTTTGCGCCTCGTCGCCGCGGCGGGCGCGAACTCGGCCAAGCGCAAAAACCTGCTCCCCCTGATCCGCCAGCACCTTCGTGGCGCGATCGGCGTCACCGGCGGCAACGATGACCACCATCCCGATTCCGCAGTTGAATACGCGCAGCATCTCTTCGTCCGCGACGTTACCGTGCGCCTGCAGCCAGCGGAAAATCGGCGGGCGGGGCCAGGCCCCGCCGTCCAGTTCGGCGGTTAGCTCCTGAGACAGCACCCGGGGAACGTTCTCCACCAGCCCGCCGCCGGTAATGTGCGCAAGCGCCTTGAGGCGCACCGACTTCATCGCTGCGAGCAAGGATTTCACGTAGATTCGGGTCGGTTCCAGCAATGCGTCACCTAACGTGCGTCCGCCGAAATCGGATGACAGGTCGGTGCCGGCGCGCTCGACGACGCGGCGCACGAGTGAGTAGCCGTTCGAATGCACGCCGCTGCTGGCGAGCCCCAGCACCGCGTCGCCGGCAGCGATTGCGCGCCCGTCGATAATGTCCGACTTCTCGACCACGCCGACTGCGAAGCCGGCGAGATCGTATTCTCCGGGCGGGTACATCCCGGGCATCTCCGCCGTCTCGCCGCCAATCAGCGCGCACCCGGCAAGTTCGCATCCCTTCGCGATGCCGCCCACCACCGCCGTTGCCGTGCCGACGTCCAGCTTTCCGCACGCGAAGTAGTCGAGAAAGAACAACGGCTCTGCGCCCTGAACCAGAATGTCGTTCACGCTCATCGCCACCAGATCGATGCCGATGGTGTCATGCCGGTCGAGCTGGAAGGCGAGCTTCAACTTGGTGCCTACGCCGTCGGTGCCGGACACCAACACCGGTTCCCTATAGCGTTTCGGGACTTCGAACAGGGCGCCAAAGCCGCCGATGCCGGCCAGCACGCCTTCGCGCAAGGTGCGCTTGGCCAGGGGCCGAATGTTGTCGACAAGTCGATCTCCGGCGTCGATGTCGACTCCGGCGTCGCGATAAGAATTCGAGGAGGGCTTTTCGGAGTTCAAGTTGAGCGACGTGAAGCTTCGGGATAAATTGGCGGCCGATAGCGGCTGCGCAGCCGGTCGGAATGCAGCGCAGCCGGATTCTACAGAAAATCATGAACGATCCCACCCTCGGAGCCATCCGCTATCTTTGGTATCTGGCGGCGCTTGTCGGCATCGGCGCGACGCTTTTCCTGCTTGCGCCGATCCTGAGCCCGTTCCTGTTTGCAGCGATTCTTGCGTACATCTGCGTGCCGCTGGTCGACAGGCTCGAGCGCCCCCGGCTGCCGCGCACGGTCGCGGTGGCTGTGGTGCTGGCGCTTCTGCTGGTCGCGATCGTCGGGCTGGTGCTGGTCGTGCTCCCGATGGTCGAGAGCCAGTTCTCCGCTTTTCTGCAGCATGTGCCGGGCTACGTAGAATGGCTGCGCAACCGGGTACTGCCGTGGCTGGCATCCACGCTGGGCATCGACCTGAGCCTCGATCTCACCCAGATCAAGGCGCTGATCCGTGAATGGCTTTCCGCCGACCAGGAGGCGGTACAACGCTGGCTGCCGACCCTCACTACCGGGGGGTTGGCTCTGGTGGGATTCTTCACTACGTTGCTGCTGGTGCCGGTCGTGCTCTTCTACTTCCTGCGCGACTGGCATCGGATCGTGGATTTGCTTGAGGAACTCATACCGCGCCGCCATCATGAAGCTGCGGTGAGCATGGCAACAGAGATCGATCGCGTGCTAGGCGAGTTTCTTCGCGGCCAGCTTGCGGTAATCGTGCTGATGGCCGCCTACTACACGGTGGCATTGTGGCTCGCCGGGCTGGAGTTCGCCCTGCCAATCGGCATCCTGTCCGGGGTGCTGGTCTTCGTGCCCTATCTCGGGGCGATCGTGGGCCTTGTGCTGGCCACCCTGTCCGGCCTGGTGCAGTTCGAGAGCCTGCTGGCGTTGCTCCCGGTGTGGATTGCATTCGGCATTGGTCAGACTCTTGAAGGCATGGTGGTGACCCCCTGGCTGATCGGTGACCGCATCGGCCTGCATCCGGTCGCGGTCATTTTTGCATTGATGGCCTTCGGCCAGCTGTTCGGTTTCTTCGGGGTGCTGCTGGCGTTGCCCGCCAGCGCGGCCCTGTTGGTTGGCCTGCGGCACCTGCGCTCACGATATCTGGGCAGTACGCTGTACAAATCGTGATGCGCCAGCTTGCGTTCGCTCTGCCTGTTCCGGCGCCGAGCCTGCAAAACTTCGTCCCCGGGCGCAACGGCGAGTTGCTGCACAGGCTGCACCGACTGCTCGACGGCGCCAGCACTGAGCGGTTCGTTTATCTCTGGGGTGAGCCGGGATGCGGAAAATCCCATTTGCTTGCCGCATTCTCGGCGGCGTTGTCGCAAACCGGCCGGCAGGTATACGTGCTGCCGAACGATCCGGGCATCGGTTCGGGCGAGGAGGCCGATTACGCCGACTGCATCGTTGTCGACGATGTGCAGCGGCTGACGACGGCCGGGCAGGCGCTGGCTTTCAGGCTGTTCAATACCGTGCGCGAACGCGATGGCGGATTCGTCGCCGCCGGGAGCGCTCCGCCTTCGCGCCTGAATCTGCGCGAAGACTTGCTCACCCGTCTCGGTTGGGGACTTTGCTACCAGGTGCAACCGCTGACCGACGAAGAGAAGGCTGCGGCACTGAAATCGCGCGCCCGAGAGCGCGGCTTTGATTTGCCGCGCGACGTCGTCACCTATCTGCTGGTTCGCCAGCGACGGGATATGTCGCACCTGCTGGCGGTGCTGGACGGACTGGATCGTTACTCTCTGGAAACAAAACGTCCCGTCACAGTGCCGCTTGCCCGGGAGCTGCTTGCCGCAATCGGGGAGCGGTCTTAGCCGGAGAGCAGCCGATCGTGGTCCACGCCGCGCAGCCAGTTCGGGCGATAGACGGCAAGCAGCGTAACGGCGCCGCCGGTGAGGAAGGCTTCGCCCCAGGCGAGCAGCAAGAAATAGGGCAGTCGCTGCTCCAGCAGCACCCGGGCGGGCTCGGCGCCGGCCGCGCCCAGCGCCAGTGTCGCGGCAAGCGCCACCGCCGCCATCGACAGCCCGGCTGTCAGGAATGCACCCGCGAAGATGAACACAAACAGATGCGCCGGCAGCGTACGCTGCACTGCGACCTGCGCGAGGCGGCTTACGGCCACTGGCAGCAACGCGCAGAGGATCACGACGAATGCGGCAGCCGATGGTTCGATCGTGCCCACGGCCACCTGAATGCCAACCGACGCGGTCAGGCACACCGCCGCCAGCCGTGCGCCAAACATCAGCGTCGCTGCGGTCGCGCCCAGGAAATGCAGCGTGACACCTGGCGGCACATCGGCGCCGATGCGCCAAAGCACCGCCAGCGCCACGATGCTGCCGAGAAATACGTGCAGGCGCGCGGACGCGCGAAGATCCCGCCAGGGTGCCCGGATGATACAAAGCGCAAGCGCGGCCGGCGCGGCGACGCCCGCGCCGATCAACCAGGACTGAGGCAGCAGTTCGGCGGCGATATGCATTCGATTGCGATATGGATATACTCACGACGACGACAGCGGAGCTTGCCGCCGTCATCTGCGCCCGCGCGATGTCCTTCCATTGCCTGCTTGCTGGTCCGCTCGCCACCTGTCCCGGGTCGCGCCAGGCTGGCATTGCACGCGTCCGCGATGCGGTGTGATATCTGATCCGGTCACTCTCGTTTCCCTAAGCTCTAATGCGCCTGGTCCTGTTCGATCTTGACAACACCCTTCTCTCGGGAGACAGCGACTTCGAATGGGCGCAGTTTCTCATTGAGCGCGGAGTGCTCGATCGCGAAGTCTACGAGGCGCGCAATCGTGAATTCTACGAGGCATACAAGGCAGGCACCCTGGATATCCGCGAGTTCCTGGATTTCCAGCTCAAACCGCTGTCCCGGCATCCGCGGGCACAGCTCGACGAGTGGCATGCGGAGTTCATGGAACAGAAGATCCGGCCGATCATCACACAGAAATCGCGCGATCTCGTGGAAAGCCATCGCGACGACGCCAGGGCGGTAATTACCGCCACCAACAGCTTGGTCACCTGGCCGATGTCCCGGTAGGTCGGCATCGAGAACCTCATTGCCACCGAACCGGACGAGAAGGGCGGCGAGTTCACGGGACGCGTCAAAGGCGAGCCGGCGTTTCGCGAGGGCAAGGTCTCGCGCCTCAAGCAATGGCTCGCAGAACACGAGCTCAGGTGGGAAGATTTTGAGGAGACCTGGTTCTATAGCGATTCGCTCAATGATCTGCCCCTACTGTCGATTGTCAGTCATCCGGTCGCGGTCGACCCGGACGAGACCCTGAAGGAACATGCGCTGGCAAACGACTGGCGCGTCATCAGCCTGCGCTGAACTGGCGCCGGCAGGCAGCTGAGGGCGTCATGCGCCGCCCGGGAACGGCGTTGCTCTTGTTGCTTTGCCTAGCCGTGCTGTCGGCGGGCTTTGGTCTGCTTATCGGCAGCGCGTCGCTGAGCCTGTCGGACTATCGGCTCGCGCTGCTGGCGCCCGACTCCGTCCCGGCGCAGATCGTATGGGAGTTGCGGGCACCCCGGGTGTACGCCGGATTCTGCGTCGGTGCGCTGCTGTCCGTTGCCGGCACCTTTCTGCAGGCGCTGTTGCGCAACCCGCTCGCCGATCCATATGTGTTTGGGGTTTCCAGCGGAGCTGCGCTGGGCATGCTGGTGGCAATGTTGCTGGGATTGGGCGCTGCCGCGAGCTATGGCTTCGGCCTGACCGGTGCGGCAGCGGTTGCGCTCATCGTTGCGGCGCTGTCGTACCGGGTCGGCGATTGGAATCCTTACCGGCTGCTGCTCACCGGCGTGGTCATCGCGGCCGGCCTCAATGCCGGCATCGGACTGATTCTGACACTGTCGCCGGAGGCGGCGGTAAAGGGCATGCTGTACTGGCTCATGGGCGATCTGTCGCATGCGCCTGCGCCGCTGTCGGTGGGCGTGCTGCTCCTGGCGTTGTGCGGTATGGGCGTTGCAGGCGGGCCTGCAATCAACGCGCTTGCGGTGGGTCGCCTCAAGGCGGCGACGCTGGGCGTGGCTACCGGGCGACTTGAACTGCTGCTCTACCTTGGCGCAGCGCTCGCGGCGACCGCCGCTGTCCTGATCGCGGGTACCGTTGGTTTCGTCGGCCTGATCGTGCCGCATCTGGTGCGCATGATCGGCATTCACGATCACCGATGGCTCGTGCCTTGCGCCGCTCTCGCGGGCGGGGCGCTGCTTGCGCTGGCAGATACGCTTGCGCGCAGCGCATGGGCACCATTACAGCTGCCGGTGGGTGTGCTCACGGCACTGATCGGCGTGCCAGTGCTTCTGGCACTAATCGCGAGGCGCGAAGATGCTGCGCGCTGAATCGGTCGACATCCGCGTGCCGGGCCGCCTGCTGGTTCGTGCCCTGAACCTGGAAATCTCGCCCGGCCAGCGCTGGGGCGTGCTGGGACGAAACGGCGCCGGCAAGTCGACGCTGCTTCATGTGCTTGCCGGACTGCGCCCGCCGGATGCCGGCCGCGTGCTGCTGGACGGTCGGGCCATCGACGCTTTCAGCCGTCGTACGGTGGCGCGCCGCCTGGGCGTGCTTCTGCAGGAGGAGTCGCGCGACTACTGGGGCAGCGCACGCGACTACGCGCTGCTCGGGCGTTTTCCCCACGCCGCAAGCCTGTTCGGGCCAGGCGCCCGCGACCGGGAGATTGTCGACGCCGCGCTGGCGCAGATGGATCTGGGTCCTCTGGCCGGCCGCGCCTACCGCTCCCTGTCCGGCGGCGAGCGGCAGCGTACCCGGCTGGCTGCGCTGATCGCGCAGCAGCCGGCGCTGTTCCTGTGCGATGAACCGTTGCAGCATCTGGATCTGCCGCACCAGGTCGCGCTGCTGGAGCGGTTGAAGAATTCGGCGCTTGGTCGAGCCGCCGGCTACCTCCTGGTGCTGCACGACCTGGTGTTTGCCGCGCGCTACTGCGACCGGTTGCTGCTGCTCTTCGGCGATGGACGTTATGCTGCCGGGACGCGCGACGAGGTACTTGACGAACGCAATCTCGCGGCGCTCTACGGCTTTCCAGTACAGATGCGCGAGGTCGACGGTGAACGCGTATTTCTGCCGGCACGGAGCGCCGGGCCGCACGCGTATAATCCAGGACTCTAACCCATGCTCTCAATCCTGCCGCTTCAATGATCAGGAAGCTGATCAACCGGCTGCTTTCCGGCCGATCGGCGCGAGCGATCGCCCCTGACGTCATCCCAAAGTCCAAGCACGGACTGTCCGCGGACAGCATCAGTTCCTGTGCGCGCCGCACCGTGTCGACGCTGCAGGACAGGGGTTACGCAGCGTTTGTCGTCGGCGGGGCGGTGCGCGACCTGCTGCTCGGGCTGGCGCCGAAGGATTTTGATGTCGCCACCGACGCCACGCCGGAGGACGTGCGTGGCGCATTCCGTCGCTCGCGCATCATCGGCCGGCGATTCCGTCTCGTGCACGTGCTGTGCGGCGCCGAGACCGTCGAGGTTTCCACTTTTCGTGCTCATTACGTCGCGAGCGAAGGCGAGGGCGGTCTTACCGACGAGCACGGCCGGGTGCTGCGCGACAACGTGTTCGGCAGCCAGCAGGAGGATGCCACCCGGCGTGATTTCACCGTCAATGCGCTTTTTTTCGACCCCACCACCGAGGAGATACACGATTTCTGCGGCGGCCTTGCCGACCTCAAGGCGGGCCGCCTGCGCATGATCGGAGACCCGGAGGCACGCTACCGCGAAGACCCGGTGCGGCTGCTGCGAGCCGTGCGCCTTTCCGCCAAGCTTGGACTGCGCATCGAGAAAACCACCCGTGAGCCGATCCGGCGCCTGGCGCCGCTGCTCAGGAACGTCCCGCCGGCGCGCGTGTTCGAGGAGATGATGAAGCTGCTGCTGTCGGGGCATTCGGTTCAGTGCGTGAAGCAATTGCGCGCCGAGGGTCTGCACCATGGCCTGCTGCCGATGCTCGATGTCATTCTCGAGCAGCCGCTGGGCGAGCGCTTCGTGATGCTGGCGCTGACGCGCACCGACGAACGGGTGCGGGACGGAAAGCCGGTGTCCCCCGGCTTTCTGTTTGCGGCGCTGCTCTGGCACGAAGTGCTGGCTGCGTGGCGGGCGGGCGAGGCTGAGGGGCTGAAGCCGATACCGGCGCTGTTCCGGGCGATGGATGCGGTCATCGACGGTCAGACCGAAAGCCTGGCGATTCCGCGCCGATTCGGTGTCGACATGAAGGAAATCTGGACGCTGCAGGCCCGTATGCTCAATCGCTCCGGCCGTCGTCCGTACGCACTGCTGGAGAATCCCAGATTCCGCGCCGGCTACGATTTTCTGCTCCTGCGCAGCGAGAGCGGAGAGATCGACCCCGAGATCGCGGCGTGGTGGGAGCATTTTCAACGCGGCGGCGAGG
>CALJLA010000010.1 GCA_937983055.1 uncultured Pseudomonadota bacterium
TGTTGAAGAGATTCGGGCGTTACTTGCTTTGGCGGCGAAGCTCGAGCGCGAGCCCGAGCCCCGTGCGTTGGAGGGCAAGGTCTTGGCACTGCTGTTTCTGAGCCGTTCCCTGAGGACGTTGACCTCGTTTCAGGCGGCAATGGTGCGACTTGGCGGCAGTGCCTTCGTTGTCTCGCCCGAAATGTCCATTCATGGACTTGAGTACAGAAACGGCATTGTGATGGATGGCGCCGCGGCGGAGCACATCCGGGAAGCCGTCCCGGTTATCGCATCCTACGGTCATGCCATGGGAATACGGGCGTTTGCCGATCGCCGCAGCCTGGAGCAGGATCTCGCCGATCGCCAGTTTCAGGACCTGGCCGCACTGGTGGGCGTTCCGCTGATCAACATGGAATCAGCGATCAGCCATCCGTGCCAAAGCCTGGCTGACTGGAAGACTTTGGACGACATTCAGACACCCGCCAACGGTGGAAGATTCGTTCTTTCGTGGGTATACCATCCCCAACCGCTTCCGTTTTCGGTTCCCGCGGCTGTGCTGGACATGGCCAGCATGCGCGGAATGGATGTTGTCGTGCTGCGCCCACCCGGCTTCGAACTACCCGACAGCATCATGAGCAAAGCGCGTAAGGCGGCTCGGAGCGCGGGTGGAAGGGTGATCGAAACCGGGGATCGCCGGGAAGCGATGGAAGGCGCCCATGTTCTGTATGCGCGATCATGGTCATCCGTACAACACTATGAATATCGCCCCGGTGACGAGGCCCTGCGAAGAGAGCACATGAACTGGTGCGTCTCAGAGAACTGGTTCCACAATGCCCGGCCCGATTGCCGGTTCATGCACTGCCTGCCGGTTCGCCGTGGCGTAGAGGTAGAGGACAGTGTTCTGGACAATTCGCGCAGCGTTGTAATAAGGGAGGCGCAGAACCGAATGCTCGCGCAGATGGCGGTGCTCCATCTAATGATGCGTAAATGATGTTCGCAGGGACAGTGACAGGGGCCGCATCTGGCCAAGTGGCGTCATCAATGAGCCAAATGTCGTCGACAAGGTCGTTTTCTGCGCTCGCACTACCCGCTCAACCCGCGCTGACGCTCGCGGCAGTGCTGTGACCTTGCATGGAGCCTGCGGCATGAACGAGATGCCAATTTATGTGGGGTTGACGACGCTTCCAAGTCGCATTGGGAGAATCCGGGACACGCTTGAATCGTTAGTGGCGCAATCCGTGGTACCGGACAAGATATTCCTGTCAATCCCGGAGCGCTCGGTACGCGAGCAGCGCGGCTACGATATTCCAGAATGGTTGATGGATGAGTTTTCTCCGCGAGTCGACATCGTGCGCTGTGCGGAGGATTTCGGGCCCGGAACGAAGCTTCTGGGATGCCTTCCCAGGATTACCCGCGAGGCGTGCCTGATCCTGGTAGACGACGACCTGAAGTACAGTCCGTTTGTCATCGAAAGGCTGAGCCGTGAGCAACTGAACAGCCCCGAATCATCCTTCAGCTTTTTCGTTTATAAGCAGGGGCCGTTTCCGATCGGGCAGGGGGCGGATGGGTTCAGTTTCTATACACCCAACCTCGCCGGGATCGAGAGCTTCGCGGAGGTGGCGTTGCGGAATCGTGCGCTCTTTGTGGCCGACGATTTGTGGATCTCAATGTTTCTCGCGAACAAGCGGATACGTGTCCGCAGCCTGTTGTCGACCATCGTTCCCGGCGAGGTGGTCTATGAGCAAGCCGGCGATCGGCCGAACCAGCTTCGCCACCTTCAAGGGGACCTGGAGAGGCAGTCCGTGATGTCGGCCGGGACCCGCTATCTTGTGAAGTCCGGGCTTCTCGGTAATCGTTTGCGACTGGCTTTCTGGTTCTGGCAGATTCCGGGACTGACCTGGTTCGAGAACTGGCTTCGACGAACTGTCGGGCCCTATATTCGCAGGGCCCGCGGGCAAGCTGGACGCTGAAAACGCGCAAAGGCTGAGGCCTTAGGGTACGGCCTTGTTTGACCATAAGCCGCATCGCGCACTCGCAGATTCCGGCACCATGACGCCACGTTTACGGAATCGATGCGGCACAACTAGCTTGTGGTTCAGTTGTGGGTTGGTGAGAAGGGTTGCGCGAAGAACAGGACGATCGAACGAACGGGAGATAGCGCAGGACTAGTTGGTACGGGGAACCAACGCCGGCTGCCTGGAAAAGCATAGATTCAAGAATTGAACGAGCTTCGAAGCGGCTTACGCAAGTGGGGTACGCATTGAAACGAGGCAGCGCATATCGCAATTTCCTGCTCGCAACGCTGACCGTAGCCATATCGAGCTTGTGCGCGTTTGCGGTTCTTGAAATCACGGCCCGAATCGTGCTGTCCAACCCGATTCCGCTGTTTGTTCCAAGCGAGAATGACCGCCTGATCTATGAGCTGAACCCGGAACATCCGGAGATCAATGCCTACGGAATGCGCCAGGGGGAATTTGCGCGCGACGAACTGGCAGATAGCTTTGTTATCGCGGCTATCGGAGATTCGCATACGTATTCAGCTGATTCTGCGTTAAAGGAAAACGCCTTCCCGGCCCGGCTCGAGAAGCACTTGGCCGAAATCACAGGCCGGAAGGTCAAAGTGCTTAACTTCGGCGTGCCCGGTTACAACATGGCGCAGGAGCTCGAGGTTCTTAAGGTCAAAGCTTTGCCTTTTCAGCCGGACCTTATCATTCTGCAGTACTGTATCAATGACGAACACCTTTCAAGCTATATTAAGCCTGAGCATGCGTGGCTCAATTCCACGATTCACTCGAGCGCGCTCGTTTCACGTGCCTGGCAGAAGCTTGTGTACTCTCGGTTTGGTCAAACGCACATTCTTCGGCATGTTGAGAGGCGCTTTCCGGATCTGTTGCTCTTCACTCCCGGTTTGGTAGGGACGCCGATTGCGCGCGAAAGCGATCCCGCGCATGCTCCTCACCCGCCCAGAGCAAAAGACCAGGTGCCGGTCAGGTATCACAACGTCGTCGGTTGGGAAAATTTGGTGAAGAACGTAAGACTGTTCGGGGGTGTTGCCAGGGATGCGGAGATCCCTTTGATCGCAACTGGCTTCATAGAGCACGGTAACGCAGAGCTTTACGAAAACTCAGGCTTCAGGGTCTACTCATTCTTCGATATTTTCGAGAACAGAGACATGCGGGAGTTCGGGTACGATCCGGATAACACAGCGACTCACTTCTCAGACAGAGGCTCCGATTTTATCGGCCGTGCCCTTGCCGCCTATATCAACGCAGTGTTCCTGACACGGAGTCCATAACGCTAACCGCTCATGTAGTCTGCATTGGGTGTTTGAGTTAACTCGATGCGGTGATGAGGAAATAGTCTGTCTGCCATGGATTTCGTGCGCCGTACTGATGCGAAGACTTCCATGCCCCGGGAGGTTGAGTCCGCGCCTCCTGTTCTATCTCCAACAAGAGGAACCAGTCAGTGGTGCCGATGACGCGCCCAAAGGATTCAGTCGCATTCGAGAGATCCTCGGGCATGAGCACCAGCAAATAGAGTCTCGGGTTGGGCAGATGGATGCTGACGCGCCCGCGGCCTGCAATCTCGCGATACTGAGCCACGGTATCCGCCAGCTGCTCGCGGGTCGCCAATTCGATTGGAAGCTCCTTTTGCCATGTATATAGATTCGTAAAGAGCGCCCCGTTTAGAAACATCGTATGTTGTGAAGCGCGGGCGTGCGTTGTGGCAACGAATACGGGCGCATGAAGCGCGGCCAAGGATGCGACGTGCCAATTCGAGCGTCCGCGTGCTGACCACGTGAAATCTGGGTGCGTTGTGTCAATTGCTACGACAACTACGCTACCGGGTTCTATTGTCGCGAAAAGTCGGAGCGCCCTTTGTACCTCTCTATCGAATCGGGAGAAATCCCGAGACAAGTCGAGGCTGCGTATTGCAATGAATGCCATCAGGGCTGCCAGGAGGATTACTGCCCTCCGACGATCAGGGACCTCGACCCCTATGGATGCGCACACGACTAATCCGATAGCCAGTGGCAACCGGTCGTCAAAGTGGCTTCCGGCTCCGAAGGCAGTTGGAGCAGCAAAGAAGATCAGGGTCAACAGTGCAATCGGCAGCACCATGGGCGGCGAGAGTTTGATTCTCGCCAGTGCTACCAGGAGAATGGCCAGTATTGCAAATCCGGCAAGACTCAGTCGTAAAGGAGTCGCACCGGTATTCAACGTACCGACAATGGCGAGAAGCTTCCCGTACAAGAACTTCTGCGGGTACATCACAACCTTCATGTCGCCCTGGAAGCTTGTGAGGTAGAGAAGCACCGGCAACAGAAAGGGAATGCCGCTGCGCAAGAAGAGACGGGTTCTCTCCGGCAAGGGCCTGCGGCGGTCCGCGATCAACAGATGGAGTTCGTATCCAAATATCACTAGCGCATATACGCCAAAAGCAATCAGATGCGCAAAGTAAAGAACAACGTTCGCCGCGCATGCAACGCTCAGGACGATCCACCAGTTGCGCTCCCGAACACGAAGCCACAGCCAGACGGTCCACAGCATAAGACCCAGACCGAAAAGATAGCTGAGAAAACCCATCGTAAGCACACTGTTGTAGAGAATCGCGCACCCGACGATTGGGCCGATCGGCAATGACTGTCGGTTGGTAAGTAAGCGATTCAGTGCCCAAAGTCCCGATGCCTGAAGGACGATGAGAGACACCAGAAATACCCATCCTGCCTGCTCTAACGAAACTGCGCCCAGAAGCGAACGCACAATGAGATCGAAGGCGAGATTCGGTGGGTATATCTCGTTTGCGGAATAGAAGGCCGAGAAGGCATCGATGTTCGACGTGATATGTACTCTGGCGAGATGCGAGTAGTAATCGAGGAATGGTGGAAACGTGGCAGATAGCAGAGGCCACAGTAGCAGCAGCAAGACAAGGAGAAAAAGCACGTGGCGCCAGCGTTGCGACGGAGAGTGCAAAGCGGAAGCGTCTGAAATCTCAACCATGTTCGTTGCCGTCATTGAAAAGATTGGGGCGCAAGGTGGCGCGAGTGCTCATTGCCTGCCCTCCATCGCTGATACCGGCGGGATCGGTTGTGGGAGTGGTTTCAGGAGAGTGGAAGATTATAGGCATACTTGATCCCCCGGGCGGCAAGTGGTGAGGACAGTCTAATCGTTTCAAGCGCACAGGAAGTCTTGCCTCAACGCCATGTGTAGCGCGGCAGTGCAGGAAGTGCGACGAGTCCGAAGATCCAGGACTCTTCCCGGAGACTTTATTCCTGCGAGATGCAGAATAGAAAGAAGGAGGAACGTTGCCAGTACGTAGCAAACGACCGGCCCGGCGCAGAAATCAGCTGCTGCGCGCCTGGCATTGTGCAATCCGCTAGAGACCGGGAGGGGGGGCGCAAGCGTCGAACGCTCACGCAGCGTCAGGGCCCGGTCGAAGTAGGCGATGCCTCAAATGACGCGTGAAGCCTCATTTAAAGGGATTGCGGCATCGAGGTACTGTTAGCTCAATGAGGGAAGACTGGTGCAGAGAACGTAAACAGGCCTGTGCCGCAGAGGCGGGTCTAGACTATACTTTTCTCAGTCTGCCGATCAAACTTTCGACGCGAAGGATGCTGGGGGATCTGCGAGTGCTTGCGCGAGAAGCATTCACAACATTGCGGAAGTGCGTATGGCAAACAAGCCGTTGATAAGCATTGTGGCCCCTTTCTTCAACGAGGGAGAGGTGGTCGAGGAGTTCCACAGGCGAATCACGGAGGTTACGGACGCGATCTCCGATGTGGAGTTCGAGTTCGTTTGTGTCAATGATGGCAGTCGCGACGATACCCTGGAAAGATTGAGAAAGCTTGTCGCAATTGACCAACGGTTTAGAGTGATCGACCTATCGAGAAACTTTGGTAAAGAGGCAGCACTAACAGCCGGTCTTGATGAGGCGAGGGGAAGTGCGGTTATTCCGATGGATGCAGATCTTCAAGACCCGCCAGCACTCATCCCGACTTTGATCCGTCAATGGAAAGAGGGCTACGAGGTGGTGTTGGCGAAGCGATCTGATCGCCAATCCGATGGTTTCCTAAAACGAACGACCGCGGACCTTCTTTATCGAATGCACAACCGCATCTCAGACACCGTAATCCCAAACGATGTGGGTGATTTTCGGTTGATTGATCGCGCGGTTGTGAGCGCGCTTCACACGTTGAGGGAACGCAGACGATTCATGAAGGGCTTGTTCGCATGGGTGGGCTTTAAGACTACAACTGTCAACTATGTTCGAGCAGCGCGAGTTGCTGGAGTGACAAAATTCACTGGATGGAGACTATGGAATTTTGCGCTGGAAGGGATTACGAGCTTCAGCACGACCCCATTGAGAGTCTGGACATACCTTGGCGCTTCTCTTGCAGTTAGCGGTTTTCTCTACGCTGTATTCATTATTGCGCGGGTTCTCGTTTACGGAAAGGATACGCCTGGATACGCATCCCTACTTACGGCAATTCTGGTTCTGGGCGGAGTACAACTCATCGGGATAGGGATTATTGGCGAGTACATAGGGCGTATCTATATGGAATCCAAACAGCGTCCGATATACATAGTGCGGGAGCGCATTGAGAGGAAATAGGGCGTGGAACGAGAGGCATACGTCGAGATGGCTCAAGTTCAGGACATCCACTGGTGGTTCAGGGGGCGTCGCGAAATCTTGCGCTCGGTGATCTGCGGACTGGGACTTCCCGAGTCACCTAGTATTCTCTCGATAGGATGTGGAACGGGTGGCAACCTCAAGATGCTTATGGAGTTCGGACGCGTAAAAGCTGTGGAGATGAACGACTATGCGCGTTCAATCGCGCGGCAGCGCACCCAGGAGCGGATCGATATTCGCGCTGGAAGGTTGCCAGACCAGATTCCATTTGTCGGGCCATTTGATCTTGTGTGCTTGTTTGATGTGTTGGAGCACGTTGAATGCGATGTCGATTCATTAATTGCGATAAGAAGCCTTGTAACTGAGCGGGGATTTCTGCTGCTTACGGTACCGGCGTATTCCTGGATGTGGAGTGCGCACGATGAACGTCTCCATCACTTCAGACGATATAACGCAAGGCAATTAAGGGGGAAGGCGCAAGCCGCGGATTGGTCTGTAAATAAACTGACTTACTACAACACACTGCTGTTCCCTCTTGCCGTAATCGCAAGACTGGTCGACAAAGCCTTGGGTCGGAAACAGGCATCTGGAACAGGCATCCCTCCAGCGCCCCTCAATGCTTTTTTCTACCGCGTCTTCTCTAGCGAAAAGTACTGGCTGAGGTTGTCAAAATTGCCCTTCGGTGTGTCACTTATGGCTCAGCTGTCCAAGAAATAGGCGCGCATCATAAGCTGTGGCACTTGCTTGTAGAGGGGGGCGGCCATGACTTCGCGGGGCATTGGTGGGGGAATGCGCCTTCTACGGCATGCGCATGGTGAGTGTGCGCGACGATGCTACATCGAGCCGGCCCTGGCGCAGACGGGCGTACGGTTGATCAGCGATCAAGAAAATGGCGCGGTTGGAGTTCAGGTGAAACGCACGCCCATTCTGGTCGAGAAAAGAAGTCGGTGGAGTCATGAAGTACAGCGGGAACGCGTTCCTATAGTGTCCATAGACCGAGTGGACAGCAAAGTTCTCGTAAATGGGACGAAGATCTTGCATCAACTTGAGGGCCGCGGAGCAGTAAGGCGATCGTTATGGAGCAAGTTACTGTGACAGACGACATCGCCTCAAGGTACGTCGAGCAGGTCTCAGGCAAATAGCCGGGGAGAAATCCTTGTGCCGCATCTAAAGTCCTAGTTTCAGGAGAAGCTTACGTTCTGCTGCATACCGGAGATTGCGCCAGCTTTGAGTAATGCGATAGCCGGCTGACGTTGCTTTCTCCTCGGTCAGCTTATCGTCGTATGGGACGCGGACGAACTCCAATGTTAAAGCCTGGCTATCAAATACCGCAAACTCCGCGAGCTTGTGGGAATGCTTGCGCGATGCGTCAACCGAACCTGGGTTGATAAAGT
The DNA here is from genome assembly GCA_937983055.1 of uncultured Pseudomonadota bacterium. Classification (GTDB taxonomy): domain Bacteria; phylum Pseudomonadota; class Gammaproteobacteria; order Burkholderiales; family Eutrophovitaceae; genus CALJLA01. The sequence continues at coordinate 8,004 of CALJLA010000010.1, forward strand.
ACTCAAGGTCAGGGTGCAGCTTCATGACCCCTGTGGCTGGTAGGAGCCTTACTGCTCCACTTGGGTCGACTTCAAACACTCGCTGCTCATGCATGTGGCCAAAGAAGCATATCCGACGGCCGGGAAAATCTTCACGTAGGTAGTGAATGTTTTCCTCAATGTGTCTTGGCCCAGTCATATATTGCTGCACGTTGCGCACGCCACCATGAACAAGCACGATGTGATCTTCTACCTTGAGGGTGGCGGGCAGAGTCAACAGGTAGTCGGCGGTATGCGGCTGGAGGCGACGTCGCGTGTTCTTTAGCGCGTGCATGGCCTGGTTTGAGCAGCGGGAGAAACCAAGGCGATGCGTGGCAATGAGGTCGTGGTTGCCTGCGATCGCCAGTATGTTCCGCTGCCGGACGATGGCGGCACAATCGTCCGGGTTGGCGTTATAGCCGACGATGTCGCCTACACACAGTACGTGATCCAGGGGCCGGATCGCTAGCGCGGCGAGCGTTGCCGTGAGGGCTTCAAGGTTGCCGTGTATATCGCCTATGACGCCGTAGAGAGCCATTTGCGCAGCCGGGTAAGCAATGCATTCTGGAGACGTCGACCGATATGCATCGCTTGATGCGTGCATTTTACGATAAAGGGTACTGGATCATTCCAGGCCATATGTTTGTGTACGCGACGTGTTGACGCCACAGAGCAAACCCAGCTGAAGAAGCTCAACTCGCCACGGGCAGCCATTGCTCGGTAAGAGCGATAGTCATGAGGCAGGCAGATCCAGCGCGTATCGGTGCGATATGGAAGGGGCTGTGGGCGCGTACCAGTAACGAGGTAATCGTATGCGACCTGCAGCAGGTTCAGTCCGTTTGCCGCGCCGAGGTGGTTCCATAGGTTGAAGCGCGCGTTTACCTCGAGAAGGTAATGTTGCCCGGTGCGCGAATCTTTCTTGAAGTCCATTTTGAAGGGACCTTTCAGTGGCACTTGCTGTGCCCAGCGGCGGCCGATCGCTTCAAGTTCAGGGTCGTGAATGAGTTCGATGAAGGCGCTTTGCCCCGTGAGTGGCGGCCAGGTACGGATCTTTCGGCCGAGGTACGACGCGAGGATGTTTCCCTTTTCATCCGAGAATCCATGGTAGGACCAGAGTTGGCGATCGTCGCCTTGCACATACTCCTGAAAGGTCAGTTGGTCTTTAAAGCGCGCAACGAGCGGTTCGGAGGCTGCCTTCCTGCCGCTGTCAAATATCAGGGCCTTCGTCGCCGCCGAGAACAGCTGAGCGAACAGCACTGAGTCATAGAAGTGCGACCGGGATCTCGGCTTTACGATCACCGGGCCACTTGTTCCGGAAAGTTCATCCCACGCCAGATCGCGTGGAACGGGAAGCCCGAGAGCGCGTGCCAAAGGTTCGAAGCGATCCTTGGTAAGAAGGCCTAAAGCGATTTCCGGATCATTCAGTACCAGCAGAAAGTTTGAAGTAAGACGGTCGCGATGCGAATAGATCAGCTCTAGCCAATCGTCCGCGGCGCACATCAAGGGTACTCGGCGACCGGTCGCGACGGCGATCTGCTTGCCGGCCTCGACCATCGCGTCGGCGAGTTCGTCGGGCCGAAATCTGGAGGGAAGGGTGCACCGCCCGGTGCAGAACCGCGATGCAAAAGCGGGGTCGTCTATGTCGCTGGAGGCAACGATAGCGGGGATGTGCGCCATTCCGAGAGTTCGAACCAGGTCGAGATCGGCCTGCACGAATACCGGTGGGCGCTCCAGCCGAAGAGTCTTGAAGTCGAACTCAAGCACAGGAAACTCTGCGCCTCCAGATGGTGGGTGCCCGGCTTGGAGCTGACCGCCGAGGCGGTTTCGTCCATACCTCGACCCAGGTTCGGGCAGTTCCTCTTGTTTTCTACGGTGACATTATAGCCCTTGCCTCTGCAGGCTTATCGGCCGAGCTGTCGCCCGATGCGGGATGAGGTCTGGCGATAGACGGTGGTGAAGACCACCCATGTGCTCTTGATGGACGCCTCCTGGTCTTGGGCGCACTCCGGGTGCGCCTGCAGTTGACCGGCGTTGATACCCGCCTTAGCCATTACGGCCAGGGGAGTAGCTCTGGCGGCGGGTCAATCGACCGGTTGAACATGCCCAGATCCGCGCGGGTAGTGTCCTCGGCTACATCCGTTAAGGATCGACGGCGCTACAAGTGTCGGCGCCTTAAGCAAGTCAACTTTAGACCCCGCAGACAATGTCAAGGCATCTGCGAACCACGGAAGAGGGTTTCAATTGAGCAACGTAGTACTGATAGTTGGAATGCCGCGTCCGTTGCGCAAGTTGAGCATCGTCCAGAAGCCTCTCGCGGGCTGCCAGACATTAGTCCTCGTCTCGGAAGGAAAGGTAGTTCTCGCCCTCCTTCAGCGGCACTGGGAGTTGGTACTTCAGTGGCTCGGTAAAAATGCACCACGTTGCCTGCAGGTATTCGGAAAGTTCTAAACCAACTGAATCATTCAGTCTGGTGATCGTTTGCAGATCATGCAGTTTCGGACGTGTTGGAGGTGGATATTCCTCTTTCCCTACGCGGGCAGAAGGCAGCAGGCCGGGTACTGTTGCTTTGCGAACTCCGTGGGCAACGGGCTGCCGGTAAACTGCTTGCCGGAGCGGCGTTTCAAGGGGCGGACGATCCCCGCTCTCATCCGGTTGATCGCTTCCAGTGCAGGCGTTTTACCGAGCTTGTCTCGTACCCATTGAGCATGTCGAAGCATATGGTCCGCTCCGTAGCATGCTGCGATGTCTTGACCTAGAGACACAGTACGCTGTTGCGGGGCGCGGTCTGTATCGGGCGGTCGACCCTTCCGGTGATGGACAGTTGAATATTTCCGGCGCGCGCGAGTTCGTAAAGTCCCGCATACACCTGAGTTATGTATGGCGCGTTCAGGTCCGGATAGACGGTTACGTGCAGTATGTTGCGCACCGCGCGATGCGGCAGTTGTTACCGGTCATGTATATCCGAGAATGGCTATACTCGGCCTGATGCACTGATGGAAGCGTTCGCCAGGTGTCGGCGCCAATCGCGGGCTGAATGCCAACCATGTGAATCGGGGGCAAACGGCAGGCGTTCTGACCTGATCGGGACGATGGAGTACGAAAGATGGGTTCATGAAACGACTCAGACAGAAATGGGCATAGCGCAGGCAGGAAATCAATGGACCTGGTATTGAGTGGACGAGCACAAAGACGCAATTGACTTGGCCGGGACCGGTTTCGGGCGGACTAAATTCTCGACACTGGTAGTGACGGTCGGCGGAACTCTTTGGGAAGATCATGTCATGAGCACGCCAGGGAAATGGAGGCGAGGCGAGTCTGTTAAAAAGTCTGGTGCGGGCTCCATGTTATGTTGGAAAGCGCATATGGCTCAGCTCGGCATAACGAAGGCGGACATGGGACTGCGATTCCACCGATGAATTACAGGCAGCTCGGAGTGAATGGCCCGGAAGTGTCAGCGATCGGCCTCGGCATGTGGCCGCTCGTAGGTGGCATGGGGCGGGTGGAGGAAGCGGACGCCATAAGGACGATTCGCCACGCGCTCGACTGCGGCATCAATCTCGTGGACGCAGCGCAGAGTTACGAGAACAGCGAAGAACTTCTTGGGAAAGCATTGAAAGGCGGGTACCGAGAGCGCTGCTTTATCGCTACGAAAGTCAGCTGGAAGTATTCGAGGGCGGATGTCGAAACCGCCATCTCGGCGAGCCTGCGAAAGCTTGACGTGGATTACGTCGATTTATATCAGGTACACGGGTGGTGGGATCATGAGTACCCGATCGAAGAAACCCTGGAGACGATGGAATCCGTAAAGAGGCGGGGAATGGCCCGGTATATCGGGGTGTGCAATTTCAACGCCGAACAGATTGACCGCAGCCTTGCCATTACCGCCATTCAGTCCAACCAGATTCTTTACAACATGCTTTGCCGCCAAAGGGAAGCGGTGGACATTCCCGCCTGTCAGGCACGTGGAGTCGGGATCATTGCGCATACTGCAATGGCTCACGGGTTTCTGTCCGGACGTTTCAAGGCTGGGCAGAAGTTCGCGAAAGACGACTACCGGTCGCGGCTGGAGCGATTCAGGGGCAGGACGTATGCGAAGTGCCTCAAGGTCGTGGGACGACTGGAAGAGGTGGCGAACGAAAAGGGCATAAGCCTCGTGCAACTTGCGCTCGGCTGGATCCTCAGGCAGGACGCGGTGTCCTGCCTGCTGACTGGCGCAAAGCGCCCAAGCCAGATAGACGAGCAATTGCGCGCACCCGGCACCCGGTTCAGTGCAGAGGAGCTGGAGCGAATCGATGCAATCCTGAAAGATGCGCCGGACTTGCTTGCAGGCCCCAGGCCTTCGATTATCCGACGCACGGTTAGCTATATACGAAGAATCATATAGTTAACTGTAATCTCCTGGTGCGCGGACGGCGGCCAGCTGGCGCACGGTCATTCGGCCTGTTGTTGCCTGGTTCTGGACGCACCCGAGAGAATCTGATTGCTGCGGATGCCAGCGGAACTGTATTCCGCTACCGAAGGGCAACCGCAATCGTGCGGCATGCGCCGCGGCATTTGTCGACCGTCATGCCGGGGTCAATCCCGGATTGTTCGCGTCTTGCCGCCAGTCGACCTTGCTATTTCTTTGCGCGGCGGCGAGGCGCAGTCGCCAGGTTGGGTTGTGCTATATTCCTTCAACGTCGCTATGGCATTGATATTGAAAGCTTCATTCTCCCTTTTCTCTCCGCTGGCTCGCATCTGAAAAGCCTACGCCCTGGATATCTCAAGCAGCCCGACAGAACGAGGTCCGGTACTGCAAGGCATCAGGTCGCAACAAAGAAAGCGCAACAAAGAAAGCATAGTGGTGAACTTCATCCTCAGCTTGATTAGGTCGGCGTTACTAAGATTGTCCGTCCGCTGGCAGCGCTCGAGCGGGGTGCGAAGGCTCGAACTTTGGGACCTTAAAATCAACGATAAGGGACACCTTGCCGTTCAGGGTATGGACGCAGTCGAACTGGTGTCGAAGTTCGATTCGCCGCTTCTTGTGGTGAACAAAGAAAAACTGATGACCGACGTCGAGGCCCTCAAGAGCGCCTTCGCGCGAGCACCAGAAGGTTCCAGAATCCTCTATTCATACAAGACGAACTGCGTACCGGGCATATTGAAGGCGATGCATGAAGTGGGCCTCGGAGCCGAAGTCATTTCTCCTTATGAATTGTGGCTGGCAGTCAAGCTCGGCGTGCCAGGCGAAATGATTCTCTATAACGGCGTGGACAAATCAGACGAGAGCCTCGAATTAGCTGTCCGCATTGGCGTGTTCTGTATCAATATCGATCACGTCGGAGAAATAGAGCGTATTCGGTCAATCGCAGAAAGGGTGGGCAGCAAGGCGAACGTGGGAGTGCGTCTTGCACTGTCTGCCCGCTCGCAGTTCGGCCTCGACATCGAATCAGGAGAAGCCCTGGATGCCTGCAAACGCATTCTTGCGTTACCTCAGTCTTTCGATCTTCGATGCATCCATGTTCACCTGACAAGCAACGCGAAAGATGCGAGCACGCATAGAGGATTTGCCACGAGAGCGCTTCGCTTCGCTCGTGATTTGAAGAGCAGCACCGGCTACTGCATTCCTTACCTGGACTTGGGCGGTGGATTTGGCGTACCTACGACCAAGAATATGACCGGCGCCGAGTATGGGATATATCGTCTGTTCGGGGTGCTGCCAAGGCCGCCGCGACTTGAGGAAGCGCAGCATGTGGCGGAATTCATGCGCGACCTCGTAGATGCGGTCGAGCAAACATGCGGAGAATTACAGATAGATGTACCTCGACTCATCATTGAACCAGGCCGACTGGCTACGAGCCGGGCAGAGTTCCTGCTGGCGCGGGTGCATGCGATAAAGGAAAGAGATAACGGGCCGTTGTTCGCGATAACCGATGCGGGAAGACTTTCGCTTACGTTTCCATGCGACTTTGAGTACCACGAGGTCTTTGTTGCGGGGAGACCGACTGCGGCTTTGGATACTCTTTACGACGTCACTGGTAGGGTGTGCACTTCTGCTGACTGGATGTTCAGAAACCGACTGCTTCCGAAGCTTCAGGCGGGCGACGTCCTGGCTGTAATGGATGCCGGGGCATACTTCTCTTCATACTCTACAAATTTCGCCTTTCCCCGTTGTGCGATTGTCATGGTTGATGCCGGCAACGCATCGGTGATTAGAGGGGCAGAATCCTTCGATCATCTTACTGCCTTGGTCCGCTAATGATTTTAGATCGCCCGGGATTACGCTCCCCGTGCCGCCGTTCATGCATCGATCGCGATGAGCGCCATCGTAACCAACGCCAGGAACAGGATTGCATACAACGTCGTCAGAAGCCTCGGGAAGAGAGGCATTGCAACGTACGCGGCAGACTTCGTGCCGCGCTCGATGTCATTTGCGTCGCGCTACGCGAAAGGCCATTTCCTGTATCCGTCGCCGTTCCGGCAGCCGGAGCACTTCATACAGCGGCTGATCGACGAGATAGACCGATTACGAGTAGATGTCCTGATCCCGGTATTCGAAGAGACTTTTCTGGTTGCCAAGCATATTCAGCGCTTCTCGGGCCGGGTTGCAACGGTATTGCCGGAATACGAGAAGATTCTTGTGGCGCACAACAAGGACAAATGGGAAGGGGTTGCACGGCAACTGGGAATTCCGGTTCCTTCGGGTCTTGGGGTGGACGCATTGCGGGCAGATTCAACTTTGCTGAAGGGTCTTCGGTACCCTGTGCTCATCAAACCAAAGCAGGGCGGTGGGGCCTGGGGGATACGAGAGGTTGCATCGTGGGTTGAACTGAACGCGCTGTTGAATTGCGAAAGGCAAGACGGTTTGGCTTGGGAAAGGTTTTTCGTCCAGGAGAAGATTCTCGGAGAAACGCATTGCGTTGCAATGCTGTTGAATCGAGGGAAACTTCGAGCGAAGGTCGCTTATCGGCAACTGCGGGACTATCCGGCAAGTGGAGGCCAGGCGACGGCAAGAGTGAGTGTGCGCAGTCCAGAAGCCGAGGCACACTTGCAGATGCTTCTCGAAATGATGAACTGGCACGGAGTCTGCCAGGCAGATTTCGTCGTAGAGGCCGCTACCCGGGTTCCTTATCTGATTGATCTCAATCCGCGCCTTTGGGGATCACTTGCCCAATCAATTGCCTCAGGCGTTGACTTTCCGTATCTGATCTACCAAATGGCAATGGAGGGTGATGTCGATCAAGTGACGAGGTTCAAGACAGGTGTGGTTACTCGGTGGGTCGGGGGGGAGCTGGGTGGTTTCTTCCCGCACCTCTACAGAGCATCTGAGAAGACAAGCTTTGCGAAGGAGTTTTTCTGGCCGAGAACACGGGCTGCTTTGTATGACGATTTTTCGATGTCTGATCCGTGCCCTTTCTTCGTCTGGATGGCGGATTCCCTTTTGAAAGCGATAAGGCATCGCTCGCTTCGCGCCACAAGCCATGATGCGCTCGATGGTACCTGGGAGTAACAAGACCATGGCAGTGCCCGTATTACTCAGCGCACGAGCCGGTTAAAGTGGCGAAGAGAATCCGCGTCGCATTCATGCTGACGCCAGTCGAGTTCGGCGGAGCGGAACGCGTGTGTCTTACTCTGCTCAGGAATATTGATCGAGCACGGTTTGATCTCGTCCCGATTGCATTTACTCGCCCGTACGAGCCTGAGAATTTTTTTGTCCGCCTCGCAAGGAGTAGCGGGTTGACCTGCCTGGAAGTCCCGGTTGCCCTTAAGGAAAGAGGCGATTGGTGGAGGGTTCCGCGTTGCTACCAGCGCGTGTGGGAACAACTGGGAGGGCTGGACGTGGATCTGCTGCATACCCATGGCTATTTAGCCGATATCGTGGGCATCCCGGTCGCCTGGCTAAAGAGGATTCCCACGGTAACAACCTGCCACGGGTTCATCGCAAGCAGTTGGAAGGTGAGGCTCTACAATTCTGTCGATCGCAAAGTCTTGCGTCTGGGCACGCGTGTGCTGGCCGTGTCGGACGGACTAGGACGAGAGCTCGTCGACTCCGGGGTGAAGCCAGGGCGCGTGCAAGTCTTAATGAACGCAATTGAAACCGAGCGTGAGCCGGAAACGACCGACCACTCTTGTAGTTCGATCAGGAGAGCGTACGGAATAGACCGAGAAGACATCGTTCTCGGGTATGTCGGGCGTTTGAGCGCCGAGAAGGGGTTGAATTACCTCATCGAGGCGTGTGCGCAGCTTATTGCCGACGGAGTTCCAGCAAGAGCGCTCTTGATAGGCGAAGGCGTGCAAAGAGAGGATTTGGGCCAGTTATCGTATCGTCTGGGCATTGCAGATCGGGTTATCTTCGCCGGATTCCAGGAGGACGTATCGCGATGGCTGTCTTGCATGGACGTGTTTGTTCTGCCTTCCTTGACCGAGGGAACGCCTATGGCACTGCTGGAGGCTATGGCCGCGGGTGTCCCGTCGGTTGCATCGGCGGTGGGTGGAATTCCGAAGATTATCGACCAAGGCGAGACAGGATTATTGGTGGCGCCGGGCAGTGCAAGCGAGATCAAGGCGGCAGTTGAAGTTCTGTTCAAGAACCCTGATGTGAGAGAACGGATGGCTAGCAGATCCGTCTCTGTTGCGAAAGCGCGATATGGCGTCAAGAGTTGGATCGAGCGAATCGAGCGGGAGTACGAGATTCTTGCCCAGCGAGGACGCCGTGAAACCCCGTATGCCTTTTGATTATCGTATTCCGTACTAGGACTCACCGTGTGCGGCATATACGGCATTGTGCAATTCGACGGCGCGTCCGTAGACCCGAGATGGATGCCCGAAATGGGCAAGGCGATCGTTCATCGCGGGCCCGACGACGAAGGCTGCTTTTTGGATGGTCCGGTGGGCATAGGCATGCGACGTCTTTCAATTATAGACGTTTCCGGCGGCCATCAGCCCATCTCGAATGCTGACGGCACAATGTGGCTGGTATGCAACGGCGAGATCTATAATTTCCGCGAACTGCGCCGGGAACTGGAGGTGCTTGGTCACAGATTCAAGACCGGCTCAGACAGCGAGGTTGTGCTCCATTGCTATGCGCAGTATGGGGAGGAATGCATCCACAGGCTCAACGGGATGTTCGCGTTTGCCTTGTGGGACAAGCGCCAGCGCCGATTGATCATTGCGCGCGACAGGCTCGGAATCAAGCCCGTTTATGTCTACCGTGATGCGAGACGCCTGGCCTTCGCGTCGGAGGCCAAGGCCTTGCTCGCGCTACCCGGCATATCGGCGGATCTGGATGTGTCCACGTTGGACTCGTACCTGAGTCTTGGATACGTCAGCGCTCCGCAATCTATTTTCCGTGGAATCAAAAAGCTCTCTCCAGCGAGCATGCTCGTTGTCGAAGACGGCCGGGTGGCGGAACGCCGCTACTGGCGCATTGCGCCAACAATTGACGTGGGGCGGTCGGAGCAGCACTGGAAGGAGGCGGTCCGCGCGCAGCTTGACAGGTCCGTCCGGATGCAGATGGTTAGCGACGTCCCGATTGGTGCGTTCCTTTCGGGCGGCATAGACTCCAGTACGGTAGTCGGTTTAATGGCAAGGCACAGCGATCAGCCGATCAGAACCTATGCCATCGGATTCAAGGGAGGCGCTGCAGACGACTACTACAATGAACTGCCCTACGCGCGACGGGTCTCGGATCTGTTCAAGACTGAACATCACGAGATTATGGTGCGCCCGGACATCGTGTCTCTTCTACCGCAGCTGATATGGCACATGGACGAGCCGATGTCGGATACGGCGCTGATTACGACCTACCTCGTATCTGAATTCGCGCGGCGGGAGGTTACGGTTATTCTCTCGGGCGTGGGAGGCGACGAGTTGTTCGGCGGATACCGGCGTTACCTAGGCAATCATTACCAAGGCCTGTTCGAGCGCTTTCCAGCGTGGGTGCAGCGGACCGCATTTGCGGTGGGCAAAAGCCTGCCGAGTGATCGACATTCGCCACTTCTGAACCTGTCTCGATTGGCAAAGGGATTTCTGGAAGGCGCGAGCCTGCCTTTCGATGAGCGATACAGATCCTATGTGCAGGTTTTCAGCCCTCAAGAGTTGGGTGGACTGCTTCTGGCCACCAATGCACAGGCGCCCGATGTAATTGGAGCTGCATTCGAACATGCGGGTGGCACGGATTCACTGAATAGAATGCTGGCGGTGGATGCAGAGACAATGCTGCCTGACGATCTGCTTATGCTTACGGACAAGATGAGCATGGCTACGTCCCTGGAATGCAGGGTGCCGCTGCTGGACCATGAACTTGTTCAGTTGGCGGCCAGCATCCCTGAGGCCGTCAAAATCCGGGGGGGGCGGTTGAAACACGTGATGAAGGAAGCTGTTGTGGATCTGCTGCCGAGAGAGATATTGAACCGGAAGAAGCGCGGGTTCGGTACTCCGATGGGCGCGTGGCTAAAGGAGGACCTCGCACCATTGATTACGGGGCTCTTGTCGAGGGGGGCGATCGAGAAACGCGGGCTTTTTCGCTCCGATGCGGTACAAGGGTTGATCTCTGCGCATGAGGCGAAACGGCTGGACGGCACCGACCGACTTCTCACATTGCTGTGTCTGGAAATCTGGTCTCGCCTGTATTTGGATCGCCGGACTCCCGGAGATGTTTCTGAGGAAATGTCAGCGATGCTGACATACGGCAAGGCCTGACATGATCCTTGTTTTTGGGCTCTTGCTCGTGGCGGGAGCATTCCTGACCTGCTACGCCGCGTACTGGCTTCTTCTGCTTGCCACACATTTTCTTGCGCCGGGGAGGCCAGCGACTTTGGGCGACGGACGAACGAGGTTCGCTGTATTGATACCTGCCCATAACGAAGAGCTGCTGCTTCCTCGGCTTCTCGAAAGCGTGCGTCGCCAGGAGTATCCCGCGGAGCGGTTTGACGCGTACGTAATCGCGGACAACTGCACCGACAGTACATCCGTAATCGCACGCGACCACGCAGTGCACGTGCTGGAGCGTCTGGATACAGAGAGGATGGGCAAGGGATATGCAATCGGGTGGGCGCTGAACCAGATCAGACTCGATGAATATGATGCCGCGCTGATTGTAGATGCAGATTGCACGATGAGCCCGAATGCGTTGAGGTCCCTTGATGGAGCGCTGAAGCGGCGGCGTGTTATTCAGTGCCACAACGGCGTGGGGAATCCAGACGAAAGCTGGTTCACGCGGCTACTTGATGTATCGAGAACTGTTAACAACAGGATATACAACCCGTCCAAGCAAAGACTAGGGCTTTCATGCGAACTCACAGGTACGGGGATGTGCTTCGCCGTACCGATACTCCGGCAGTATCCTTGGGATGCGTACTCTGTAGGAGAGGACTGGGAGTACTATGCCAAGCTTGTTCAGGCAGGAGAGATTGTCGGCTTCGACGTTGATGCGAAGATTCTTCACGAAGAATCTCTTTCTCTGAAACAGGCTACAAGCCAGCGGATGCGATGGTCGAGCGGTCGTTTTGCCATTGTCTTCAAGTACGGGTTCAGGCTGCTGCTGAGAGGCTTGAGCGAAAGGAATCTCGTGAAGTTCGATGCCGGCCTATGTCTTGTGTTTCCCAATCCGTCGCTCGCGATGAACAGCACGTTGCTGTGTATTGGCATTTCCATGGTGGCTTGGCCTTGGTCTAGCCCAGCGTTCTCGCTTTGGTTTCTTACGCTCGCGCTATTGCAACTTGGGGTATTCGTTACCGGTGTGTTCTACACCCAGCATAGAACAAAGAAGTTGTTGGCTATCTTTGTATCGCCGGCCTTCCTGGTTTGGAAGATGGGGATAGATGCGTTGTCGATTTTGGGCGTGGGTCGCAAGAAGTGGGTGCGGACCGAGCGGAAGGGCGGACGGGTTTGAGGAGCGCCCAGAACGGGAAAGGATGGGCGGTTGCAGGGTTGCGCGAAGTGATCGGCAAGCTTGAAAGCAAGATTGGTTCTTTGGTGGGTACAACAGATTCAGGACTTAGATACTGGACGGGGAAGCGAATGCCGCGACGTCAGAGATCGAGGCACGTCGCTTCGGCAAAACCCGTATCGGCGGACCGCGGCTAGGTTCAAAGATCATATGGCCGGATTCAGTTCAAGGAATCGTCATCTGGCAGATTGCAGCAAAAGGATGGGAGGATGGGGCTTTCGAGAGCGACCATTCAGCATTCTCCGGTTGGCCCAATTGACGGGAAATCGTGAGGAGTTCTGGCCTGTAGATTGCCGCAGATGAGCAAAAATGTTTGCGTGATTGGGGCTGGCTTGGCAGGCGGAATCATCGCTTCGAGATTGGCTTCCCGGGGGCACGTGGTCACCCTCGTGGAATGCGGAAGTGCGCCAGCGCCGTTGCTCCCCGAGGACGAAGACTGGCAGATTGCGAAGGTGAAGTCACCTTTCACACGCGGTCGCGGGCTTGGGGGGACATCGAATTTCTGGCACGGCGGATTAACGACACTCGCGCAGAGCGACGTCGATGGGTTGGTGGCAGGAGGAGGGCGGGCAAAGTCGCCGATCCCGTACCGGGAGCTTTGCGATTACTACGAGACGGCCATCGAGATCCTTCGCGGGAATGCCGCACTGTCTCTACAGGACATCGAGAGGCCTGCGGATGAGTCTAAGGGGGCTTTTACCTTCACCAACAGGGCGTTCAGTGCGAAGGCACTGGTGTACCCGGACAAGCCATTCTCAAGTCGACCGCTGATCGCTCAGGCCGAGAGATTTCACGGCCTTCGTGTGATCGATAACTTTGAGGTCAAGCGCCTCCTGGGTGACGGTCCTCGGCGCGTGCGCTACGCAGATGGTGTAGACCTTGTCCAAGGTACCCGCAGGAGGCTGGCGGCAGACATCTTCGTGCTGAGTGCAGGGGGATTAGGATCCCCAAAGGTGCTCCTTCAGTCCAGGCAAGGACTGGCTCCCCTGGAGCAACTGCCGATCGGAAGAGGATTCATCGATCATCCGACGGGGTTCGTTTTCAAAGCTAAGCTACGCCGTAAGACCGACCTGGGGCCATTCTTTGGAGTCGGCCGAAACGGCTACAAACAACTGTATGGATTCACGCTTAAGCCAGAGCATCTGGGCGAGGCATATGGCCGCAATCACATACTTCTTCTTCGCCCGGCGATCTCTATGAAGGACCCGGCTTCGTATGACTTTCTGAAAAGAAAGCTGTCTGCATACAGGGGCAGGTTTCTGCGCCCGATGGAACTTGGGTATCTGCTCTGGCATGCAGATCTTCTATTCGATGCGGTCAACTTCAAGTATGGGTTTTCAAGCTCCACGAGCTACGTGAGCGGCTTGGTGTTCGCCGAACAAGAGCCGGAAGACGAGTCTGGAATCTTCTATTCAGGCAACGGTCGATTCGATGTGAGGTGGCGCGTGACCGACAAGGACTGCCGGTCGCTGGACAAGTTTCTCAAGACTTTCTTCGAAAACTACTCTGATCAGTTTGAGCGGGTGAGAATCTTCGAAGACATGCATGCGAGGCTGGACAGTGCTGCACACCATTCCGGTGCCTGCCGAATTTCGGCCAACGCAGGGGAGGGCGTCGTGGACCGTGATTTTCGCGTCTTCGGTATGGATAACCTGTACGTATCGGACGGTTCGACCCTGGCCTACTCCGGGCACGCCAACACGGGGTTAACCATTGCAGCGCTTGCGCTTAGATTTTGTGACGTTGTTGAGCGCGCGTAGGACCTATGGCAAGTTCTTTGCGATCACCGGCTTCTAGCACGCTGAGAGCGCTCGGCGTCAGAACTTTTCTATCATGCCAGTCAAGGTACTCGTAACGGGCGCCACAGGCTTCCTTGGGGGAAGACTTGTTAAGCGCCTGTTGAGTGACGGATACGAGGTGCGTGCTCTTGCGCGTGTGACAGCTGACGTAAGCGCCTTAAGTGCCATGGATGTTGAAATCGTTTTCGGCGACGTCAGCGACGGCCTCGCGGTCGCAGGAGCGATGAAAAACGTTGAAATCGTTGTCCATGCCGCGGCGGGCACCAGTGGCACTGCTGAAGACGCTGAGCGTTCCTCGATTCTGGGCACGGAAAATATCGTGGAGGCCTGTCGGTCCAGCCAAGTCAGAAAGCTGATCTATATCAGCTCCTGTGCTGTATATGAGGTTGCCCGATGCACTGCGAACGAGGTCATAACAGAAGAGGGGCAGCTTGAGCGTTTTCCATGGCGCCGGGGCGCATATTCTGCGGGAAAGCTCGGCGCTGAGAATGTCGTCCGGGCAGCAATGAAGGCGACGGCTACACGCTACTCAACGGTCGTGCTGCGGCCGGGGTCGTTGTACGGGCCCGGTGCCAGCGCCTATTCGAACATGATGGGTATTTCACTTGGCTATCGATTGTTCGTGGTATTCGGCAGCGGAGAATCCGAGATGCCTTTGCTCTATGTGGACAATGCAATAGACGCGATTGTGGCCTCAATTGCCAGCCCATCTGCAGACAATCAGGTGTTCAATGTCGTCGATCCGCAAGGAGTTACGAAGAGTGCATATATGGATCGCGTTATCCGGAGAATGTATCCAGAGGCGGTGATTGTCTACTTGCCGCTTGTCCTATTGCTTGCAGCGGTACGGGTCCAGGAGTGGCTAATGGGGGTCTTCCGGAAAAGGCCTGTTCTCAGCGTTTATCGAGTGTTGTCTTCGCAGACCCCCGTCCGGTACAGCACGGCTAGAATCCAGCGGACAATTGGATGGACAGCGCGAGTTGCGTTTGAAGAGGGATCCGAGCGAATGGTCAGGTGCTTCAAGAAAGCTTCCGCCAGGCCAGAGGCAAGAGAACTCTCGTGAGGAAGGTCAACGTCATGTTCCTGATGCCCGTCATGGGAATGGGCGGCTCGGAGAGACTGGTCCACAGTCTTGTGCAGATGCTCGACCGGGAGCGATTCAACCCTTCCGTAGCGTGGCTTTGTGGTAAGCAACCGTTAGAAGAGTTCAAAAAGCTCAACGTACCGCTTTTCGATCTGCCAAAGAAAAGGCGGATCGACCTGGGTCTAATGCGGCGTTTGGCGGACGTGATTGATCGGGAGGGCATAGATGTCGTAAGTGCGCAGCATTTCATGCCCGCGGTTTACGCGTTCTATGGCTGCAATTGGGTCGCGAAGAGAGCGCTGATTTTCACTGCACACTCCAGATGGGAAATAGAGGACACGCCTCTAAAGTGGAGGATTGCCGGGGGATTCCTGTTGAGGCGAATGGCTGCAGCGGTAGGCGTCGCGCCGGAAGTTTCCGAGGCAATTCGGAAGATATTCAGGACGTCGAAGCAGAAGACGGTGACAATTGAAAATGGCGTGGATACAGAAATGTTTGCAGGAGAGGGGCACGGGGAGAGCTTACGAAGCGAGCTTGGATTGGCCGAGGACGAACTCGTGATCGGAACCGTGGGAAATCTCAAGGAAGTAAAGAATCAGAAATTCCTTCTCAAGGCATTCGCAGGTATCGCACACCAGTACGCCAAGACGAAACTCCTGATCGTCGGCAGGGGATTTGCAGGAGAACGGGACAACGTAGAGCAGCAACTGCGTTCTTTTGTTATGGAAAAGGGGCTCAGTGGAAGAGTTGTGTTCGCCGGCTATCGAACTGACGTCGCGAATCTCCTGGGGGTCATGGACGTATTCTGTCTTACTTCGGTGCGAGAGGGGCTGCCCATTAGTCTTATTGAAGCTATGGCGGCCCGGCTGCCCGTAGTGGGTACCAATGTCCAGGGAGTTCGGGAAATAGTAGCCCCTGACAAGGACGGGCTTCTGGTCGAACTCGACAATGTTGCTGCGCTGAGAAACGCGCTCGAGCGACTGATCAATGAACCGCACACCCGTCAGCGATATGGTATGGCGGGAAGGGAGAAGGTCGTTAACAGGTATTCGCTGTTGCGGTGTGTGCAAGCGTACGAGCAGCTGTTTCTTGCGGTGACAGACCAGGGTGGCGGGAATTAGCGGTCGATATACATTACATGGGGCTGGCTTGCACGTAAGGAGTAGCAGGGAGTCGGTGCAGGCAGAAGAAGGGAACAGTAGATTCGGGTGCGTCTCAAGACTGCGCGCTAGGCAATGGAGCGGGGCGTGTAGTCCATAGATGCTCGTGGGCGACCCCATGGGCGCTGGGGCTCTGCTCTTGACGACAGTCTGCGGGAGAGTGAATCGGCCACCGCAGGAACTTGCGAAGGGCTCGGGGCTTATTGAAAGCCTTTGCCAATGCCTTGCCGGGGAGGAAACGGGCGGGTAGCCTCGCCGAACCATAACGTGCGCCGATGGCACGCTGAATCTGGCGGTGCGCGGGCGTATCATCATAGTGTGTGCGATCAATGGAAGAGCGGTCGGGATCAATGCCTGACTGAAGAGCGCGTTTAGTGGTAAGCGTTTTCGACCAGCGATCAATGTAATCGGGAGCGCTTCGCCTTATGCGAACCTGGAAGAACTTCATTCTGACGTCCATTTTATTCATGGCATCAGTTTGCGTTGCGTTTGTTATTGGGGAGGTGGGCCTTCGGTTGGCAGGATATCGGGGCGCGCCGCAGTCCTACATTGGAAATGTTTATGAAGTGCAGGACCCTGTTCTGGACTGGAGATATATCCCTGGTTCAGAGGTTAGGCTTGGCGGACTGGTGTTCAAATACAATCGTTCTGGCTTCCGGGATGTAGATCATGAACTGACTAAACCGGAGGGGGTGAA
Organism: uncultured Pseudomonadota bacterium; assembly: GCA_937983055.1. Taxonomy (GTDB): domain Bacteria; phylum Pseudomonadota; class Gammaproteobacteria; order Burkholderiales; family Eutrophovitaceae; genus CALJLA01. The sequence continues at coordinate 24,691 of CALJLA010000010.1, forward strand.
GAGAGTCGTTGTGGTGGGAGATTCTGTTTCCGAAGGAAACGGCGTTAAGAGCGATGAAGTATTTGCGCGCGCGCTCCAAGCTCAGCTTGGGCGTGACCACGAGGTGATCAATATTGCTGCGAGCGGCCTCAATACGCCGCAGGAGGTGCATCTTTTCGAATTGGAGGGTCTGCCGTACGGTCCCGATATTGTAGTGTTGAATTTCGTCCTGAATGATGTGGATTTCTACTCCAACCTGGCAGGTACGCGGCGCTATTATGCGGAGATGGACAAGAAGATTCAGACCTTGGGGATCTCGATTGACCCGGAGTTCAAGCGGCTTCTCAAGAGATCGGCATTAATATACTTCGTGAAGGAGCGCGTTGGCCACCTGCTTCAAAGATTTTCCGGAGATGGGTCTGAAGTGGTCGATTTCTATACCGCCCTTTGGTCCGAGGAGAGCAATCGCGATAAGGCTACGTCAGGTTTCAAAAAGCTTGGGGAGCTGAAGAATCAGAATGAGTTCGAGGTGGTCGTGATGATCTGGCCACTTCTTGTCGATTATTCCAAGTATCCGTACGGGTGGATTCACAAGTGGATCGAAGAAGAGGCTGGAAAGAACGGTTTCGTTGCGATCGATCTGCTGCCGGAGTATGCCAAGTTCAAGTATCGAGAACTTCAGGTGCAGCCGGAGGACACGGTTCATCCGAATGCGCTTGGACATTCCGTCGCTGTGGGAGCCTTCTCGAAGTGGTACCAGGTCTCCCGTATCAAGAAGATGGCGGAGGATCGTCAGAACTAGTAGATCTTCCGGGGAGGCGATCTGCACTGCGGGAACTGGCCGGTCGGACGCCGTTGGAGCCGGCGTTTCGGTAGCGCTGAGTTTCGCGGAAGTCCTCGAAGCTGGTATCGATTAACCGGGGTGCTGGCATTACGGAGAAGAGCATCCTTGGACGACTAGTCACTGCGCTACCGAACTTGGAGCCTCGTCGCCGCGACCACGGCCGCCTGAAAGAATCGAAACCAGTCGGTGACGGAGCAGATCCGCGATTTTCGAATGCGCGTCGGCGTTGAAGTGGCAAAAATCTACATAATCTGCTGGATCCATATCGAGAGCATCTCGAACGTCCAATAGTTCAACGCCGTATTCGTTTGCCACGGCGCTCATAATTTCGTTGTAATCCAGGTCTGAATAGATGGGTGTTCCGCCGTGGAGCGACCATACTGGCTCCACCGTGTATGCGAGGTCGGCGTCTTCAGAGCGTCCTTGGAGGCTATGTATCCTGCCGAGATAGACTCTGGACAGCGCGGAGAACCAGCGTTGTGAGTTGTCCGTTACCTTGAGATGTTTCACGGCGTTTGCAAAATCCTCCCGATGGAACGCCTCAATACCTTTGCGCAGGTAAAGAGTGTCAACTGGATTGTCTTTAAGTAGAAGGAAGACGACTCGCGCTTTATTCTGAATGGCTGAGGCGGCAATATGCCTCAGGTTCTCTCTGTAACCCTCTGGAGAAACGCGAGCGGGGACTTGATCCAAGCGGACTGCGCCTACGCGTGATGGATCGTCCGTCACCTGCAACGCTCTTAGCAAGACGTTTGCGGAGCGATATAGATAACTGGTCTTCAGCCAGTCCGTAAGCCACAACAGGTGTCCTTGGTCGTGCGTTCTCTGGAAGCTTTGCGGACCATCCACGTCTGCGGCGCTGAGCACATAGCGTCGATCATTGAAGTTGAACGAAACAACGACAATGTCTGGATTCAGCTGGAGGCCTTTCTTCAGGAGCATCTGGTACCCCTGAAATGATGAGTACCCGGGCACGCCCAGGTTTATGGCATTGATGTTTGGCATCAGGTCTTCGAGCCGCTCCGGGAAGGCGGACTCCGCGGGTACCGTGACGCCGAAAGTATTGGAGTCTCCGAGAAACAGGACCTTGGTCTTGTCGGTGGCAAACTTTTGGGCGGAGTCGATTGTGAGGAAACCCTCGGAATCAAATTCCCTTGTCACTTGGTACACCGGGCCGCTGAAGTTCGGCTTGGGTTCCCAGCCCAGTTCTTGGGAGAAGGCATACCAATCCGGTGCCGGCCACTCCCTGACATCTTGCCTTATCGTGTAAGCAATTCTCGCTATTCCTTCGAACATGAGAAGGATGAGCACGGCCACCAGAGCACCAATTACGATGTCCCGGCTTTTTTGGCGTAGTTTCCCGCTACGAGCCTCGTGTGGCATCGTCTAAGTCTCCGGAATTGGCAGATGCATGCGTTAGGCGATTCGGGGAGTGGGTCGCTAGGTCTGTCTGTTAGCGGTGGCGATATTGGAGTGGAGCCTTAAGCCCTTTGGCCACGCAGTATGCGAGTGAAGGGCGGGAAACGCACAAGCTGGAATTGGGGGCGGTTGAATTGGCCCTCGGGACCTTAGGGCGTTTAGGTAAAACGCTGCGCATTATGCCGCAGGGGAGCGCTAGGTCCGTGAAAACCGAGCATGAGGTTCCTGGTGAATAGAACTGAGTCTAATGGAACGTATGTGCGCCGACTGACGGCGGTTTTGACATGAAACACAGTACGGTGATTGGGTGCGGAGATGGCGTTGAATTGCCAAACTGGGCCTCGACTCACAAGGTACAGACGCAGAGCCTCGTCAGGCTGGTTACTCACGGGCAAGATCGATCGAAGTGTTTGTGGCTCGCTGCAAGAGCGTCCACGGCGGAAGTGGCATAAGCGCGAATACGTTCGCGCAGGCGTGCCCGGCGATCATGGCGCGTTATTGAGGCTTGTTCCGCCTGGACCACGCTTGAGTGACGAATAAAGGAGCGAATAAGGCCGCAGTCAGATGTCGCAGCGTGCACTGGAGCTGACGGGATTGCCGCCTTAGAACTGATCGTAGTAATGCCCCAGAGATAGTCGATGCCCGCGATTTGCAGTGACTCTCTCGCTGCCCTTATACAGCGACTTGGGAATAACCCGGAAATCCATGGACACTCTCGTATAACCTTCCCTGTTGATCTCATTGCCATGCTTCAGGCCTGAGTCGAAGATCAGGAACTCTCCGTTATCTAGATCGAGCGGACGGAAATCGCCTTTGTCGTAACTTGTTTCGACCCATATGCTCGCAGTGTTCGTAGCACGAGTTGCCGGCACCCAGATGTTAATCTCCTCTGGCGGATGGCCGTAGTCCCGGTCCCTGTGATAGTCACCCACGCTTAAGTTACCCGGCAGGTGAATTCTGAATGTGGGTTTCTTCTGGAAGATCAGATTCTCGCCAAGGTGCTCCTGAAGGAATTCCACAAACCGTCGGTAGGTCGGCAGGAACGCCTCCTCCTGAAAAACCGTGTACAGGATATCGTGCAACGGAGTGTTGTTGTCAGTTCCCGGCGTGACGATCCCACTTGGGAACAAAGCGGGGTCTTGCAGGGTGTGCAACTCCTCGCTGGCGACCTTCAGATGCTTTAGAAAATGCCCGTCGATGATGCGCTTGAACGGGAAAAGCTCGATGTCGTACTTCCCAACTGTAAGGCTATTTTGTTGAATCATGTTCGCACCCCCCTTGTCCCGTCTTGTGCGTTAACCGCATTGTCATACGGGTGGGGAAGCTTACTCGGCCGTAGACCCAAATGGAATATTTTTGCGCCACGGCCCGTGATGGGGGAGGTTGTAACATGCTGATTATTGGGGCATTGGCTTCCTTGAAAGGCGTGATCGAGGAAGCGCAGCCTCGAGGTATCAAACACCCACTAGTTAATCTGGGCACGCTCGGCTAAGCGGGGCGAACTCCCTGATTACGTGCGATTATTGGCCCTCCAGACCTTCGCCCTGACGCGCTTTGGATGGCCGCCGTCCGCGTGCGGCATCAGCCCTGGACAAACAGGTAGCTACGCCCCTGAAGTGACCTTTTTCGGCGGCACGGATGCTGGAGCGCGATCTGCGGCCAGCCCGCGCTGCGGGTGCGAAGCACGTGCGGCAGTTTACTTGCCCAGTTCCTTCGGTTCGAAGGCGCGATCGAGATTAGCTGGTCGCGAAAGCAAGCAGGATCGACGGGCTGGAGCGATCGCAGTTGCCTGTCAAATCGAGAACACCGACTCGACGGAAGGCATAGGTCGAATGAACCTGGGAGGGGATGTCTCCAAGATACGCGCGGCAGTGACGGTGCGGGATTGTGATGGATTGGGCGCCGCGTACGGCGTCGTAGCTGATGAGCGCTAGTGAGCCGGGATTACGCTCGCGGCAATCAGTGCGCGTATTGGAAAAACCTAAATTCCCGCGTTCATAAGACCCGAAGGCGGAAGACTTACGAAGGCCCGATACTCGGCCCATGGCAGATGTGAGGTGCTTGGATAAGGCCGGGGCAGGACTGATATCAGAGGTGACGAATTCAATGTGCTTTCGCTGCCCGGTAAGTTACCGGCAGCTGAGAGTCACGCAGTCGCGTGGCAAGCCCCGCACCGGTGCCTCTGATTTGGGTCACGCTGCAGGCGACAACATCCAGGAAGGGCGAGTGAGACAAGGGTTGGCTGACCTGAGCGATGCCGGTAACGCAGCATCAACAGGGTTAAAGAGGCCATGGTTCAATTCTTTTGTGAAGCCTGACTGCGGCGCATGAACCTGCTGGCCAAAGTAGGCCAGAAGACCTCGATACTCACATTCTGGTCGGCGCCACGGTCGTTACTTGGTCTGAAATCCGTCCTTGGCTTAAGGAAGGACTCGCAGATTCTGAGGCGCAGGTATCGAGGCGGCCGCGCTCCGCTGATTCGCCACGACCAGGTTGTCAATCCACAAGTCCTGCGCGACCGGAGAACCGTTGCCGATATATGGCGCGAGCACAAACTGATTGAACTTCTGCGACGCGAAATTGGCAGTGCGAAGATAAACGTTTGTTCTCTCGATCACGAGCGCGCCGTCCACCCAGAAGCGAATTACTCCATTTGCCTGCGGGATGCCGCCCGAAACAGTATTCATGGCTACATAAACTTCAACACGATGCCACCGGTCATTGCTGAGATTTGCAGAACTCGAGTCCCACGTGGTTCCGTTGGCATAGTTCGGTGCGCCGATGGAATAATAGCCGGCACTGATAGGTGTTGCCTGATTTTGTGAACCATTGCCCCCTGCCACTGCGTGCGGCGTGGCGCTGCCCAGCAAGCCGGGATAGGCGTTCGTTAACTGCGAGGTATTGATTCGCTGCCCGTCCTGTATCGCCAACCGAGGGGTGAACAAGCTCCACTCAATGTAAAAGGTAAGATTAGTCCAGGCCAGACTGGAATAATCGCCGTTTGCATCCGTCAACAGGTAAATGATGTGGGGATGAAAAGGCATCTGCGAGCCTTGCCACGGGGCACTCGCAGTACCGAGTTTCAAGTCAAATGCAACATACACGGTTTCAGACGGCGTAAACTTGCGCCGCCTTGCGCCGCCAGACTCGCCGGTGCTGCCCTGGTTCCAGTGGAATCGGGCGGATGAATTCCCTCCATTTGGGCTGTAGACGGATGTGTCTATAGAGCCACCGGTCCCGTCGTACCAACCCGTCCAAGATCCGTTGAAAGGTTCGGTAAAGAGAATGGTCTGCTGGGCGCAACCCGTATTCGGAGCACCCAACGAAATCGCGACCCCTAGCAAAGCGATCGCTAGTGCTCGGAACATATCGACACCCTTTCTCGTGGTATCGCGTCCGGGCTCAATGCCAGCTCGCGCAGCTTTGGTAAGACACGGTGCCTGTGTTTAAGGCTATTGGACACGGAGATTACCCGGTGCAGCCAAAACTGTGGAGCCGATACACCCGATGCGTCCGGCGGTGCTGAAAGCGAAATCGTCGTAGTCGGTATACCAGGGAGTCGACCCGGCCCCGGCAACCTGATTCTGATTCTCACCTACCGCCATACCATCTGTTGAGCCGGGAGGCATGTTCGTTATTGTGCTTAGAACGCGTACGTTATCAACCCATATTTCGATCAATGCATTCGAGCCATGTCGTATGTGCCACTCATAGCAATGCCATTGGCCATCTCCGGTGGAGCCCCCCATCGTGCTTGCCCACGTCTTACTGGATGGAATGCTCGTAGAACCATTAAAAATGCCCCAACTTGCTGCGCCCTGGATACCAAAGACCCACGCTGACGGCGTTGCCACATTCACATACAGGTCCTTGGTGTAGTGGGGCTGACCGTTGGTCCAAGCAAACCCTTGCTGGTACCTCATGTAAAAGCGGCCCCAGAGCTCGCTGTAACCAGCCGGGAGATTGATCCGAAAGCCACCGCCACCATTGTTGGTTCCATCGCCGCGGTAGTGGCGGAATCCTTTACCTGCACCACCTGCCGGATTGTTGGCCGCCGCGATGATCCGGTCATCCATGCCGTTTCCGATCCACTGATGCGGCCTGATGCCATCAGTAGTGGTGCAAGGGTCCTTGCCCGGCGTCTGCAGGAAATAGTCAGAAGTTCGCCAGTGTTCTCCAGGTGTACCGGGCTTGTCCGGGCAACTGACGTTATCGAATGTCGTCTGCCATACCAACGGCACGGTCTGCGCCATGGAGTTCGCAGACCATGACAGCGCGCCCGCCGAAATGACGCCTGAGACCAACAAGATTCGGAGAGTTTTCATGGCCGGGTATCTTTCTGCGTGACGAGGCTGGGGTGAAGTGCTTGGTCTGGTCGATGGCGACGTTGCGTCAGAAATCCAGCAGCGGTGCGTGCGTGACGCTCTTCGGCTGAATGATTGTCCATAGTGCTCAGGAGATCGTTTTGCAGACCGCATTGGAGAATCCGCTCTCGACAGGTGGGCTCGATGAGTCATAGGCTGTTGCTACAAAGTAATAGGTGACGCCGCCGGCCAGCCCTGTCAGTGAATAGGTGGTCACGTTTCCCACATCGATGGACTGGGGATACGTTCCATTTGCTGTGCCGTAGTAAAGACGGTAGCCGGAGGCGCCGGCTACGGCATCCCAGGTCAGGACAGCAGGATTTGTGCCCGTGACGCAAGAAACTCCGGAAACGGGTGCCGCGTTGGTTTCGCCGGCACCACCGCCGCCGCCACATGCGGCGAGCGCGCTGGCCGCTGCAACAAGCAGTGCGGCGATTGCACGCTTTCCTGACGCTGCGCACCGTGCGACTTCTGCCGTGGGATTGAGCAACCGTGCGGAAAGCCTGTCCAGTAGCGCTGATGTCATGTAGATGACTCCAAGTCTAAGTCGCGCTGTATCCAAGGGGCGCATGCGTCTGTTAGCCGGAAGAACGCAATCTCTGTTAATGGCCGCAATTCGCATTGGCGCAGGCGGGCGCATGATATCAGGCGTCGGAGTCGTGGTTTCAAGGCATGTCCTTGAACGCTTCATTGGAGTATGAGCTTTCGTTTCCGGATGCATCGAAGGCGGTAACCGCAAAGTAGTACCGGACTCCGCTGCCTAATCCGGTCACTGTGAAGGTTGTCACATTGCCTACGCTGATACCTTGGCCAGGAGACTGAAGGTAATTTCCCGGAGTGGTGCCGTAGTAAACGCGGTATCCACTGAGGTTAGATGCGGTGACCGGGTCCCAAGTCAGCGTGGCAGTTCCATTTGCCGCCGGTGTTTGCGTGGTCGCGGTCGCGGTGGCGGACTGTGCAGAGGTGTTTCCAGCCGCATCAATGGCCTGGACAGTGTAGGAGTAGGTCGTCGATGCGGTCAGCCCCGTGTTCTGGTAGTTGGTTACGTTACCCAGGGTCGTCAACAGTGTGCCGTTGCGATACACACGGTAACCCGTGACTCCGACGTTGTCGGTCGACGCAGTCCAGGTCAGATTAATCTGGGAAGTGGATGCCGCCGTGGCTATGAGACCAGTCGGCGTGGTCGGTGCTGTCGTGTCGGGGCTTGGTTGCGTCGTTGCGCTGGCTTGCGTTGACAAGCCAGAGGCATTTCCCGCGGCGTCCACTGCGTCTATACGGTATGTGTATGTCGTCGACGCGGTCAGGCCGGTGCTCTGGTAGCTCGTGACGTTGCCCAAGGCAACAAGAAAGCTTCCATTGCGGTACACGCGATAACCGGTGACGCCCACGTTGTCGGTCGAGGCGGTCCAGCTCAGGTTGATCTGCGATGAGGACGCAGCGGTGGCAGACAGTCCAGCTGGAATCGATGGCGCACTTGTATCAGGAGCGGCAAGAGTCGTCGCGCTGGCTGCGGCAGACTGCGCAGAAATGTTGCTTGCGGCATCGAAGGCGTCCACACGATACGAATAGCTGGTAGATGCATTGAGGCCACCGTCCTGGAACGTCGTTGCGCTGCCTATCTGCGTGGATATTAGGCTGCCATTGCGATGGATCCGGTAGCCGGCGACGCCGACGTTGTCGGTAGAGGCGTTCCAGCTGAGGTTGATCTGGGAGGCCGATGTGGCCGTAGCGGTCAGCCCCGCAGGAGTAGAAGGGGGGGTTGTGTCGGCTGCAGCCAGGGTCGTCGCGCTAACGGGCGCGGATGAGGCGGAAGCGTTGCCGGCAGCATCCAAGGCATCCACGCGGTAGGTGTAGCTGGTGGATGCGGTCAGACCGGAATCCTGGTAAGTCGTTACGTTACCCAGGGCTGTCAATAGTGCGCCGTTGCGATAGATTCGGTATCCGCTGACGCCGACATTGTCGGTCGATGCAACCCAGGTCAGGAGAACTTGAGACGTGGAGATCGGTGTTGCCGAAAGCCCAGTTGGTGTGGTCGGCGCAATGGTGTCGCTCGATGGCGTGGTTGCGCTGGCGGAGGATGACAGTCCCGAGGTATTGCCAGCCCCGTCGATCGCCTGGACGTTGAACGCATAGGTATTCGAAGAACTGAGACCGGTGCTCTGATATGTCGTTACATTGCCCACGGTGGCAATCAGCGATCCGCCACGGTATACGCGGTAGCCGGTAACGCCCACGTTGTCTGTGGAAGCGATCCAGCTCAGGTTGATTTGTGTCGGCGAAGCGGCATTGGCAGTCAATCCGCTCGGAGTGGAAGGCGGTGTCGTGTCGGGCGCAGCCAGTGTCGTTCCACTCGCTGCTGGCGACTGGGCAGAGGCGTTGCCCGCGGCATCGACAGCCTGGACCGTGTATGAATAAGCCGTGGAGGCGCTCAATCCGGTGTTCTGGTAGCTGGTTACGTTGCCCAGCGAGATCAGAAGGGTTCCGCCTCGATATATGCGGTATCCACTGACACCAATGTTGTCGGCGGATGCGTTCCACGTGAGATTGATTTGGGAGGGCGACACTCCAATTGCATTCAGCCCGGCTGGTGTCGACGGTGCGGTAGTGTCGGGGCCGGTGGGGCCAGTCGCTGAAAACGTTCCGTCGACCGAGGTCGGCTCTTCTACCGGGCCTCCACACGCAGCGGCGCCCAGTAACAGCGCCAGGCTCAGTACGTAGGTTAGGAATCTTGATTCAATCATTGCGAATCCCGTCTTGTGCGTTTGTCTCGTTGAGGACGTGGCCTCAGCGTCAGTTGCCTTACGAATCGCCTTCAACGACGACACGGAACTCGACACCACTGAACCCGTGTTGCTCCACGGCACATGTGCTCGCCGAAGGAGTGGCCTGCGACTTGCATTACTCGGGATCACCAGAGTTGCGACCTGATCCGTACGGGCGGACGTGAAAAATCCGAACTTCCGGGATGGCGGGCAGGGCTTGGGCATGAAGGGAGGTCGAATCCAAGCTGAACTTCTGGACGGCTAACAGCAGTTAGCGTGCCAGATTGTGGTTATTGCGAAAAAACAAACAGATGGAAGGTTATTCGCACACGAATTTCTGGTCTTCGTGTCGTTGGATCACGACGAGAAACGGGTTTGCCTCTCGAGGCTCAGGCTGGTCACTCGAGACGATCTGAACGTGCGGCAATGCAGCTTTTTGGCAGGAAGTGTGCTTGCTGGCCTTGCCACTTCGTGTCAACTGGTAGCGCTTTACTTGCAATGGCCGAGGCGGCTCTTGGGCGCTATCAGCCAGGCATTCGAGAATGAGCGGCTGTGCATGGCTGCCAATGGTCCGGTGATCGAGCGCGACGAGCTCGCCAATACTCGGAAGAGATGACCGCAACGGGCGGTTTGCCCCGTGCCGGAGAATCCAATAGACTTGCCAGATAACAACAACCCGGTGAAAAAAGCGGTGAAAAAGCTTTAAGAGTGATGAAGAAAGGCTTGTTATACAGGGAGGAAATTGTGAGATATGGAGGTTGGGTCGGCATACTGATTTTCGCCATGGTGATGAGCGTAGGTGGATGCCGCTCGGCCTATCCCCCTTTGGCGAGGCAACAGGCTACTGTCGAAGCGCCTTACCTGATTGGCCCGGGAGACACGCTGGAAATCGTCGTCTGGCGTAATCCGGAGTTGTCCAAGACTATCCCGGTCCGTCCTGACGGAAAAATCTCTACACCACTTGTAGAAGATCTGCAGGCCAGCGGGAAAACTCCAGCACAACTCGCACGGGACATCGAAGCAGTACTTGCCAAGTACGTTCAGATCCCGGTCGTCACGGTTCTCGTGACAAATTTCGTCGGTACTTATCAGCAGCAGATTCGCGTTGTTGGCGAGGCGGCGGAGCCGCAGGCACTGCCTTATCGTGAAAATATGACGCTGCTTGACGTCATGATTGCTGTTGGTGGAATCACCGACTTCGCTGACGGTAATAAGGCGAGCATTCTTCGTCGTGTGGGGGACCGGACTATTCGGTTCGGTGTGCGGTTGACCGACCTCATAAGGCGGGGCGACCTTTCCGCCAACATGACCATGCATCCCGGAGATGTACTCGTAATTCCGCAGAGCCTCTTCTAGCTCATTGCCCATTCACGAGCTAGCCGACCAACTCGTATCGCATCTCAGGGCTATCTGGCGTTACCGCTGGATTGCGATGGTCGTTGCCTGGCTCATCGCCTTGATCGGCTGGGCCGCAATCTACAAGATGCCGAATCGCTATGAGGCGAATGCGCGAGTCTATGTAGATACCCAAACTGTACTGAGGCCTCTGATGACTGGGCTAGCCGTGCAACCGGATGTGGATCAGGTGATCACGGTTATGAGTCGAACATTGATCAGCCGTCCGAATCTGAACAAGGTAATTCGTATGGCGGATCTGGATATCGGACTCAAGTCAGACCAGGATCGCGCGCGACTTGTCGACGGTTTGAGCCGGGCAATCATGATTACCGCTGCTGGCGGCGAGAACCTTTACACCATATCCTGTGTTGCGCAGGATCCGAAGGTCGCGAAAAGGGTAGTAGATGCGCTGTTGACAATCTTCGTCGAAGGCAGCATTGGAGACAAGCGCCGGGACTCAGACTCGGCGCGGCGCTTCATCGAAGAGCAACTCGAAGGATATCGGCAGAAGCTTGAGGCTGCAGAGAATGCAGTTACTGCGTTTAAGCGCAGACATTCAGGGCTTATGCCTGGAGGGGGAGGAGACTATTTTGTTCGACTTCTGGATGCGAGAACAGCGCTAAGGCAAGCTGAGCTCGAGTTGAAAGAGGCGGAAAATTCGAAAGACTCGGTCAAGAAACAGCTTGTAGTGGCAATTGCGAACGCATCTGCTCCGGATCCTGACCAAGGCGAGCAGATCGTTAAGCCAGAAACTGAACTGGACACGCGAATCAGTGCTCTCGAACAGAAGCTGGATAATTTGCGCCTCGTCTATACGGATCAGCATCCCGATATTGTTGCCTTGGTGCCCATGATTGCGGAACTCAGGCGTCAGAAGGCAGAAAAGGAGCGGCAGCTGCGGGAGCAGGAAGAGGCAAAGGCGAAGCTACGAGGAGGCGGGAAGGTTGCGCAGACCAAGGATCCGGTCGTGCAGCAATTGACTGTTGCACTATCCGAGGCCGAGGCGGATGTGGCTGCAAAACAAACCAGAGTTGCCGAGTTCGGCAGACGGCTCGCGGAACTGCAGGCCGCGGCAAATGCTATGCCCCAGATCGAGGCGGAGTTCACGCAGCTTACGCGGGACTACGACGTTACTAAGGCCCGGTACGACGAACTTCTAAGGCGACGGGAATCGGCGCAGATTTCGGGCGACATGCAGGCGAGCGATGCGTCAATGGGTTTTCGCGTGATTGATCCTCCACAAGTGCCACTCACGCCGACGTCCCCGAACCGCCCGCAATTACTGACTGCCGTCTTGTTTGCCTCATTCGGCGGCGGGTTTGGTGTTGCATTCCTATTGGCTCAGATCAGACCGACTTTCAATGATGAACGCAGACTCCGGGAGGCCACCGGGATGCACGTATTGGGTACGGTCATCATGTCTCGGACTCGTGCACAGAATGCCCGTCGGAAGCGAGGATTGGTCGCTCTAACTTTGTCCTTCTTGAGTCTCGTGTCAGCCTATCTCGTTGTCATGGCCATGTTCTCACTGACGATAGCGAGGGCCTGAAATGGGGATCGTCGAGCGAGCGGCGAAATTGCTCGGGCCCTCGGGCACGCCTGACTCAGCGCGCGATGGCGCGGGTGAAAAAGAAAGCAGTCAACCCGAGGGCGTCATCGAGCGCAGATTCGGTCAGCGTTCGGGTCTGCAGCGGGCATATCCTGATACTCATTCGTTTCTGTCGCAAATTGAGGCGGTTGAGCAAGCGGTAATCGAGAATGGGTCGCTTTACGGACTGAACGAGCCCAAGGGGTTCGGCCCGGACGGAGAGGTCAGTGAGCCGGCAACTGAACGTCAAGCAGAGCCCGGTCCGGCAGTTACGCGCAACAAGGGTGCACGCATTCATCGGATTGATCTAGATCGTTTGCAGAGCCATCAGCTGCTTACTACCAGCGGGGAGCGCAATGCGACATCCGAAAGCTTTCGGCGCATCAAACGTCAGGTTCTGGCGCGAGCCAGTTCAACATTGCATGCAGACGAGGCTCCAAGCAATCTCGTGCTTGTAACTAGCGCGCTAAAGGGGGAGGGGAAGACCTATTGTGCAATCAATCTCGCGATCAGTATCGCGTTGGAAATTGATCGGACGGCGCTATTGGTCGACGGAGATGTGGCAAATCCGGGAATTCCCCAGGCGCTCGGTTTGAGCGCAGAACTCGGACTAATGGACGTGCTGTCCGACCCGCAGATCGACCTGGACAATGTCTTATGGCACACGAACATTGGCAAACTGGCTTTGCTGCCCGCTGGGGCGGCAAAGCAGCACTCCACTGAGTTCCTCGCGAGCGATGCCACTGGCGTGATGCTGCACGAAATGGCTCGCCGCTACCCTGACCGAATCGTGATCTTCGATTCCCCTCCGCTGCTTGCTGCGAGCGAGGCCGATGCACTCGCGAGGCATATGGGGCAGATTATCGTCATCGTTGAAGCCGGACGCACCTCGGAGACAGCGCTCAAGGCCGCGCTCGCGCACATCGACCACGCCAAGATCACCGGTCTGCTGCTAAACAAGGCACAGTTCTCCTCAGAGAGTTACGATTACGGAGGCTAGGGGCAGACAGTGCACCGGCAACCGGAGAATGCAGCGGATCATCCCAAGCAGTGACAACCTTTGCCGCCGCTGCGGCCTAGGGCCCGTTCGGACCGTATGTGCGGCGATACTCCTCGGTCTTGCGTGGCCGGCGCACGGAGCGGAGTGGGATGTTGTGCCCTCTCTGTTCGTTGGCGAAACCTACACGGACAACGTTTCGTTAGCGCCGGACGATCAAAAGAGAAGTGACTGGATCACGCAGGTTGCGCCAGGGATAAGCGTCGGTGCCACGGGATCGAGACTTCAGTTCAACGCCACTTACGCTGCGGAAATCCTCGTTTATGCTCGCGACGAGGAAAGCAATCAGGTAAACCATCTACTCGAAGCGAGAGGAACTGGCGAATTGCTGGAAGAGCTCTTTTTTCTCGAAGGGGGCGCCAGCATAGAGCAGCGGAATATTTCCCTTTTTGCGCCCCTCACTGGAAGCAACATCAATACAACCGGCAATCGCTCTACCGTGGAGAGTGTATTCGCGAGCCCCTACTTCAAACACGAATTTGGCACGGACTTCGGCGCCGAGGCGCGCTACACGTACAGCGTAGTCAACACCGATCAGCCTGCTACGATGCCTGACAGTGTTGCAAACCGCGTCGACCTGCGTATGCAGAGTGGACCGGCCTACAGATTACTTAGATGGGACTTGGACTATTACCGGGATAACATCGACTACGACACCCAGAACGACATCATGAGCGAGGCGATCACTGGACGCGCCCGTCGTCTTGTTACACCGACCGTTGGCCTGTTGGCGGAACTGGGGTACGAAGAATACGATACCGACATTCCAGGCACGGAGTTCAATGGCTCCAACTGGAAAGCCGGCATCGAGTGGACACCCTCTCCAAGGACTCGTGTTGCCGGCTCTGCTGGCGAAAGGTTTTACGGGAATACATACGACTTTGATTTCAGCACACGCACAAGGCGAACGACATTTCGCGTTGGCTACCGCGAAAGCATCACAACCGCACGTAACCAGTTGCTAATTCCGGCAACGGCAAGCACGGCAGCATACTTGGACACGTTATTCCTCGCGCAGTATCCGGATGCTGTCGCTCGACAGGTGGCGGTGGAGGAGTTTATCGCTCGAACCGGCCTGCCAGCTAACCTGAACTCGCCAATCAACTTCTTTACGACTCAGCTGTTCCTGTTAAAGCGGTGGGAAGTGTCCGCCGGAATACTTGGTGCTCGGAACGTTGTACTTGCGAACGTTTTCAAAGATTCGCGAGAGGGTCTGATTGAGGATTCGGCGTTGCCGGGATCCGGGGATTTCGCAAGGAGTAACAGCGTCGATCAGACCGGCGTGAGCTTCGAGTGGAATCTTCAGTTGACGGCGCAGGATTCGTGGAATTTGAGGGGTTCTTACACTCGGAACGCTTTTCCCTTCACCGGCCAGGTTGATTACCTGACCTTGGTGCAGGCCGGACTTAGCCACCAGTTTCAGCCGCGTCTCTCGGGGTCTTTGACATTGAGCAGGCAATTGTATGATTCGAACCAGAGAGCTGACTTTACTGAGCATGTCATTTTTGCAGGGCTCTCAGCTCGGTTTTGACGTTTAATGTACGAGGCTTACTACCACTTTCGAGGAAAACCCTTCCAGCTCACCCCAGATCCCAATTTTCTGTTCTCGAGCTGGGGTCACCGTCGGGCGATGGCTTATCTCACGTACGGCATTCACCAGGGGGAAGGCTTCATCGTAATCACGGGTGAAATCGGTGCTGGAAAGACGCTGCTGGCAAGCACTCTAGCGCGCAAAGTGGCGTCGCGCTCACTGGTGGTTGCCCAAGTCGTGAGCACGAGCTTGGAGGCTGATGATTTGCTGAGGACGATTGCTGCGGCTTTTGGTCTCTCGCAGGATAGCACCAAGGCAGTGTTACTCAATCGAATCGAGCAGTTCTTGACTGCAAACTTCAGACAAGGAAAGAAGGCGCTGCTGATCGTCGACGAGGCACAGAACCTTCCCCAGAAATCGCTCGAAGAACTGCGAATGCTTTCGAACTTCGTGGTCGATGGCAGGCCGCTACTGCAGACGTTTCTACTTGGGCAGCCAGAGTTCCGTGCGACACTTCAAAGTGCGCAATTGGAGCAACTCAGGCAGCGCGTAATCGCAACTTGCCATCTGGGTCCAATGAATCAGGAAGAGACTGAGGGATACATCCTTCACCGCCTGCAAATTGTCGGGTGGCGAAATGACCCAAGTTTTGGCAATGACGTGTTTTCGGCAGTTCATCAGCACTCCGGAGGGATTCCGCGGAAGATAAACATCCTCTGCGACCGCCTTCTTCTGTTGGGGCATCTAGACGGGAAACACGAGATTACAGTAGCTGAGGTCAATGAAGTAATTCAGGATCTGCAGCAGGAGTTTGCGCCCGCGGATGTGCGCGCCAACGGAGGAGATCGGTAAGTGGAGGACGGTCGTGAACGTGCGCCGATCCTTTGCGTTGTCGGTGCGCGTCCGAATTTCATGAAGATCGCGCCAATCTTGCGCGCGATGCAGAGAGCAACGCCACCGTTGCCTTTTAAGGTGGTACACACAGGACAACATTACGACCCGGAGTTGAGCGGTCAATTCTTTGAAGCGCTGGATCTGCCGGAACCCGACATAAACTTGGAGGTGGGTTCGGCTTCGCACGCAGTGCAGACGGCCGAGATCATGCGTAGATTCGAGCCAGTTGTGGAGCGCGAACGCCCCGTCGCAGTCCTGGTTGTTGGAGATGTAAATTCCACTTTGGCCTGCGCACTGGTGGCGTCGAAGAAGCTTATCCCGGTTGTTCATGTGGAAGCTGGTCTTCGAAGCTACGATCGTGCAATGCCCGAGGAGATTAATAGGGTTCTTACGGACCAAATCGCTGATCTGCTGTTCTTAACGGAGAAAAGCGCCCGAGAGAACTTGTTGAGGGAGGGGATTGCCGACTCTCGAATTCATTTTGTGGGTAACGTGATGATCGACACGCTTCGGCATAACTTGAAACGGAGGGTTTTGGCGAAGGAGACCTTGGGTCGGCACTGTGTCCCGGAGGATGTGAGCAAGAGAGGCTACGCTGTGCTCACGATGCATCGTCCTTCAAACGTGGATGACCCTGTAACGCTTGTGAAGCTGCTTAATACGATCAGAGATATCGCCGCACGATTACCCGTCGTGTTTCCAGTGCATCCTCGAACTCGAGCCAAGATACAACAATATGGACTGGGCGAGCTGTTGGGGGGTCCATCCGTATGGGCCCTGCCGTCACTTGGCTACCTGGAAATGCTCGGGCTGTTGCAATCTGCGCGGCTGGTGTTAACAGATTCCGGCGGAATCCAGGAAGAGACCACAGCTCTTGGAGTGCCGTGCCTCACTTTGCGCGAGAACACGGAGCGACCTATAACCATCAAAGAAGGCACGAATACGCTGGTCGGCAACGAGCCGGAAAGGATCCTTTCGGCGGTGGATGAGATTTGCCAAAACGGAGGAAACGCGGGACGGGTGCCCGACTTGTGGGACGGCTTTGCTTCCGAGCGTATCGTGGCTGTGTTGAGCGAGTGGCGCGATTCGTCGTCACGTGGCGTTATGGTGCGGGCTGTTGGGAGCAACTGAAACGCGGCGCGACGAGTGGCCGGGATATGCGCGAAGCTTGCGGTATTGTGTACTTGTCAATAGCGTTTTAAAAACTTAGGTGTCGATTCGTTTGCCGTGGGATAGCGTAGAAGCAATAGGCCGTTCGGGTGTGGCGGGGAGCGGCAATGCCTTCCGGCTGGTACATATTAAGGAGTACGCCGATAATCCAACGCAACGTTGATCATTGTTTGATGGTGTTCTCGATTGGCCTGGTGTCGTAAAAAGTATTGCTCTAGCGTACATTGGTCCCGGTGCCGGATTGGGTGTGTACAAGTGCAGGATTTCTCCGATACCCGGTCCTTTAGGTGTTCTTCGGACGCGGTCTTGGTCACCTCAAATTCGATTTAGGTGATGACGACCGACGTCTCCACGTTCGTCTAGAACTCAAGGTGTGGCAGCCATGGACGTCGAACGCCTCGCTTAACGCCTGTGCCGGCGTGCGATCGTTAAACCGATAGCCCAGATGAGAGCGCTCGAGGTTTTAGTAGGTTATGAGCGCGTCCAGGTCGCGCTGGAGTTTGACGATCAATAGTGAGTAGGCCTGGCGCCCCTTTACCCGGATGCACTTGTGGATCAGCGCGCAGTTCATTCGCTCGACGTAGCCGTTTGCGCGAGGGCGCCTCAACCTAGCGGTTCGCTCGCGATTGTCTCGATGGCGGGCAAGGCGTTCGTAGGGATGCCTTTCAGGACCTGTGGAGAGCTCCCGGCCCCGGTGTGAGGGTCGTTCGGCCCGGGGCGCTCAGGGCATCGTAGAAGGGCAATAGACGCTCGTAGAGCAGATTGCCGACGGTAATCGGTATATTGCAGCAGTTGCATTTGGCAATGCCGATCTAGCAAAAGATATCCATGACGACTTGAAGGTAGGCCTTGCCCACGCCTTTCATCGTCCTCCAGTAGAGGGTGTCGTGGTTGAGCAGTTCCCCGTCCCCCCGAGAGCCGACGACTCGGGCGACGACAGCATGAGTCCACGCTATCGCGCTCTTGGAGTCGCACGTCTTCACCAGCAGGGATGAAAAGGTGGCGTTGTCGCGTGACAAACGCCCCAGATTCGTCAGGTGCTTTTACCTGGTCTCGAAATCTTGGCGCAGCCACGCCTCGCGCACGCCCGAGGGGAAGACCTGCACCTCGACGAAGCGAAATTCGCTTCACATGCGCAATGCACCATGGGTGGGACGGGTCCAGGCAGTAGTCGGACGCGCTAGCCTCGATCTCCGGGGGCGAGGCTGTTCGCATGGGACATGCGCGGTCCGCGTCGGCTTTCGACAAGATCGGCGACCTGTAAGGCACGGCGCACTCTGTAGAAGGTATCGCGGGGAAGCCCAAGATGCGGCAGGCATTGGCGACGTTGCCCAGCTCTCCAGCGAGCTGTGGCAGCGAGGGGTCGCGTTTGATACCCTGCGTGAGAGCGGTGCACAATTCTCCTTGGCAGTTAATTGCTTGGAAGCAGCAGTCTACCCAGAAGACTCGGGGTGGCTAATCGCCTGCCGCGCATAAGCGGGTGGGTAAGCAGCCTAATTTCTGTCCAGAGAATACTAAACGACTTCAACCGGAGGTCCTCGCGGGCCGTCGAAAAGCCTTTTTGGAGAGCCTCCAGCAATCACCGTGACAGTATCGATTGCCCCATAATCGTGCGTCGTCGGCGGGCGCAGATATAGTCCCGACGCCCGCCTTTTTCGCTGGAGCTTGCTTTGGAGCGCGCTGCTAATACATTCGCGCGGTCGAGAGCACGGGAGCGGGGCAAACGCGCTTTAACGCGCCCCGTCGCGCTGAAGGACGACTCTGATCGTATCTAGAACGATGACAATGTCGAGAAGCAAGGTGTGGTTTTTGACATAGTAAAGATCGTATTGTAGTTTTTTGACCGCGTCGTTGACCGATGCGGCGTAGGGATACCGTATTTGCGCCCACCCCGTAATGCCTGGCTTAACACTGTGACGGGCGCCGTAAAATGGAATCTGCGTCTTGAGTTGCTCCACGAAATAGGGCCGCTCAGGACGGGGTCCGACGAGGCTCATTTGCCCTTTCAGTACGTTTATGAGTTGCGGCAGTTCGTCAATCCGCGTCTTGCGGATAAATCTTCCTACTTTCGTAACTCGAGGATCTTCCTTTGCGGCCCACTGCGGCGCAGAGTCTGCCTCGGCATCGGTACGCATGCTCCTGAACTTCAGGATCCTGAATACTTCCCCTTTGGCACCAACCCGCTTCTGTCGGTAGATCACGGGGCCGCTGCTCTCAATGGCAATGGCCAAGGCGGTTAGAATCATTATGGGCAGTGTCGCGACAAGCAGTGTCGCCGAAACCAGCACGTCGAACGTGCGTTTGACCGTTGACCTCGCCCAGCCCTGTCGGAAGCCATCGCCGTAAATCAGCCAACTGGCCTTCAGGGAATGGATATGTACTTGTCTTTGATAGTGCTCAAAGAACGTGGGCAGGCAGGTTACCTTGACGCCATTCAAACGGCAGTCAACAAGTTCGCCCAAGGGCAAGACGCCGCCTCGCTGCTCCCGAGCCGCGACCACGATTTCTTTGACGCCCAGTTTTTTCACCATCGTCAACAATGACTGGGTTGACTCTGCGACTCCTGCGGTTGACTTAGCGTCCTCGATCTTTTTCGGGGGATACAGTCCAACTACCGCAATGCCGGGATTCTGGGTGTCACTCAGGGAACGCTTCACGAAATCAGCGTCTTGCGCACTCCCCACGACGAGAAGCTTGTGGGTAAGAAAATCGCGCGCAGGATTACGCTGTTGGACGACAGCAACGCCGGTGACTGTTGCTGCCGCCAGCAGAAGCCCGTCCTTCAATGACCCGAAGTAGAGATTGCTCTCTGGCAGAATCGAGAAAACTACATACACCACTGGAAGACCTATCGCGAGCGCGATGGTCCTGCGAAGCAAGACTTGGGTGAGTCCCAGATGGTTGTTGGCTCGGTAGAGGCCCAGCGCCGCGTTGATGACAACCATGGACAGCGCGAAAAGCACTGCCGCCAGGAAGAATACGTGATTTAGGCTTACGAAACCGGGCAGGCTCAGTTGTACCGCTGCCCAGATTGCCAATCCAAAAACTGTCGCTTCCGACAACACCCGGATGACGGTGGTTGCCGAAACGCGATGACTATACAGAGTCACCATGGTGCTCTGCCTCCCTTAAAGGCTAGTCGGTCGCGAAATGCCTTGCGCCTACGAAAAACGGACCTACGAGAACCCTTCTCGAATTTCTTCTAGAATCCCGCAACTACCTGATAAATTTTTTGACTTTGTGATGGTTATGCGGTTTTCTTAATCCAGATTCTAGGTTCTGTTCAGTCTTCTTGTAGCAAAGCGGTCACCTACTGTTTCTTCCAATAACGCGCGAACAAATCGCCCAACCGCGTGAACTTTCGTCGTTTTCCAGTATTAATGTTACATCTATTGGCTTGCGGAGTACAAAGTATAGCAACTCCTCTGCATTCGCCAAGGGTAAATTGGGAGAAAGTTTTATCAGAAACACATGGTTGCATCCGATATACAGGACGCGCTTGATACTTTGGCGCGATTTGCGCGCACATTGGCCAGAGACCCATCGCGAACGTTAGATAGATCGCTGGCCCAGTGCCGAAGGTGCAAGCAGATAGGGGGAAAAAAGGCTTTCCGAAGTCGGCAAGCCTTCTCTGATTATTTGGCGATGGGTCACGGTTGCCCGATGCGGGCTTTGGTCGAGCGCGCGCCGGCGCGACTAGAACCTTAGCACCAGGCAGACTGAAAACAGGTCCACGTCGCTTTGCCCAGTGGTGTTGTCGTCGCCAACATCGAGAAAACGCTCCCATTCGGCCTGCAGTGAAAGGTTCTCGGTCAGCTTGTAGCCGCCGCCGAGGCCGAGCATGAGGTCGGTTCCGTCGTCGCTGAGGCTCCCGGAGCCGATGCCGGACTGCACGCCGACATCGATGTCCCACATGAAAAGGCCCGCCTTCCCTAAGATCTCGAAACGGTCCGCCACCGGCAGTCTGCCCACTGCCGCCAGCCCGAAACCGGACACTTCGATCGTGGCGCGCGCAGCGCCCAGGAACGAGTCGGTTCCGGTGATCCACGCCTCGCCGAGGTCGACATAGAACGCCTCCAGCCCGAAATTCGGCGTGAAGTTGTATCCGCCGAACAGCTTGAAGCCGGTGTCCTCCTCGTCGGCAGTGCAGGTGATGTCGAGATCGCAGTCAATGTCGACCGAGGACTGGCCAATGCCGGCACCGAAATATGCGCCCTGGGCGAGTGCGGTCGCGGGCAGCGCGAGGCAGCCGAGACCAATGCCGACCGCCAGGGCGGCGGCGTTTATGTGTGCCTTTTGAAGTAGCGAGGTGTTCATTCGTGATTCCTTGTCAGGTGTTGGCGGGCGCGCGGATTCGCCCCGGATCCATTGGCCACCCAGGGTTCGCGCCTGCCTGGGCGAGCCGCTTAAGATTACCGTGGACGGTAATACTAGTGAATATCAGCGAGCCTCAGGGTAGGCGTCGGTGCTCTCCAATGCGGACGCCAGCTGATGCTGTTGACGGCGCCCCCTTTTTACTGGAATACTGACATACATGTCAGTCAGCCTTTTTGAGGCCCGCGGTGAACTGCGCGGGGCCGGCCAGCGCCGGTGAGCAGCGCTACCGCCATCGTCACCGTGCCGCCACCGGATGCGCCGCTGCGCGACCGTATCCGTGAGGTCGCGACCGAGGTGCTGATCCGCAACGGCTACCAGGGTTTTCGCTTTCGCGACGTGGCCGCCGCACTGGATACAACGCGCACCAACGTGCACTACCACTTCGGCGGCAAGGAGTCGCTGTGCGACGAAGTGGTGGTGGCCTACGTCGAGGAAACCAGCCGCCGCTTCGAACGCATCTGGACCGCCCGGGGTCCGCTCACGGACAAGATTCTGGGCACCATGGAGTCGAACCGCAGCCGCTATCTCAAGTACAACCCCGGCGCCGACACGGCGCGCCCCTGGAGCCTGATTGCGCGCATGCGCCTTGAGCGC
Source organism: uncultured Pseudomonadota bacterium (assembly GCA_937983055.1). Lineage (GTDB taxonomy): Bacteria > Pseudomonadota > Gammaproteobacteria > Burkholderiales > Eutrophovitaceae > CALJLA01. Next base: position 46,668 of record CALJLA010000010.1, read on the forward strand.
GACCAGATCGGCGACAAGGCGCGCAACGCGCTGGCGAACTTCAGCGTGGACCTCGAGCGGTTGATCACGCAGGGCATCGAGGCGGCGATCGGCGCCGGCGAGCTGCGCGCGGACGCGCCGGTGGAAGACATCGCGCTGCAGCTGGTGGCCATTATCAACAGCGCCGACCCGATCACGCAGGATGCCGGTTCGTTCGACCGGCTGGAAACGCTTTATCGCGGTCTTGCGCGCATCGTGCTGCACGCCTACGGGCTGCGGCAGCCGGCGGACTGACACGACCGGCAATTTCGCCCGGCACGGGCAACGATAGCAAAAAGGAGGAGACATTGATGCAGACCGCAGCGGCCAGCGTGGAAAATAACCTGGACATCCGGCCGGTGAGCCCGGTGCTGGGCGCAGAGATCCGGGGCATCGACCTGGGACGGACACTGCCGCCGGCCACCCTCAGGGCGGTGTACGACGCCTTCCTGCGCTACGGGCTGCTGGTGTTTGCCGATCAGCAGATCGACGACGACGCGCATGTGGCCTTCTCGAAGCACTGGGGGCGGCTGCAGGTGCACGTGCTCAACCAGTACCAGCACACGAAGAACCCCGAGATCTTCATGCTCACGAACCTGGCGCCGGACGGCACGCCAAAGGGCGAGAATCCGGACCCCGGGGCGGCAATCTGGCATACCGACGGCTCATGGGCGCGCGAGCGCGGGCTGGTGACCATGCTCTACAGCATGATCGTTCCCAAGGCGGGTGGCGACACCCTGTTCTGCAACATGTATCGCGCCTACGATGCGCTGCCGGCGCAGCTCAAGCGACCGCTCGAAGGTCGCCGCGCCGTGCACGATCTGAACTATTCGCGCTTGCTGTCGGGCGCGAAGCAGCAGATGACCGAGGAGCAGCGCCGGGAGGCGCCACCGGTCGAGCACGAGATTATCCGGGTGCATCCCGAAACCGGCCGCAAGGCGCTGTACCTCGGCGAGCACGCTTCATACATCGAAGACATGCCGGTGGAGGAGGGGCGCGAGCTGATCGCCCGGCTGAATGCCATCGCCACCCAGCCGGACAACGTCTATACGCACCACTGGCGGGTCAACGAACTGGTGATGTGGGACAACCGCTGCCTCATGCACAAGGCGACCGGGTTCGACTTCATGAACGACGTGCGCATCGTCCGGCGCACCACCACCGTGGGCGAACGCCTGCCCGCGCCCGCCTGAGCGGACGCCCGAGGCCAAACGGAGGGTCTGCGCGCCGCGCAGGCCCTTTTTTTGCGCCATCGGCCGCAACCCGAGTCGGGCCGCGCCAGGCCCAGCGGCGGGTTTACGCCACGCCGCGATTCGGGCAGGGTGTCGCCCACCGAATCATTGACCTGCGGCGATGTCTTAAACTGAGGTCAAAGTTCTGTTGCCGATGCACGAGCCCGATATCGCAGCTACACACACCGTCCCGGCCCTGCCGGCGGACGAGCCCGCCCGGCTGGAGGCCGTGCGCGGGCTCGGCTTGCTCGATACGCCGCCCGAGCCTGCATTCGATGCCATTACCCGCCTCGCGGCGCAGATCTGCGAGGTGCCGATCGCGTTGATCAGCCTGGTCGATCGCGACCGGCAGTGGTTCAAATCCGCGTTCGGCCCGATGGACGTCAAGGAGACGCCGCGCGAGGTGAGTTTTTGCGGGCATGCAGTCGCCAGCGGTCGGGCGCTGGAAGTGGCCGATACCCTGAAAGACGCGCGATTCCGCAACAATCCGCTGGTCACCGGCAAGCCGAAGATCCGCTTTTACGCCGGTATGCCGATCGGCGACGGCGCCGGGCACACGGTCGGCACGCTGTGCGTGCTCGATCGCCAGCCCCGGCAGCTCGACGACCGCCAGCGTGCGATGCTGGCCCAGCTTGCGACCGCAGTGGAATCGATGCTGGACTGGCGGCGCCGGGGCCTCGCCGCCGGGGCGCGGCTGGGCGAGCTGCTGGACCGCGACTCAAGCGAGATCTTCCTGCTCGATCCGGCGAGCCTGCGCGTGACCTACGCCAACCGCGGCGCCGTCGACAACAGCGGCTACGGCGCCGCCGAACTGCAGCGCCTGCGTTTCGGCGAACGCTTTCCGGCGCTGGATGCGGCTGCCTTCGAGCGCGATTTGCGCGCGCTGGTGCGCGGCGTGCGCCGGAGCGTCGACCTGGAAGCCGAATGCGTGCGCAAGGACGGCTCGACCTATATCGCCCGCGGCAGCCTGCATTATCACGACGGGATCGGGGCGCCGGCGATCACCGCGTTGTTCGAAGACGTCACCGAGCACAAGCGGGTGGAGTCGGAACTGCGCACCTATGTCGGCGGGCTGACGGCGATCATCAGCATTCAGCACCAGCTCGCCACCGGCATGTCGGACCTCGACAGTCTGATGCGGCTGATCGTGGTGAGCGCCAAGGAGATCACCGGCGCCAAGGGCGCCATCATCGAAATGCTCGAAGGCGACCGGCTGGTGCGCCGGGCCGCGACCGACGAGGCGCTGACGCAGATCGAGGTGGAGCGGGGCGCCGAGCGCAGTTTTGCCGCGCTGGCCCTGCGCACCGGTCGCGCGCTGCGCTGCGACGAGGCGCAGGCCGATCCGCGCGTCGATCGCGAGGTGTGCGCGCGCATGGGCATCCGCTCGATAGTGGCGGTGCCGTTCCACCGCGAGCGGCGCGCCGCCGGCGTGCTGAAGGTTTTTTCCGGCCGGCCGCAGGCTTTCACCGACCAGACCGTGCAGCTGGTGCAGCTGCTTGCCTCGACGCTGGGTGGGGCGATGCAGCGGCAGATGGCGGAGCAGGCCTTCGTGCAGGTCGCCCGCGGCGTTACCATCGAAACCGGCAGCGGCTTTTTCGCGGCCCTGGTCAAGGAGCTCGCCGGCCAGGTCGACGCGAAGCTGGTGCTGGTCGGCGAGCTGAACGCGTCGAAAGCGCGCGTGCGTATCGTCGCCGTCAATGCCCGCGGCGAGATCCGCGAGGGCAGCGAGTACGCGGTCGCCGGCACACCGTGCGAACACCTGCTGCAGGGCGAGTCCTACCATCATCCGCGGGGCGCAAGGGCGGCGTTTCCGGCCGATCCGGTGCTGGCGCACAGCGATGCGGAGGCCTATGTCGGGCTGCCGTTGCTCGCCAGCGACCGCAGCATCATCGGATTCATCGCCGCGCTGTTTCCGGCGCCGCTGGATGCGCCCGATCGTGTCGATTCGCTGCTGCAGATCTTCGCGGCGCGCGCCGCCGGGGAACTGGAGCGCCAGCGCGCGGACCGGCAGCTGCGCGAGCAGACGCAGCTGATGCTCTCGGTACTGGACGGCATCGCCGACGGCGTCACCGTGGCCGATCGCAACGGCAGAATACTGCTGCACAACCCGGCGGCGCGGCGGATGCTCGGCATTCCGGCGCCGGAGGATATGTCGGTCGATCGCCTGAGTGCGCATTACGGCCTGTATCGCGCCGACGGAGTGACGCCGTTCCCGGCGGACGAGCTGCCGATCGCGCAGGCGGTGCGCGGCGATTCGACCGATGGCGTCGAGCTGGTGGTGCGCAATGCAGGCCAGCCCGAGGGCATCGTCGTCGCCGCGCACAGCCGGCCGCTGCTCGGTGCGGACGGGCGCAGCCGCGGCGGGGTCGCGGTGTTCCGCGATGTGACGCAGCTCAAGCGCTCGGAGGACGAGATTCGCACCCTCAACCAGGAACTCGAGGCGCGCGTGCACGAGCGCACCGCGCAGGTTGAAGCCGCCAAGCGCGAGCTGGAGGAACGTTACCGCGAGAACGAGCTGCTCAACGACCTGTCGAAGCTGCTGCAGTCGTGCACCAACGTTGCCGAAGGCGGCCAGGTCATCGCCAACTACGGGCCGCAGCTTTTCCCCGGCGTGGCCGGAATGCTGTACCTGACCGACGCCGGGCGCCGCTCGTTCGACAGTGCGGCGACGTGGGGCGACCCGGTTCATTCCGAGGTGGTGCTGACCGCCGAGGAGTGCTGGGCGCTGCGTCGCGGGCAGTTGCATGCGGTGGATGCGCGCAATGCCGCCCTGGTGTGCCGCCATGTCCGCCGGAAGGAAGAAGCGCCGCTGGTGCCTTACCAGTGTGTGCCGCTGATGGCGCAGGGCGACACCGTCGGCCTGCTGTACCTCGAGTACCCGGCCTCGGCCGCCCAGATTCCGGATTCGGCGCGGCGCCTCGCCACCACGCTGGCCGAACAGCTGGCGCTCGCGCTGGGCAATATCCAGTTGCGCGAGACCCTGCGCAACCAGTCGATCCGCGACCCGCTGACCGGGCTGTACAACCGGCGATTCCTGGAAGAGTCGCTGGGGCGCGAGATGGCGCGCGCCGAGCGCAAGGAGACGCCGCTGGCGCTGATGATGATCGACGCCGACCATTTCAAGCGTTTCAACGACAACTTCGGCCACGATGCCGGCGACCATGTGCTGCAACAGCTGGGCAGCCTGCTGGGCGAGTTCATTCGCGAGAGCGACGTCGCCTGCCGTTACGGCGGCGAGGAATTCGTGCTGCTGCTGCCCGGCGCCTCGGCGCACGATGCTGCCGCGCGCGCGAAGGCGCTGCTGGCCGAGGTGCGCAAGATCAAGCTGCAGTTCCAGGGCCAGTCGCTCGGCAAGCTGACGGTGTCGATCGGCCTTGCGGTGTATCCGGAGCATGCGCAGGACCCGGACGGGTTGTTCCAGGCGGCGGACGCGGCGCTGTACGAGGCCAAGGAATCCGGGCGCGACCGCCTGGTCATGCCCGGCGAGAAAAAGCCGGCGGCGCGCAAGCGGCGCACATGAGCGCCCCGGCAGCTGCTCAGGACCTGTACGCCGCCTGGGAGGCGGCGCGCGCACGCGGGCTGAACAACCGGGCCGCGGCAATCGAGGCCTGCGTGCCCGAGGCGCAGCTGATCGCCAGCGGCTGCGGGCGCGGGGTGACGCGGCTGGCCGGCGATTTCGCCGCGTTGCTGGCGGCGCTGCCGGCGCTGGGCGAGATCAAGAGCGTGGTGCGCAACGCCTGCGCCGTGCAGGAGCGCACCGGGCGCGTCGAGACGGTGCACGCGGGTGCGGGTG
>CALJLA010000011.1 GCA_937983055.1 uncultured Pseudomonadota bacterium
CCTTCCCCCTTCCAACGCGGAGTCCTTCGGGCGTCACTCGCCCAAACCCCTCCTTGTTTCCAAGCCAACTCCGGCAACATTCTTCCTGCGCGGCGCCAGGCGTCGCGAACCCCTGATCGCCGGTCTGCACACCGGCGATGACGAGCCAGATCAACATGAGCAAGACGCCCAGTGTCGTTGAAGAGCGCCCCGGCGCCGACGCGCGCCAGAACCGCCCGCGCGGCGACGGCCGCCGTAAGCCCTGCGATGAGCTCGCCGGGCGCTTCTGCCGCGTACGGGTCGATCTCGGTGTGCTCGCCGGCATCCACCCGCCGGCAGAAATCTTCGTAGGCCTGGGTGAAAGCGTCCGACCACGCCTGGCGGCTCATGCCGGCCCGCAGCGGCGGAAAACCGTTGGCGTCGCCATTCAGCATGTCGAGCTTGTGCGCGAACTCGTGCACCACCACGTTCACGCCATCGCCCATCCAGGCGTACTCGACATCCGCCCAGGACAGGATCACCGGCCCCTGCAGCCAGGCCTGACCGGCGTAGGAAGCCTCGTCGGTTTCCACCAGCCCGTGCTCATTGTGAAAAGTGTGGCGCGGCACGAACTCTTCCGGGTAGACGATGATCTCCACCCAGTTGTCGTAGCTGTCGATGCCGTGGTTCAGGATCAGGATGCAGGCCTGAATCGCAATACCCAGCCGCATCTCGTCGGTGAGCTGCAGCCCGCCGGCCGCGGAGATCTGTTTTTCGTGCAGGAACAGCACGCACAAATCCCTCAACCGCGCGCGCTCCTCCGCGGTGAGCCGCGCCACGAAACCAAAGCGCGTCGAGACCCGGGACCACAGGCCCTCGTCCAGCGGATGGCTGCGCAGCAGGCGACGGCGGCGCCAGGCGCGGTAGGCCGCGAACATCGGCTCAGCCGGCGCTGCCGCCCGCCTCTTCTTCCGGCGGCTCGATCAGCTCCGACTCGATGCGGCGCAGATGCTCCGGCTGGTCCAGCTCGACGCGCTCGATCTGGTTGAAGCGGCGGGTGATCTTGTCGCTGCTGATGCGCACCTGCTCGGCGTCCTGGTGCGCCTGGCGGATATGGTCGGCCAGCTTGCGCATGCGCTCGTCGAAGCGCGAAAAATCCTTGCCGAGCTTGCCCAGCTCGTCCTTGATGATGTGCACCTGCTCGCGGGTGGCGACATCCTTCATCACCGCGCGCGCGGTGTTGAGCACCGCCATCAGCGTGGTCGGCGACACGATCCATACCCGGCGCTGCATCGCGTAGTCCACCACCTCGGCGTGGTAGGCGTGTATCTCGGCGAATACCGCCTCCGCCGGCACGAACATCACCGCCCCGTCGCTGGTCTCGCCGGCGATGATGTACTTCGACGCGATGTCGTCCACGTGCTTGCGGACGTCGGCGCGAAACTGGCGTTGCGCCACCTGGCGCTCGCTGTCCGGCAGTTCCGGGTTGAACATGCGATGGTAGTTTTCCATCGGAAACTTCGAATCCACCGCCACCGTGCCGGTCGGCGGCGGCAGTTTCAGCACGCAGTCGGCGCGGTTGCCGTTTGACAGCGAGTACTGGAATTCGTACGCCGCCGGCGGCAGGATGTTGCGCACCAGGCCCTCCAGCTGGATCTCGCCAAAGGCGCCGCGCGAGCGCTTGTCGCCAAGCAGTTCCTGCAGGCTGACAACGTTGGTGGTGAGGCCGTCGATCTTGCGCTGCGCCTCGTCGATGGTGGCAAGGCGCTGCATGACGTTCACGAAGGTCTCGTTGGTCTTCTTGAAACCCTCTTCCAGCCGCTCGTTGACCTTGCCGGAGATCTGCTCCAGCCGCGAGTCAGTTGTCTTGGTGAGCATTTCCACCGACGCGGCGAGTTGCGCAGCAGCGTGGCGCAGGGTGCTCTGGATCATTTCCTGTTCCGCGCGGTTCTGCTCGGCCAGCTTTTCGAGCACGCGGGTCACCACCTCGCTTCGAAGCTGGTCGTGCTTGCTCTGCATCTGCAGGCTCATCTCGGCAAGCTTCGAGGCGGTGTTCTCTCGGGTGGCGGACAGTTCCTCCACCTGCTTCACCTGCAGGGCGCCCACCGTGCTGCGCGTCTGTGTCAGCTCGCTGGTCAGCGTTGCGCGCAGCCGCTCCAGCGCATCGCCCTGCGATGCCGCCAGCCGGTCGCCCTGCGCATTCAGCGCGCCGCTCATCGCCTTGCGCACCCCCAGGTGCTGTTCCTCCCGCGCCTGAGACACCGTCTCCGGCAGCGAGCCGGTGCGCGAAAGCAGCATGACCACCAGCAGCAGCACACCGAATGCAACCACCAGCGTGGCCACCGACAACACGAAAGGAAGGGTAAGTTCAGGCATGCGGCAATTCTAGCCGAAGGGGTGGCTCACCATGTGCGCCTGCGCTGTTGCCCGCACCCGACACGCGCCGGCGCGGACCGCTCGGTGCATCGGCAAACGAAAGGACTAAATAACCGAAGAAAGCCGGGTGAACCACCAAATCACCAAGACACCAAGAACTGCAGAAGCTACACGCGAACCATGCAACACGCCGACCAGCCACCGCGGACCCGCACTTCCCTACTTTCTTGGTGCCCTTGGTGCTTTGGTGGTTCGCAGTTTTTCTGTATGTCTTTACTTAGTGCCTTCGTGCCTTCGTGTTCTGCTATTGGCCGTTAGCGCTTAGCCCCCACCTCAGGCTGCCTCCGCGGCCGATTCGCGCGATGCGCGCTTGCGCTCGTCTTAGCTCCGGCTCACGCGCCCTGCGGGCGCATGAGCCTGCACTGACACTTCGCGCGCAGCCGCCTTGCCCATGGCGGCGGCTGGGTCAGGCCGCTTCTGCGGCAGACTCGCGCGATGCGCGCTTGCGCTCGTGTTCCTTGAGCCAGCGCTTGCGGATGCGGATGCTCTTCGGGGTGATCTCGACCAGCTCGTCGTCGGCGATGAATTCCACCGCGCGCTCAAGCGTCAGCTCGATCGGCGGGGTGAGGTCGATGGCTTCGTCCTTGCCGGAGGCGCGGACGTTGGTGAGCTGCTTGGTCTTGACCGGGTTCACCACCAGGTCGTTCTCGCGCGAATGGATGCCGATCACCATGCCTTCGTACAACGCATCGCCCGGCGACACGAACATGCGGCCGCGCTCCTGCAGCTTCCACAGCGCGTAGGCCACTGCCACGCCGTCGTCCTGGCTCACCAGCACGCCGTTGCGGCGCTCGGCGATCTCGCCCTTGACCGGGCCATAACCGTCGAAGATGTGGCTGGCTATGCCGGTGCCGCGGGTCAGCGTCAGGAACTCGCCCTGAAACCCGATCAGGCCGCGCGCCGGGATGCGGTATTCCAGCCGGGTGCGGCCCTTGCCGTCGGGTTGCATGTCGAGCAGCTCGCCGCGGCGGCCGCCGAGTTCTTCCATCACCGCGCCCTGGCTGTCGTCCTCGACATCCACCGTCAGCACCTCGTAAGGCTCTTGGCGCTCGCCGTCCACGGTCTTGAACACCACCCGCGGCCGGCCCACCGCCAGCTCGTAGCCTTCGCGGCGCATGTTCTCCAGCAGGATGGTCAGGTGCAGCTCGCCGCGGCCGGACACTACGAAGGTATCGGAGTCGGCGGTGAACTCCACCCGCAGCGCCACGTTGGACTGCAGTTCGCGCTCCAGCCGCTCGCGCAGCTGGCGGCTGGTGACGTACTTGCCCTCGCGGCCGGCCAGCGGCGAGGTGTTGACCATGAAGTTCATGGTCAGGGTCGGCTCGTCCACCTTGAGCAGCGGCAGACCTTCCGGCCTGACCGGGTCGCACACGGTGGCGCCGATGCCGATGTCTTCGATGCCATTGATCAGCACGATGTCGCCGGCCTCGGCCTGGTCGACCACGGTGCGCTCCAGGCCGCGGAATTTCAGCACCTGGTTGACTTTCGCGGCCTTCGGCTCGGCATCCGGTCCGTACATCACCGCCACCTGCTGCCCGGAGCGGATGCGCCCGCGGATTACCCGGCCCACGCCGATGCGGCCGACGAAGCTGGAGTAGTCCAGCGAGCAGATTTGCAACTGAAGCGCGCCCTCGGGATCGGCCTCGCGCACCGGCACATGGCGAAGAATGGCGTCGAACAGCGGACGCATGTCGGCGCCCTGCGCGCCGGACTCCAGCGTGGCCCAGCCCTGCAGCGCCGAGGCGTACACCACCGGAAAGTCGAGCTGCTCCTCGTTGGCGCCGAGCTTGTCGAACAGGTCGAAGGTCTGGTTCACCACCCAGTCCGGCCGCGCGCCCGGACGGTCCACCTTGTTCACCACCACGATCGGCTTCAGCCCCAGCGCCAGCGCCTTGCGGGTGACAAAGCGGGTCTGCGGCATCGGGCCGTCGACCGCGTCCACCAGCAGCAGCACGCTGTCCACCATCGACAGCACGCGTTCGACTTCGCCGCCGAAGTCGGCGTGGCCCGGCGTATCGACAATGTTGATGTGCGTGCCTTCGTACTGCACCGCGCAGTTCTTCGCCAGAATGGTGATGCCGCGTTCCTTCTCCAGGTCGTTGGAGTCCATGACCCGCTCGGTCACGTGCTGGTGGGCGGCAAAGGTGCCCGACTGTTGCAGCAGCTTGTCGACCAGGGTGGTCTTGCCGTGGTCGACGTGAGCCACGATGGCGATGTTCCGGATGTCGCTACGCATAGGGTGCTCAGAAGTGGCGCAACTGCTGGCCGCGCCGGAAAAAACGAGGCGCGGAGTCTATCACAGCCCCTGTTGCGGAACGTAGGGAATTTCCCTAATTCGGCGGCGAAGGGCCGTTCCCTATAATCGGGTCGCTGTCGCTCAAGAATTCCCTGCTTGGACTACGCCCCCGAAGCCGAAGTACCGGCCCGTGCTGTCGATTCCGTGCTGTCCAGCCTGCGCACCGAAAGCGGGCGCGCAGGCGCCCTGCTGCACGGCCTGACGCTCGACAGCCACTTTCAGCCGGTCTACTCCCTCGCCCACAGCCGCACCGTCGGGTTCGAGGCGCTGATGCGGCCCAGCGACGACCGCGGCCAGACGTTGGCGCCACTGCAGGCGTTCAGCCGCATGCCGGGGCCCGCCGCGCGCTGGAACACCCGGGCCGGGTGCAGGTCGCCCGCCCCTACCTGTCGATCGCCGACGCCAACCAGTACGCCACCGTATCCATCGCGGTACTGATCGACGGCCAGATGCCTGTGCTTTGCGGCGACGTTGCCTGGCAGAATCGCGGAACGGTAATAGACTGACTAAGTCGAGGCGCGAAGCAAAAAGTCAAGAGCAGGTGCCCGAGTTGCGTTCTGCGCGAGTGACCGGCGACCCGAGACTCGAGTTCTGGGTTCGCTGCCGGCTTTATTCGCTTGTTCTTGGCGATCATGGTGGCTCCATCTAGACTTGGCTGGAATTCGGGACCTCTGCATCCTCTGCGTTGGCAGCGTCTCATTGTCGCCGCACGCAATGTACCCGTATAACACGCCTCCGTCGCCGCACTAGCGCACCGCGGCCGATGAAGGCATCATCCGCCGTTCGAAAAACGGAACACACGGGAGGCGCATGAAGATCGCGATCATCGGCTGCGGCGCGATGGGCAGCGTGTATGCGGCACTGCTGGCGGCGGCTGGCCATGAAGTGTGGGCGATCGATGCCTGGCGCGAGCATGTCGATGCGATGCGCAGCAAGGGCCTGCGCCTGGAAGGGGCATCCGGCGATCGCAACGTGCGCATCAACGCCACTACCGACGCTGCCGAAGCCGGCCAGTGCGACCTGGTGATCATCGCCACCAAGGCCATGCATGTCGAAGCCGCCGCACGCGCGGCGCAGCAGTTGCTGGG
>CALJLA010000012.1 GCA_937983055.1 uncultured Pseudomonadota bacterium
TGTCAGCACCTTCATGGCCAAGGGCTGCGTCGATATGGACGCGGACTACTGCCTGTTCACCATCGGCCTGGGCACGCGCGATCGCGTGTCGAAGGCCATCGACGATGCCGACCTGGTGATCACGCTCGGGTTCGACATGGTCGAATATCATCCGGAACTGTGGAACCCGGGCGCCGACAAGGCGATCATTCACGCCGATTTCCTGCCGGCCGAGATCGACGAACACTATAACGCCCAGGTCGAGCTGGTCGGCGATCTCGCCCATGCGCTGTGGATGCTCAACGAACGCTTAGACCGGGACGGTGTTCCCGAATACGACCTGGCCGATCAGCGCCGCATCCGCGCGGCCATGGCGGCGGACTTCGCCGAGCATCGCGATGATGCCACCGAGGGCACGATCCGCCCGCAAAAGGCGCTGTGGGATGCACGCCGCGTACTGGGCCCCCACGATATCCTCCTGTCGGACGTCGGCGCGCACAAGATGTGGATCGCGCGGTATTACCACTGCCACGAGCCGAATACCTGCCTCATCCCCAACGGCTTCTGCTCGATGGGATCGGCGCTGCCCGGAGCCATTGCGGCGAGCCTGGTTCACCCCGGGCGGCGGGTGCTGGCCATTGCCGGCGATGCCGGCTTCATGATGAACGTCCAGGAAATGGAAACCGCCGTCAGGCTCGGCAGCAACATCGTGGTGCTGGTCTGGGCCGATAACGCCTACGGACTGATCGCCTGGAAGCAGGACACGCAGTTCGGCCGGCACACCGAGCTGTCGTTCGGCAATCCGGACTGGAAGACCCTGGCCCGGGCCTTCGGTTGGCACGGCCACTTCGTCACCCGGTCGTCGGACCTGGCGGCGACCCTAGAGTCCGCTTTTCGGGAGAAGGGGCCCAGCCTGGTCGTCATACCGATCGACTACCGGGAGAATGCCCTCCTGACCCGGAAACTGGGCGAGATCACCTGCCAGATCTGACCCGCAGCCGCCGGCCGGCGACGGGCATTGCGCGATACGGTTGCGCCTGGCATGGCCGCAATTTATTCGTCATTGAGTTTGACGATATTCGGGTCTAGAGTGAGCGCGGCATTGGCACTCTCGACCCATGGATCCGCTCCCGGCAAGCCCGCTGCCCAACGAGCTCGAAGCCCATCGCGCCTATCTGTACCGGTACGCGCTGCTGCAGCTGCGCGATGCCGACGGTGCCGAGGACGTGGTGCAGGAGACCCTGCTGTCGGCGATCCAGTCGAAGTCAGGCTTTGCCGGGCGCTCGTCATTGAAAACCTGGCTGACCGGCATTCTCAAGCACAAGATCACCGATCTCGTCCGCAGGCGATTTCGCGAGGCGCCGCCGCCGGCATACGATGGAGACGAGGACGAAGCGCGGGAGTACGCGGAACAGCACTTCGAAGGCTCGCGGCGCAGTCACTGGCTGAATGCGCCACGCGCCTGGGAAGACCCTGAACAGGCGCTGGCGCAGAAACGCTTCTGGACAGCGTTCGAAGCCTGCGTTGGGCGCTTGCCCGAGCAGACGGCCCGGGTGTTCTCGATGCGGGAGTTCATGGGCCTTTCCACCGACGAGATCTGCAAGGAACTCGGAATTTCCGCGACCAATTGCTGGGTCGTTCTTTATCGTGCCCGGATGGCGCTGCGTGAATGCCTTGAGCTCAATTTTTTTGGACAGCCTGCCGCAGGGGACTGAGCGGCGGATGCAAGGGTGACGGCGATGCTGAGCTGCCGGGAAGTATCCGAACTGGTATCCCAGTCCCTGGACCGCAGGCTGGGCCTGGTTGAGCGGTGGCGGCTGCACATGCATCTGCGGGTGTGCGACGCCTGCCGCAACTTTCGCAGGCAAATGGCCTTCCTCCGAAAGGCCGCGCGCAACCATCCCGCGCTCAAGCGCAAGGACTGAACCGTGCCATCAGGCTCGCGCCCCGGGCCTGCGTGCCTGAATCCGCCGGGGCCCGTGGCCCGTAATCCCCAATATCACGGCCTGGCGGGTCCGCGCGGGGCGTGAAACTGTCAGGGAGTGGCGCATGCAGCAGCGGGACAAGAACCTGGGCTTCGGGCTCGGACTGCGCACCGATCATTACGAGGCGATCCTCGCCTCGAAGCCGCGCGTCGACTGGTTCGAGGCGCTGTCCGAGAACTACCTGATTCCCGGCGGCCGGCCGCTCGATTACCTCGAGCGCATCCGGCGCGAGTACCCGGTGGTCCTTCATGGCGTGTCGCTATCGATCGGCAGCCGCGACCCGCTGGACTTCGATTACCTGCACGCGCTCAAGTCGCTGGCTGCCCGCGTCGAGCCGGCCTGGATCTCCGATCATCTGTGCTGGACGGGTTGCGCTTCGCGCAACCTGCACGACCTGCTGCCGCTGCCCTATACCGAAGAAGCGATCGAGCATGTCGCCGGACGGGTGCGCACGGTGCAGGACTTTCTCGGCCGCCGCATCCTGCTCGAAAACGTGTCCAGCTATGTCGAGTTCACCCGCTCGGCGGTGCCCGAGTGGGAGTTTCTCGCCGAGATCGCGCGCCGCGCCGACTGCCTGATCCTGCTCGACGTCAACAACGTGTACGTCAGCGCCTTCAATCACGGCTTCGATGCCCGGCGCTACATCGACGCGGTGCCCGCGGAGCGGGTTCGGCAGATCCACCTGGGCGGCCACAGCCATTGCGGTACCCACATCATCGATACCCACGACGCCGAAGTGATCGACGAGGTATGGGCGCTGTATGCGTACACGCTGCGACGCATCGGCCCGGTGGCGACGATGATCGAGCGCGATGACCACATCCCGCCGCTGGCGGACCTGGTGGCGGAACTCGACCGCGCGCGCGACACGGCGCGGGCAAGCCTCGATTCAGTCGCCGCATGACGCGCCCGCTCGCCAGCGTGCAGGACGACTTCCAGCGCTACGTGCTGGAGGGCGACGATGCGATCGTCGGCGATGTTGCCGGCCCCGACGACGATTACCGGCGCGCCCGGCTCGCGGTCTACTTCAATGCCTACCGGCTGCGGCTGAGCGAGGCGCTGGCGAACGATTTCGAGGGCCTCAAGCACTACCTAGGCGAGGAACGATTTTCGGCGCTGGCGCGCGACTACATCGCAGCCACCCCCTCGGTGTACCGAAACGTGCGCTGGTACGGTGGCGCCATGGCCGGGTTTCTGCGCGCGGACGCGCGCTATGCGGCCGAGCCGGTGCTGGCGGAACTCGCCGCGTTCGAATGGACGCTGGGGCTTGCATTCGACGCGCCCGACGCCACGCCGGTGGACGTCGGTGCGCTCGGCCGTGTGCCGCCCGAGGCGTGGGCCGATCTGCACTTTAAGCTGCACCCGTGCCTGTATACGCTGTCGCTCGAATGGAACACAGCCGAAATCTGGCAGGCGGCCGCCGACCGGCGGCCAGCGCCGGCGCCGCTGCGCGCTGCCTCGACGGTGGCGGTCTGGCGCCGGGAGTTTGTCGCACGCTACCGGGCGATGCCCGACGCCGAGAACGCGGCGCTCGCCCGGGCGCGCGCCGGCGCCAGTTTCGGCGCGCTGTGCGAAGCGCTGGAGCGCAGTCACGGCGAGCAGGCCGCGCTGCGCGCGGCGCAGCTGCTCCAGGGCTGGATCACGGAAGGCTGGGTGGCCGGCTTCAGCGCAGGCACACCGGGCTGATCTGCGCACAGCCCGAGGGCGGCACTGGCCGTTCGGTCGGGTCGGGGTACGGTTGGCGTAGAATGCGGGCCTTTTCGCTGACGAGTTCCGATGGTCCGCACCCGATTCGCCCCCAGCCCGACCGGTTATCTGCACATTGGCGGGGCGCGCACCGCGCTGTTCTGCTGGGCGTATGCTCGCCGCCAGGGCGGCCGCTTCATCCTGCGCATCGAAGACACCGACCTGGAGCGCTCCACCGCCGAATCCACCCAGGCGATTCTCGATGCGATGGACTGGCTGGGGCTCGATTACGACGAGGGGCCGTTTTATCAGATGCAGCGGCTGGAGCGGTACCGCGCGGCGGCCGACAAGCTGATCGCCGACGGCAACGCCTACTGGTGCTACGCCTCGAAAGAGGAACTCGAGGCGATGCGCGAAGAGCAGCGCGGCCGCGGCGCCAAGCCGCGCTACGACGGGCGCTGGCGGCCGGAGAACGCGCGGGGCAAGACGCCGCCGGCCGGCGTCAAGCCGGTGCTGCGCTTTCGCAATCCGGACGATGGCGAGGTGGCGTGGAACGATCTGGTCAAGGGGCCGATCGCGTTCGCCAACATCGAGCTGGACGACCTGGTGATCCTGCGCGCCGACGGCGTGCCCACCTACAATTTCGGCGTGGTGGTCGACGACTGGGACATGGCCATCACCCACGTCATCCGCGGCGACGACCATGTGAACAACACGCCCCGGCAGATAAATATCTTCAACGCGCTGGGCGCGCCGCTGCCGCAGTTCGGCCATGTGCCGATGATCCTCGGCCACGACGGCGAGCGCCTGTCCAAGCGCCACGGCGCGGTCAGCGTGATGCAGTACCGCGACGAGGGTTATCTGCCGGAGGCGCTGAACAACTACCTCGCCCGGCTCGGCTGGAGCCATGGCGACGACGAGAAATTCAGCATGGCCCAGCTGGTCGAGTGGTTCGATCTCGAGCACATCAACCGCTCGCCGGCCAAGTTCGACCCCGCCAAGCTCGAGTGGCTGAACCAGCAGTACCTCAAGGACGCCGACGATGCGCGGCTGGCGGAACTGGTGGCTCCGCTGCTGCGCGAGCGCGAATGCGATCCCGACCAGGGGCCCGCGCTGCCGCGGGTGATGGCGCTGCTCAAGGAGCGTGCCCGCACGGTAGTGGAGCTGGCCGACGCGGCGGTGCTGTTCTACCGCGTGCTGCACCCGACCGCGGAACTGAAGGCCCAGCACTATCACGCCGAGGCGCTGCCGGCGCTGAAGACGCTGCGCGAGCGGCTGGCCTCGGTGCACTGGGAGCGCGCGGCGATCAGCCAGACGGTCAAGGAAGTGGTGCAGGCGCACGGGCTGAAGATGCCCAGGCTGGCGATGCCGCTGCGGGTGATGGTCACCGGCGAGCCGCAGACTCCGTCGATCGATGCCACGCTGGAGCTGATCGGTCGCGACGAAGTGCTCAAGCGAATGGACCGCGAACTCGCGGGTTTTCCCGGGTAATCCTTATTCTTTACACCCTGTTAGCCCCTCCGTATAATGCGCGCTCTTTCCAGTGGGGGTATAGCTCAGCTGGGAGAGCGCTTGCATGGCATGCAAGAGGTCACCGGTTCGATCCCGGTTACCTCCACCACTCGAAAACCAGTTCACCGACGGGACCCCATCGTCTAGAGGCCTAGGACATCGCCCTTTCACGGCGGTAACCGGGGTTCGAATCCCCGTGGGGTCGCCACGTCAGCCCCGGCGCTGATGCGGTAGTGGAGCCGTAGCGTCATGGTGCCGGGCTCGAGTTCGAGGCGTTCGAGCACGCTGGCGAGCAGGCGCTTGACGGCTTCGGGTGGCAGGCGGTGGAATTTGCTGGCCAGGCGCTGCAGCAGGCCGGCGACTTTTTCTTCGGTGAGTTCGGCGGCGGCGCGGGCCTCGAGGGCTTCGCGCTGCAGGCGGTGGCGTTCGGCGTCGAGGGCGGCGCGCTCGGCTTCGATGGCGTCGACCTTTTCGAGCAGGGGCCGGGGGTGCTGCACTTCGGTCACCAGGCGCAGCAGCTTGTCGATGGCGGCCTGCAGCTGCGCCGCCTTGGCGTTCAGCGCGTTCAATGATCGAGCGGCCGCCGGTTCGGCCGTGCGCTGTCTGGCGGCCTTGGTGATCAGCGCGGCGAGGCCTTTGGCGCGCAGCTGGTTGACCACGGTGCGGACGACGAAGTCGTCGAGCCGGCGCATGGCGATGCGGCGGCCCTTGCCGATGCGGTAGCAGCCGCCCTCTTCGGCGTAGCCGTGCCAGGCGCGGCCGCGTGGATCGACCAGCAGGCCGCCCAGCAGGGTCTGCAGCCGGGGGCTGCGTCGGCGCCAGGGGTTGTCGGTCAGCCGGGCGATGATGGCCTCGGCCTGTTCGGTGGTGATCAGCGCCGGGTGGGTGTCGTGGCGGATTTCCCAGGCCTCTCGCGGCCGGCGCTTGACGCCGCCGACGTAGGCGCCGTCGTGGGGGTGCTCCATGTTCCAGACGGTGTGGCCGGCGTAGGTCAGGGCGCGGTATTCGGTGCCGACCAGCGTGCTGTGGGCGAGCTGCAGGCCGGCGGCGGCGCGGGCTTCGATGCGCGGCACGCCGGCGGCGCGGTCGGCCAGATAGCGGGCGATCGCCGGCGCGGCGTCGGGGTCGATCGCCAGGCGGCTTTTCAGCACCGGGGCGCCGTCGCGGATGGCGCCGGTGGGCACATGCTCGAGGCGGTAGCCGACCGGGGCGCGGCCGCCGGCGCGCCAGCCCTGGCGGATGTTTTCCCGCTGGCCGGCGAGGCCCTTCTCGCGGCTCACCAGGCTGTGGAAGCGATCGACGCCGCGCATGGTGTTGAGCAGCAGCACGTCGGCGGCAGAGCCGGTCGACGGCAGCTTGGCGTAGATGATGCGCACCCCGCGGCGCTCGGCCTCGCGGTGCACCCAGGCCTGTTCGAATTCATCGCGCGCGATGCGCGAGGTGTCCAGCGCCAGCAGCAGATCCCAGCCGCGCGCCGGGTCGCTGATCGCGGCCTTGAGCCGCACGAAGCCCGGCCGCTTGCCGTCCATGCCGGACATCACCACATCGGAAAATTCCGCCACCAGCGTGGCGCCCAGCGTTTCAGCCAGCTTCGACAGCTCGCGGCGCTGGGCGTCGATCGAGACGTCGCTGCGGTCCTTGCTGCTGCGCAGGTAGGTGGCGGCTTTCATCGTCCAGGGTGGCCAGAAGGTCGAGCAGCGCGAGGGCGGATTCTACCGCCAGGGCGGGGTCGGGGGTGTTGAGGGTTTCGAGGCGCAGGGGTGGGGTCACAGCGCGCCCTCGCCGATTTTCTTGGCCAGCCGTTTGCGCGCGGTGCGAACCTCGCGCTCAGACAGCGTGCCATGGCACGCTAACAGCGTGATGGCGTCGGCCTGCCGTTGCATCAACTCGATCTTCGGGTGTCTGAGCGTTAGCCGCCGAAGCTGGGTTTTCAGCGGCTCGGCGAGTGCGCCGAAGGCAAGGCTTATGGTGACTCTCATGCTGCTACGCCCGCGTCGTATAGACTGACGACTTGAAATCCGACGTTAAGCGGACTACCGCGCCGGAAGACCAGCTGTACGTCGCTTTCCGCCAGAATGGTCTGCACGCTCATGAGCACGGCGTTGTATCCGAGATTTCGCAGCACGCGATATTCCTTTGGAATGAACCACCGCCTCAGTTGTTCGAGGGTTCGGCAGCCGGTGCCGTAAAACCAGCGCCTGTCCAGCGAATAAAAATCCAGCGAGAACTCGGCGGTGATGGGTGGAAGTCGGTTGTGGTCCTCGCGATCTACCACCCAAAGATGACTAAATCCTGGAGCCCATGGGCCCCGGCCCTCGGCATTCTGCATTCGGTAAATCCAGATCACGGCCGATAGACTCCATCGCCGGAGTTGAGCGCCCAGCACATATCGCTGGCCGCCTTGTCGGCGGCCTGTTGTTCGCGCCGCAGCTCGGCGGCGGTGGCCATCAGTTCGTCGTATTCCTCCGCGCCGGCGCGGCCTGACGCCCAGGCGCCGTCCTGTTGGCGGTAGCTGTCGGCGAGGATGGCGGCCTCGCGCTCGAGCAGTTCGGCGGCGCGGAGTAGCAGTGGTTTCATCGGTCGCTTTTCTCCGGTGTGGTGTGCCACGGCGTGAGCCCTGCCCAGGTCAGCCGCACGCCGGGCTTGCGGTCGCGCGGCGGGATGTGGATGGTGCAGCCGTCGAGGGCGTCGAATGTCCAGTCCGGCATGGACTTCGGCGTGGCGTCGGCGTGGTGGCGCGGCACTTCGACGAGCTTCGCGCCGTCGGGGCGGGTGACGCGGAACCTGATCGGTGCTGCGTGCTGCGTGCTGTGTGCTGTGTCAGCCACGGCGCAACCTCCGCCCCACGGTACGGCGGTGGGTCCACATGCTGGCGACGATGCCGAACGGGCCGCCGAGCAGGTAGGCGGCGATCTGCGTGGTGCCGGCGTCTGGCATCCAGCGGTACAGCGCCAGGTGGCCGAGGCCGATGGCGAAGCTGGTGAGAAACGCCGCGGCGTAGTGGCCGCCGTTGACGTTGAGCGACTGAAAGCCGAGAGCGAACACGCTCACAAAGGCGCTGGCGAAGAGCAGCAGTTCGGTCATGCTCAGACCTTCAGCTCGCCGCGCAGCGCCAGCGCAACTTCGTCGTGCAGCAGGGCGATGTCGCCGTCGTTGTGTATCACCGTGTCGCCGGGCTTGATTTCGACGCCGGCCTCGCTGGCGTGGCCGGGAATGCCGACCTCGGCGGTGTTCGGCCGGATGATGTGCCAGACCTCGCCGCCTTCAGCGCGAATCCACGCGGCCTCGTTTTCGAAGCGCGCGTCGGGCAGCACGAAGACCGGCATGTTGCGACACAGCTTCTGCGCGCTGCGGTAGGTGGCGGCGGCGCAGAGCACCCACAGGTCGGTGTGGACGAGCTGGCGGCCCCATTCGGTGCCCAGCGTCTGCAGCAGTTGGCGCGGGGACTTGCCGATGATGTCGATCGTGCGCTCTTTGACGGCGCGGTTGTCCCAGTCGATGTAGTCGCCGGTCAGCATCTTGACGACGATGTCGGCCATCTCGCGCAGGGGCTCGGCGAAGCTGTGGATGTAGCCCTGGTCGCCGAAGTGGTCGTCGATCATCTCGGCGACGGTGTCCTTGCCGGCGCCGGCCTTGCCGGTGAGTCCGATCAGGCGCATGTCGGCGCCTCAGCGAATCGGCGCCGGCGCGTCGAAGCCTGGTCCGGTCTCGGCAGGCGGCAGCTCGACCGGCGGCACGTCCTCGACGACGACCCTGGCCTCATCGAACCACTTCGGCTCGGCGGCGGCGCCGTAATCGCCGACCGACGGCGTGAGCTGCAGCCGTCGGCAGCCGATGATGTATTCGACGCGGCCTGTGATGATGCCGACGAAGCCGGTGATCGCGTCATGTCCAGTGCGTCCGAGTTTGTTCATGGTGTGAGTCCTTATGGGTTGTGGTGTGTAGTAGCGCGGCAAGATCTGCGTTATCCGCATGAGCTGCCCATCTTGCGCGGGCTCCAATCCGATCCGATCAGGCGCATCTAGCAAGCCTCGGTTCTGTCGATGGTGGCGCACGGCGCTTCGCAGGGCGGCGTGCGGGGGTGGAGTTCGCGCCACAGCGTGGTGGTGCAGGCGGTGAAAGGTTCGTGTTTCCAGGCGACGACGCGCTGGCGCAGTTCGCGCTGTTCGTGAATGCGGTCGACGGCCAGGGTGATCTGCGCGGCGACGACCAGCGCGGCAATGCAGGCCAGCACAAACAGCAGCGGCAGCACCTGGCGGCGAAAGTGGTGGTGCTCGTTGGCGGCGTCGTCGTCGAGGTCGAAGCGGGGGCGGCGCTGCAGGGCGCGGAAGTTGGAGAGTTTCACGCCACCTCCCCCGCCGCCCGCACCGCTCGCTGCTTTTCCGCCAGCTCGCCCTCGAGCCGCAGGCCCTGTGGGTCGGCGTATAGAAGGCGGCCGTCGCGGAAGCCGTAGGTGGTGAACACCTCGGCGTCGCGCAGATCCTGCGCGGTGCGCCAGGCGAATTCGAAGCGCAGCTCAGTGAGCAGCATCGCGGCGGCGCGCAGCCAGGTGATGCGCTGCTCGGTGCCGTCGGGGTGGCGAAGGGTGATCATCCGGCCCTCCGCTCGCTGTCCTGGCAGGCCCTGCATTCCTTCTCGCGCGACTTGCCGGTGCTGGTGCGGTAGGAAGCCTCAATCGGCTTTTCCTCGCCGCAGATCAGGCAGACGCGGCGCTCGGCGAGCTGTGCAGGCCGGCGGCGCTTGCTGTTATTGAAGCCCGGCGTGGCGTGGGCGATGCGCAGCGCGGGCGCCAGCGCGGCGCCGGCCTCGGCGCAGCGCGCGCGGATGGCCTTGTAGGTGGCGGCGTCGATCGCCTTGCGGTTAAAGGCCTCGAGCGCGCGGTCGGCGCACTGGGCGAGGTCCGGGCGGCTGATCTGCTCGCCGAGCACGATGCCGGCGAAGGTGACGCGGTAGCGGGTCCACGGCGTGCCGACCAGCGGCGATGGCACGACCTGAAACGGGCCGACCGGAAAGGGCCGTGTCGGGGCGGCAGATTGGTCCACAAAGCAGGCGTGCATTGCGATCCTTTCAGAAATGGGTCGGGAGAGCGCAGCCTGCCCACAGCAGAAAACCCCACTGCAGGCAGAAGGCGGCGATGGCGAGCGCGACGGCCTTCATGGGCAGCCCCAACGCATGAAAAATGCGGACGCGGCGACCAGTCCGACGGCGAGGCCGTTCAACCAGCAAATCGCGCAGATCACCAGCCACTGGCGGGTGGTAGGCGGCGCTGCGGGGTCTGGCGCGCTGGGTGGCAGGTGAAAATCGCGCTCGTCCACGTCACCAGGCCCGCGGCTTCATTGGCCGGCCGCGCAGGTGAAGCCAGTGCCGGCGGATGCAGTGCAGCGCCGTGCCCATGCCCAGCAGGAGCATGAGCAGCACCCAGGTCAGGAACAGCAGCTTTTCCATAGGGCCTCCGGATAGCGGACGGAGGCAGACTACATACGTCTATGTATGCTGTCAATACACGAATGTATGGCCCGGGGCAAAAAAATTTACAGGTGGCGAGCCCAGTGCTCCTCGCTAACGATCGTCAGGCCGCGCCCGCGCGTCTGGTATTCGACGGCTTTCAGAATCTTGGTGCCGTAGGACTCGTGCTTCCAGTTGGGGCTGACCATGTAGCCGATCACGAGATAGTGAAGGTCCAGGCGGACAGAATTGCGCACAAGGCCGCCCCTGGCTTCGATCGCGGACAGCACCTTGCTGCGAGGGCCATATATGAAGTCGCCGGTCACGCAGAACGAACGGCCAGCAAGAACGACAGGTGAGCTGTCGTCGACAGGCAGCCTGGTGGAATGGCCCAGCGCGCCGGTATCGCGAAGGCGGTCGCCTATGAGGTCGCTAAGCGTTTGCTTAAGGTGAGAAAGTTCGTCGGCGGTGATCACGCCATCGGACAAAATGGTGCGCAGGCGATCAGCCAGGATGCTGCCCGGCCATTGGTGAGCAATCTCGTCATTCTCTTTCAGCCACAAGTCGAGAAAGCGCGCCTCTTCGGCCGAGATCTGTCCGTCAGCCAGCATGCCGGCGGCGAGGCCGTGGAGCGACTCACAGGAGCGAGCCAGTCGACGCTGATACTGAAGTGCCTGCTTGGCGAACAGATTACTCATCTTGCGGCCCTTTTCGGTCAGGAAAAAGCAACAAAATGGCTTGCTTAGGAGTTTCCGTTGCCGACCAGTGGCTCGTCAGATTCAACAAGCGCATCAAGGATTTTGACCGCGGTCGGCACTTTGTATTCGGGCACGTTCTGAGCCAGCGTATGCAGCCGGCGCCGAGCCGCGGTAGGTTCCAGTGGCGTCTCGCCGATGAGCTGCGAGGTCGTGACGCCTAACGCCTGTGCTAGCGGCATGAGTGTGGCGAGCTCCATTGCATCCGTGCTGCCGTTCAAGAAGCGACTGATGGTCGGCTGAGGAACGCCGGTAATGGCCGACAGCCTGGTGGCAGACAGGCCGCGGCTGTCCATAACCGCCTGAAGGTTCTCGCGAAGCGTCGATGAATACACGAACGCATTGTGCGGCGGGATGGGCGCACGCGGGAAATGCGCGGATGTATCTTGACAGCCATACATTTGTGTATGCTCCTTGCGCCATGTTCGCGCGTTTGATCGACGACCTGATCGCCACCGGAATGACCGAGGCGCAAATCGGCCAAGCCATCGGGCGGAGCCAGGCGACCGTTAACAGGGTCAGGAATGGCCGGCAGCGGCTTGCTGACTGGGAGGCCGTTGAGGCCCTGAGGTCGTTGCACCAAGAAAAAGTCAATCAACGCCGCGACCTAGATCAATGACCCCGCCCCGGCATATTCCGGTCGGTTGCGCTTTTGGCGAGTGGCACACAGGCGCCGGGCGCGGGGTCGCCTTCGCCGCTTTCTTGGCCGGCTTTGTCTCCGCTTCTCCTCCCGGGAATGGCCAGGAAGGCTTTACCCGCCGGCGTCGCCCGGCGGGGTTCTTCTCCTCCCCCTTTGCCTTGTGGCAGAGGTTCGCCAGCGCAGCGCATCGCGCCGGCTTTTTATTCTCGAATTGCCGGCCTGTATCGGTGGAGCCGGCAATGCTGCGCCGGCGTGGCGACCCTCCCTTAGGCCACGCCGGCGTTTTTTCTGCCGATGCTGCTGTCATGGGTGTTTTTTTACCCCGGCGGCGACCTGAAACGCACTGAAACAAAGTTCCAGGGGCTTACATGCGCCAGCTATCGATCGAATTCGCGCCGGGGCTGACCGAGCAGTTTCCGGAATTCCGAGACGTCGTGCGCGCCAGTGTGTACGCCTGTGGGCGGCAGCTCAAGGCGGTGGCGGCCGATCTGGACATGACGAGCTCGGAGCTTAGCCGCAAGCTCGCCAACAACCCCGCCGACCCGGTGCACTTCCCGCTGGACCGCCTGCCGGAGCTGGTCGAGGCGACCGGCGACAAGCGGCCGATCTACTGGCTGGTGGAGAAATTCCTCGAAGCACCCGAGGCCCGCCAGGGCCGCCTGGTCGCCGAAGCGACCGACGCGGTGCGCAAGCTGACGACGCTGCTGCAGGGGATGCAGGCCAAGTGAAACCCGCCGCCATGCAGCTGCTCGGTGCGGTGCTCACGCTGCTGTTTTTCGCCGTGCTGTCGCTGGGCGTGACCGTGATGCTGGCGGTCAACATCGGCGTGGCGATCGGGGCATTGATCCAGGCGGTGTTCTGGGCGCCTTTCGGGCGCGGGACTAAGTGATTATCTAGGAGATCGGTTGATGAATCATTCGGATAGAGCGGGGCAAATACTCAACAAAATCAAGCGCGACCGGGCAAAGCGTGCAGTGCTAAAGCAGTCTGATGGGTCTTTCAGAACATGCAAAGTCGATGGGCTCTTCGAAGAACGGATCAACGAGCTTCAACAAATCGTGGTCGGCGTCTATGACCAGAGCTGCCCTTTGGAATGGCTAGAAGCGGATCTGAGGTGGGCGTCGAGACATCTATGACGCGTCCGCCAAGCAGCGATGCGCAGCTCGAGCAGCAGATCGACGCCGAGATCGCGGCGATGTGCCGCGCCACCAGGCAAGCCGAGGTCCGCGAGCACTGGCAGCGCGCGGTGGCGCTGATCAACAGCCGCTCGCCGGAGCAGGTGCGGCGGATGGACGTGGAGCGGGGGTTGGCATGACTCAGGAAGAACGCGATGCGCTGGTCGAGGACATGATCGCCGAGGCGCGGCAAGACCTCGAGCGCGCCACCACGCGCGAAGCGCAGCAGCAGGCGTGGATCGAGCTCAAGACGCTGCACAGGATGCGCAGTCCTGAACAGGTGCGGCGGATGGAGCTGGCGCGGGGGTTGATCCTGTGATTCGCCTGATCTCCGTCTCCGGCGGCAAGGACTCCACGGCCATGCTGCTGCTCGCGCTGCAGCGCCATCCAAAGGACGAGATCCGCGCTGCGTTCGCCGATACCGGCAACGAGCACGGGCTGACTTACGAGTATGTGGACTATCTGCAACGCGAAACCGGCGTCGAGATCAAGCGCCTGCGCGCGGACTTCACGCAGGAAATTGCCCGCAAGGCAGAGTTCGTGCGCAACAAGTGGCCTGCGCATGGCGTGTCGGCCGAGAAGATCGAGCGCGCCCTGGCGATACTCAAGCCGACTGGCAATCCCTACCTGGACTTGTGCATCTGGAAAGGCCGCTTTCCGTCTCGCAAGGCGCAGTTCTGCACCCAGCATCTCAAGACCCTGCCGTTGAACGAATACGCGCTCGAGCTGATCGACCGGCACGGCGCGGTCGAATCTTGGCAGGGGGTTCGCGCCGACGAGTCGCCGAATCGCGCCGCACTACCGGAGCGGGCCGACTTGGGTGGCGGGTTGACCCTCTACCGGCCGCTGCTCAGGTGGGATGTCGAGCAGGTGTTCGCCATGCACCGCAAGTTCGGCATCGAGCCTAATCCGCTCTACAAGCTCGGCATGGGCCGAGTGGGCTGCATGCCCTGCATCAACGCCAGAAAGGGCGAACTTCTGGAGATCAGCAAGCGCTTCCCTGACGTGATCGAGCGCATCGCCGAATGGGAGGCGATCGTCAGAGACGCGAGCAAGCGCGACGGCGCGACGTGTTTCCCCGCCGAAAACCGTGGCAAGAATCTGTCCACGCAGCAAGCCGTTGATAAAGCCAACATCCGGCAGATGGTGGAATGGGCCAAAACCGGCCGCGGTGGCCGGCAGTACGACTTCACGCGCCTGGACGAGCCGGCGGCCTGCGCATCGGCCTATGGGTTGTGCGAATGAACGCCCGAGCCGCCGCCGAGGCGCTGTTCGTGCGTCCGCTTGGCACGCGCATCGCGAAGATCGACGAATCCGCGGTGCCGGCGGAGGCGTGGCAGCCGTACCTGGCGATGCCGGAGCGGGTGCGGAAGATCGCGTTTCGCCTCTACAGCCGCAAGACGCTGGCCGAGCGCGAGCAGGTGTGGCGCGAGGTGCCGATGCTGTGGCGAGCAGAGGCTGGCCGGGCGTGTGTGCTGCTGCTCGGGGCGGTGTACGGGACTGTGAATCCGTACAGTACGATGCTGTCGCGCATCGCCGACGAGGTGCCGGCGCCGCTGGTGGCGGACACGATCGAGGCGGCCGGCAAGCTCCGGCGGCTGGGGCGCGAGGGCAGGTAGTGGCACAGGCCGCTGTTCCAGGGGTGGAAATTGAGCCGCGATTCCGGCTGCATTCGCACGACGCCGAGCAGGCAGTGCTGGGGGCGGTGCTGAACGATAACGCGGCGTGGGATCGGGTGGCGGATCTGTTGTCGCCCGGCGATTTTTACTTCGGCAAGCATCGAACGGTGTTCGAGGTGATCGGCCGGATGCTGGATAGCCAGCGCGCGGCGGACCTGGTGACGGTGAGCGATTATCTGGCTGCGCAGAATCTGCACGAGCCGATCACGCTGAAGGATGTGGGTGGGATTGCCGCTGGCGCTTGTGTACCGGCGAACGCGAGGCGTTACGCGGAGATCGTTCGCGACCGTTCGATATTGCGTCGGCTCAGCTCCGTGGTCGGCGAGATTCAGCTGAAGCTGAGCTTTCCAGAGGGCGGGTCAGCGAGCGAAGTGTTGGATTGGGCGCAGGAGCAGATCGTCAAGGTGACGCAGTCGGCGGAGGCAACTGCGGGCTTTCGCGAGCTGAGGCCTATTCTGACGCGGGCGGTAGAGCATATCGACGCCGCCTACAACCGGGAAGGGCCGGACACGCTGAGCGGGCTGTCTTCCGGCTTTGCGGACCTGGACAGGTTGACGGATGGGTTCAGGCCGGGGGATTTGATTACGGTGGGCGCGCGGCCGTCAATGGGCAAGACGTCGTTCGCGCTGAACATCGCAGAGCATGTGGCGCTGCGCGAGAACCTGGCAGTTGGGGTGTTTTCGCTGGAGATGCCGGAAGAGCAGCTGGCAACGCGGCTGCTTTCCGGCGTGGCGCGGCTGAATCACTTCAAGATGCGCAAGGGCGCGCTGCGCGATGAGGATTGGCCAAAGCTGACCGGCGGGGTCGGGCGTCTGGTGGATGCGCCGATCTGGATCGATGAGAGTTCTAGCCTGTCGCCGACGGAATTGCGGGCGCGGGCCCGGCGGCTGAAGCGTGAAACCGGGCGCCTGGGGCTGCTGGTGGTGGACTACTTGCAGCTGATGACAGGGGGCAGCGGTGAGACGCGCCAGCAGCAGATCGGGGACTATTCCCGCACGCTGAAGCAGCTGGCGAAGGAATTGGGCTGCCCGGTGATTGCGCTGTCGCAGGTGAACCGTGGGGTGGAGACGCGCACGGACAAGCGGCCGAACCTTTCCGATTTGCGGGAATCGGGCGACATCGAGCAGGACAGCGACGTGGTGATGTTTTTGTACCGGGACGAGGTCTATCGCAACGACTCGCCAGACAGAGGCATTGCCGAGGTGATTGTAGCCAAGCAGCGCAACGGCCCGCTGGGCACCGTGCGGCTGGCGTTCGTGGGCGAGTTGATGCGATTCGAGGACCTGGCGAGGCTATGAGCGCGCGGCTGGTGGGCATGGTGCTGGAGCATTACCCGGGCAGCGGCGGCGAGCTGGTGCTGGCGATATGCCTGGCGGACGAGGCGGAGCATTCCGGCGGGAATATCCGGGCTGCGGTGCCGGAAATGGCGCGGCTTTCGCGCATGCACGAACGGAACGTTCGGCGATTGCTGAACAAGATGCAGCGAGAGTGCTGGCTCGAGCTGGTGGAAGGCAGCATCGGGGGCCGCGGGAAGGCGGCTGCGTATCGCATCAATCCGGACTGGGTGCGGCTGCCGGTGGGCTTTCAGTTCGGCCAGAAACCCGGACATAACCCTGACAAATTGTCAGGGTTTACGGGGTCAAAACCCGGACAAAATGTCAGGGTTTCGGCGGCCACACCTTTTTTAGTTTCTAGCTTTACCCCCCCTATACCCCCCCAAGCCACTGGGAGCGCCGTGCCGAGCGACAGTGGCGAGGTGGAGGATCGCCGTCTGGCAGCGTGGATGCTGGACAGGCTGCGCCCGCTGAACCCGAAACACAGCGAGCCGAACTGGAAGCGCTGGTGCCGGGAGATTCGGCTGATGCGGCAACGCGACGGCCGCAGCCATCGGGAGATCGCCGAGCTGTTCGCCTGGGCCAATGCCGACCCGTTCTGGCAAACGAACATCCTGTCCCCTGGCAAGCTGCGGTCGCAGTGGGACCAGCTCGAAATCAAACGCAAGGCCGGGCAGCGCAAGCTGGCCCAGCAGCCCGATCACGCAACGGCCAGCCCGCTGTGCGCCCGCTGCGGCGAGCGGGCGTGGACGATAAAGCACGGCACCAAAGCCAACGACCCAGGCTACTGCGACCCCTGCGCAGAGGCCATCGAACAGGAGCGCGCTGCATGAGTACCGAGTCGATCATTGCCGAGCTGCCGCCCGAGTTCGTGCGCAAGATGCGCAACTGGGCCATGGCTGCGGTAGGCCAGAGCTTCACCATGCTGATGTATTCCTTCACCAGCGCCTATACGGGCATGCTGCCTGGTGGGGGCGGTGGCGATGGCGTGCCCAAGCTGCATGGCGAAAGCGAGGACGTATGGGCAGGCCTGGCCAAGGTGCCGCCCAAGTATCGCCAGGCCGTCATGCTGTTCTGGACCGACGAGGGCAGGGGGCTGCGGTGGCTGGGCAGGCGTCTGAAGATTGACGACCACACGGCCAAGGCTAGGGTGCGCAAGGGGCATGAGCTGCTGCGCGTCGAGCTGGCCGTCATTGAAGGCAAGCGCATATCTCGCAGGCACACAGCCAGGCTGGCGGCTGGGCTTGACAGCGCCAGAATTCCGCAATAACCTGCGCGCGTTGGTATCACCCAAGTTGCGCCCACAAACCCGAGATCCATCCAGGTCTCGGGTTTTTTGTTGCCCGGAGTCATGCCAAATGCCGCGCTGAAGCCCTGCAATCATCCAGGTTGTCGGCAGCTGACGGCAGCCGGGCGCTGCGATCTGCACCGCAAGCAGGTATCGCGCGAAATAGATCAACGTCGAGGATCTGCGGCGTCACGCGGCTATGGCCACCGATGGCGGCAGGCAGCGGCGGCATTTCTGAAACAGCACCCACTTTGCCAGTGCCCTGACTGCGACGAAGGCCGCAAGCGCGTGAGAGCCGCGACCGTGGTCGACCACAAGATACCGCACAAGGGCGATCGGTCGTTGTTCTGGGATCAAAGCAACTGGCAAGCGATGGCCAAGCAATGCCACGACGCCAAGACGGCGCGCGAGGATGGCCGCTGGGGGAGGGGGTAAAAATCTCTGCAGCCCCAAAACGCTGGACCGGGCGGGCAGGCGTTTTTTTTTGTGCGGGAGTATTGGGGGAGGGGGTATAGGACTGAGGGGGTAGTTGCAGCATGAGTGGATCCAGAGGGCCGAAATCTTTGCCGGCGAACGTGCACTTGCTGCGCGGAAATCCGAGCAAGAAGCCGCTCGCGGATCTGCTCGGCGAGCTGCATCCCGAGGTCGACATCCCGAGCTGCCCGCGCCATCTGTGGGCCGAGGCGCGCAAGGAGTGGCGGCGCATCTCGGCGGAGCTGGCGAAGTACGGCCTGATCTCCGAGCTGGATCGCTCGGCGCTGGCGCTGTATTGCCAGGCGTGGGCGCGCTGGGTGTGGGCCGAAGAGCAGCTGCGCCGCGCGATGGATCTGGCCGAGCAGCGCCGGCTCGAGGCCGAGGCGAAGGGCGAGGTGTGGACCGGCGGCGACGGTTTCCAGGTGCCGACGCCGAACGGCAGCTTTACGTATTCTCCGTTCTGGGTGGCGGCGAACAAGGCCGCCGACCAGGTCGACAAGTTTCTGGCGAGCTTCGGGCTCTCGCCCAGCTCGCGAACGAGGGTGTCTCCCAGTCAGAACCGGCAGCGCGAGCTTTTCCCCGAGGGTGAAGGCAGCGCATGGGAGCAAGTCTAAAGACGGTCGCCAAGGATTTCGCGGCGATCGCCACTGGCTACGCGCGCGACGTCGTCGAGGGTCGCATCCCGGCCTGCAAGTGGACGCGGCTTGCGTGTCAGCGCCACCTCAACGACCTGGCGCGTCAGGGCGCGGAAGGGTTTCCGTATGTCTGGAACCCCGAGCTCGCCGAGCCTGCGCCTGATGGCCGGCCGGCGAAGAACTATCGCCCGGTTCAGCGCGTGTGCCGCTTTGCCGAGCTGATGCCGCACATCAAGGGCGACTGGGCGGCGCGCGGCGAGCGCATCGAGCTCGAGGTCTGGCAGGTATTCATCCTGGCCAGCATATTCGGCTGGGTGCATCGCGATACCGGCAAGCGGCGCTTTCGCGTGGCCGACCTGTTCGTGCCGCGCAAAAACGCGAAGTCGACCATCGCGGCAGTGATCGGCCTTTATATGCTTGGCCTAGACGGAGAGTTCGGCGCCGAGGTGTATTCCGGTGCCACCTCTGAAGACCAGGCGCACGAAGTGTTTCGCCCGGCGCGGCTGATGGCTGCCGCGGTGGCCGAGTTCCGTGCCCGCTACAACATCGATGTCCGGGCCAGCAACATCGCCAGGGTCGACAACAACAGCAAATTCGAGCCGGTCATCGGCAAGCCCGGCGACGGTGCCAGCCCGAGCTGCGCCATCGTCGACGAGTACCACGAGCACAAGACGCCGGACCTGTACGACACCATGCAGACCGGCATGGGCGCCCGGTCTCAGCCTCTGATGCTGGTCATCACCACAGCCGGCAGCGACATCTCCGGCCCCTGCTACATGCACCAGGTCGAGCTGCAGAAGGTGCTCGAAGGCACGCTCGAGAACGAGCGCCGTTTCGGCATCATCTACAGCGTCGACGAAGACGACGCCTGGGACGACCCGCAGGCGCTGATCAAGGCCAACCCGAACCTCGGCGTCAGTGTCGACGCCGAGTTCCTGCAGAACCAGCAGCGCGAGGCCATCAACGACCCGCGCAAGCAGAACACGTTCAAGACCAAGCACCTGAACGTGTGGGTCGGCGCCGCTTCGCCGTGGCTCAACCTCGCCAAGCTGCAGAAGCTAGGCGACGCGCTGCCGATGCAAGACCTGCACGGCCTGCCGTGCTGGCCCGGGCTCGATCTCGCCAGCAAGGTCGACATCGCCTCGCGCATCCTGGTGTTTCGCGAGGACCGCGCCGCCGGCGACGAAACCGTTGCGCACTGGCATGTGCACGGCCTGCACTACGTGCCGGAAGCCGCCGTCGCCAAGGAGGCCAACGCGCATTACCAGGCCTGGGTCAATGCCGGGCATCTCATCGCCACCGGCGGCAACATGATTCATCTGCGCCGCATCGAAGATGAGCTCGTCGCCGATGCCAGGCACATGCAAATCGTCGAGATCGCGATGGACGCGTGGGGCTCGCGTGAAATGGCCCCCAGCCTGCAGGAGCAGGGCTACACCGTCGTCGACGTGCCGATGAATACCCGGCACCTGAGCGAGCCGATGAAGCAGATCGCCGCCCTGGTCGAGGATGGCCGGCTGCACCACGACGGCAACCCGGCGCTGGTCTGGATGCTGAGCAACGTCGAAGTGCTGCTGGACCGCAACGACAATATTTTCCCGCGCAAGCTGCGGCCGGAAAACAAGATCGACGCCGCCGTCGCGCTGATCGTCGCGATGAGCCGCGCCATGCTGGCCAACGAACCGCAGGGCACACCCGGAGACATCCTCGTCGTATGAACCAGCATGTCTACAACCTGTCGTGCCTGATCGGCACCGTGCTGTGCGGCGGCGGGGCCGGCGTGCAGTGGGGCGCCGGGGCCGGCTTCATGGTAGGCGGCGCGCTGGTGCTGGCGCTCACCGTATACGGCGTTGAATTGAGCCGCCGTGCGCGCCGGAGCGCCGACTGATGTTTCTGGCCTCCGATGGCATCATCAGCCCAAACACCAACGGCCCGCACGACGATTTCTGGTACGAGCCGGTCGGCAGCATGTCCAGCGCCGGCATGCGAGTCGGGCCGGAGCAAGCCCGCCGCCTGGCTGCGGTGTATGCCTGCGTCAAGGTGATCTCGGAGTCGGTCAGCATGCTGCCGGCGATTCTTTACCGCCGCGTGGACGATCGCACCAAGCGACGCGCCACCGACCATCCGCTTTACAACATTCTGCGTCGCCGACCCAACGCCTGGCAGACCGCGATGGAGTGGCGCGAGATGATGCAGGCTCACGTCCTGCTGCGCGGCAACGGCTACAGCCAGATCGTCACCGGCCGCGCCGGCCAGGTCGAGCAGCTGCTGCCCCTGCATCCAGACTGTGTGCATATCGAAATGCTCGCGCCCGGCCGCTACCGCTTCCGCGTCACCGAGGCCGGTGGTGCCGAGCGCATCCTGCTGCGCGAAGAAGTGTTCCATCTGCGAGGTCTGTCCGCCGATGGTGTGTGCGGCCTGTCGCCCATCGAAGAACAGCGCGACACGATCGGCATGGGCCTTGCCGCGCAGGACTATGGCGCCCGGTTTTTCAAGAACGACGCCACCCCGCCTGGCTGGATCGAACACCCGACGCACTTCAAGGACGACGAGGCCGGCCAGGCCTTCAAGCTGTCTTGGCAGGCCGCGCAGACCGGGCGCAACCGCGGCAAAACCGCCGTGCTGCAGTGGGGCATGAAGTACCACCCCATCGAAATCAAGAACACCGACGCCCAGTTCATCGAGGCACGCAAGTTCAGCATCGAAGAAGTCGCGCGGATTTTTCGCGTGCCGCCGCACAAGATCCAGAACCTGGACAAGGCAACCTTCAGCAACATCGAGCACCTCGGCATCGAGTTCGTCACCGACTGTCTT
Organism: uncultured Pseudomonadota bacterium; assembly: GCA_937983055.1. Classification (GTDB taxonomy): domain Bacteria; phylum Pseudomonadota; class Gammaproteobacteria; order Burkholderiales; family Eutrophovitaceae; genus CALJLA01. Next base: position 21,402 of record CALJLA010000012.1, read on the forward strand.
ATGCCCTGGCTGGTGCGCTGGGAACAGGCCGTCGATCGCGACCTGCTGCCGGAACAGAGCGAAGACGAGCTGTTCCTCGAGCACCTGGTAGACATGCTCCAGCGCGGCGACACCAAGACCCGGCACGAGTCCTACCGCAGCGCCATCGTCACCGGCTGGATGACGCGCAACGAAGCCCGCGTCAAGGAAAACATGGACCCCCTCGACGGCCTCGACGAACCGCTCGAGCCGCTCAGCATGGGCAAGGCCGGGTCCGACAGCACCGGCGAGCGGCCCGATGAGGCCGACGACCCTGCGGACGGCGAGCGCACCCGGCCCGCGGATGAGAGCGAGGACCGTGCCGCGCGCTTTGCCCGCGCCGCCGCCGAGCGCGTCGTGCGCAAGGAAGTCGCCGCCATCGCCCGGTGCTACGAGCGCGGCTGCCCCGCAACCTTCGCCGAGGACGTCGTCGAGTTCTACGCCAAGCATGCCGAATACGTCGCCGAGCTGATGCTGTGCCCGGCAGATGCCGCTGCGGCTTGGTGCCGGACCCAGCGCGAAGAGATGCTCGCCGCCATCGACGCCGAAGTCGAAACCGGCGGCGAGCGCGTGCGGGCATTGATCGAAACCTGGCCGTCGCACAAGCCGGCGGCATTGACCCGGATAGGTAATGAGCGAGTCTGACCACAAACCGGATCCCGCCGCAGGACAGGCGCGCCATGCCTTCATGGCGTCCGACCTGCTGCCCGATTCCCGCGCGCGCGAAATCAGGGGCCGGGTGTTCACGCCTATGGGCGCGTTCGTGCCGGTGTTCTGCGCGAACTGCGGCGCCGAGGGCGGGCTCTGCCCGGAAGAGAACATGACCTTCATGTTCTACCTGTGCAACAAGTGCGCCGAGACGCACGGCCCGGTCGCCGGCACGATGATGATGCCCGACGAAGTGTTCTGGCAGAAGCTGAAAAACGAGCAGCTCGAGCGGCACGGCCGCTATCTCACCGAGCAGGAGCTGGCAGCGGTTGTCGAAGCGGGGGCCTCACCGCTCGCAACCCTTATCAACGAGAGGCGCAAAGGAGTTTGAAATGCCATTCGTTTATGCAGTTGAGGGCGCGCCTTCGACCCCGTATGCCTCGCACGCCACGCCCAACACCGAAGATCCGACCCTGGTGCTGCGGCAGGCGACACGCGGCTTCGACCTGCAGGCGCTGTTCTGCGTCGGCCGCGGCGCGGCGCTGACTGCCATTACCGGCATTGGCTACCGTGTCCGGCGCTGGACCATCGCCGGTTCCGGTGGCACGGCGATCACCCCGGCCCCGCGGCGCATCGGTACCACCGCCAGCACCACCGCGGCCGACAAGCAGACCGCCATCACCCCCGGCACCGTGTCCGGCGCCTACCAGCTGGCATTCGGCTGCGGCGCGGCAGGCCCCGGCGGCTGGGTGGCCCGAGACCAGGACTCGATGGTCCACGTCGAGGGCGGCGGCTCGGACGAGCTCAACGTCAACAGCGTGGCTGGCGTGGCCAGCATGCTGCACCACGTCAGCGCCGAGATCGTCGAGTAACGCCGCATGGGCAGAATCTTTCTGCCTGGGCCTGTAGGCCCAAGGCGCGCGGCCATCCTCCGCGGTGGGCGGATGCCGCGCGCCCATGTCAGCATGTGGGGGTCCAGCGGCGAATGGGTGCCGCCGGCTGGCGGCGGCACGCTGCGCTCTGACAACTTCAACCGCGCCAACGAAGACCCGCTGAATGTGCCTTCGGACGGCGGCTCGGCATGGGTTGAGCTGCTCGGCACCGACTGGAATGTAAACGGCAACGTCGCCCGCATCGGCGGCGTCGTATGGACGCCTGCCGTTACATATCTCGAGGCGAGCAATTCGAACGTCATCGTCAAGGCGAAGATGACGGCAGCGCCGAGCAGCCCGAACTCCAATTGGGGCCTGACGGCGCGCATCGTCGACGCCGACAACCATTGGCGTGTCGTGTATCGCATCAATGTGCCCGACCTGGCGCTTCAGAAGCGCGTCGCAGGCAGTTTTACCACGGTTGGCACGCCCGCGGCCGGATCTCTGTCCGTGAATGACGAAGTCTCCCTGGAGGTGAACAGCTCGCACCAGTGGACCGTCAAGGTCAACGGCTCCCCGGTCATCACGGGCGTCACCGACAGCGACAACAGCAGCGGCACGAAGCACGGGCTGGTCGCGCATTTCAACTCCGGCCCGGACACGATGTCGTGGGACGATTTTTCGGTCACGGCCAACTAACTACATGCCGATCCTGTTCCAGACGACATTCTCGGACCAGCGCTACCCGACGAACAACGTGAACAACCCGGTGGGTCGGGTTGATGTGCATGGTGAAGGGTCGGACTGGTTTTACGACGACTATGGCCAGAACTTTGTGCCGGGCATCGGCGGCAGCGGCCCAGATGGCGTGATCGGCAAGGCCGGCAATCAGTTTACGAGCAAATTCACTAGCGACGGATTCCTGCCAAATGACAGGCTCTGGCACCCGACCGGCGACTCGCGCATCTGGACGCCGGCTAACAATCCGGCAGGCGGTGGCGGCAAAGGGTTTCGGACTTATCGCGGCAATGGCGGCACCGGCCAGAACGACGGCAGCCACAGCTTCAAGATCACGCTGCCGCAACTGTATTCCGAACTATGGTTTCGCTTCTACATCCGCTTCGAAAACGGCTTCACCTGGGGCCCGAATGGTGTCGCGGCGCCCGGCTACAGCAAGGAGTGCCGCGCCGCGGGCGCAAACGGGTTTGTCTACGGCATTCAAGGTGCCGGCAGCTGGGGGGTTTTCACGCCACCCGACCATCACATCGGGAATCGGTCATGGGAACAAACCATGGGCGGACTCAAGGGCGATGGCCTCTGGCACTGCCACGAGTGGCACATCAAGAACGGCGCCGCCGGCATCGTCGAAATCTGGATTGATGACGTCCAGGTCTACTCATACAGCGGCAACGTCCCCGCGACCGACGTCGAAGAGGTGCTCTGCGCCGATAACCAGAACGCGGTCGGCGATGCCAACGGCCTGAGCGTAGACAACGGCGGCACGCCGACCGACTGGTATACGGATTATGACGACATCGCCATCAGCGACAGCGGCCGCATCGGCCCGCTGGTTTCGGTGCCGGCCGGGCAAAGCATGAGGATGGAATATTCGGGCGTGCACACCGTAGTGTGCGGATAAGGGGCGGCGGGTGACGATCGCAAGCGTTGGCACGCTGGGAACCGGCGCGCATTCGACCAGCGCGTCGTCGTTCACCTTCGCCACCGCCACGAATACGCTGGCGGCCGGCGATGTCGGCCTGCTCGTCGTCGTCGCCGACAACCTCAGCACTGCCGACGGCAACAACAACGAGCACACGTCGGTCAGCGGCGGCGCGATCGAGTGGACCAAGCTGTCGGAGCATACGAACGCCAATGGCGCCGCTGCCGCCGGCGTCACGGTTTCGGTGTGGCGCGCGCACGCCACCGGCACGGTCAACACCGGCACGACGATCACGATCGACCTTTCCGGGGCGGTCGTCGATAAGACCTGCTCGTTCTGGAAATTCACCGTCGCCGCCGGCACCACGCTGGCGCAGCAGTCCGGCGCGTCGATCGTTACCAACGCAACCGACGGCGCAAACGGTTTCGGTTCGTCTGCCTACTCTGGCCTGGCGAGCGCGCACAGGCTTTATTTCCGCGGGCTGGCGAAAGAGGCCAATTCGACGACGCAGATCACGCCGTCGACCAGCTTTACCGCCATCACGGCCCGGCGCAGCCGCAACAGCGCCGCGGCCGTGCTGGTGCGCGGCGAGTTCCGCATCAACACCAGCACCGGCGAGACGTCGAACCCGACGCTCGCCGTGGTGGGCGATACCGCCGGGATCTTCCTGGCGCTGGTCGAACAAAACCTGCCGCTGGACGACGGCAGCGGCGGCCAGCAGGCCATGCAGCAGCAGACGGCCTCAGCCTGGGCGGCCAGTGCCGTGGCCGGGGTGGCCCTGGCCGCCGGCATCTGCAGCGGCCTGCAGCAGCACCAGGACGAGATCTACCAGCTTTCGCCGACCCGCGTCGGCGCCGAAAGCTGGGCGGTGGCGGCAGTCGGCGAAGACCCGCTGCCGCAGGTCTTCGCGGCGGACGACGACATCGTGCCGCAGCCGGTCGTCTTCAGCCCGGTCGAGGATTACTGGTGGCAGCCCGGCCGCGCCCCCACCGATGTGGTGGCGCTGCCGTTCGTGGCCGACGACGAGATCGTCAGTCGCCCGGTCGAAGACTACGACTGGCGCGCGCCGGTCGTCGCGACGCCGAAACCCGCCGAGGCCAGCGCGGCGGATGACGACATCGTGCCGCAGCCGGTCGTCTTCACGGCGGCCGAAGACTACTGGCTGCAGCTCGCCGCCGATCCGGTCGCCGTCGAGATCGTCGACTGGCCCGGCCGTGGTGCCGGGGGTGCCCCGGCCGGCGCGGCGGCCATCGACGAAGCGTATCAATGGCAGCCGGCGCCGTTCGTGGTGCCCGCCGCCGCCCCGGCCTTTAGCGCGGACGACGACATCGTTCCGCAGCCGGCCGGTTTCGCGCTGGTCGAGGATGACTGGCCGTTGCCCGGGCCGCAGCGCGCCCGCGCCTGGGTGCAGGTGTTCGCGTCCGGCGAGGCCTCGGCGGTCGAGCTGGCGGACATCGAGCAGTGGTCGGCACCACGGGTGGTCGCGGTGCCGCCGCAGGCGCTGTATCTGCCGGACGCCGACCAGGTGCCAGCCGGCGCGCTGCGCGGCACGCCGAATGAAGATTACTGGCTGGCGCCGGTGTGGTCGCCGGCTGGTGTGGTGGCGCCGGTTGCGCGGGCGGATGTCGACATCGTGCCGCAGCCGGTGCCGGCGGTGCCGGAGCAGACCGAATGGCAGGCCGGCTTCGTCGCGCCGCAGCCGCCGCGATTCGTCTACTTGCCCGACCCCGAGGCGCTGCCCGCCGGGGTGCTGTTCGGCACGCCGAACGAAGACTACTGGCTGGCGCCGGTGTGGTTGCCGGCGGGGGTGGTGGCGCCGGTTGCGCGGGCGGATGTCGACATCGTGCCGCAGCCGGTGCCGGCGGTGCCGGAGCAGACCGAATGGCAGGCCGGCTTCGTCGCGCCGCAGCCGCCGCGATTCGTTTACCTGCCCGACCCCGAGGCGCTGCCGGCCGGGGTGCTGTTCGGCCTGCTGAGCGAGGACTACTGGCAGCCGCCGCGCTGGGTCGATGCCGCTGTCGTGGCCGGCATCCTGGCGGCGGACGACCAGATCGTGCCGCAGCCGGTACTTGGCGTGCCGGAGCTCAGCGAATGGCAGCCGCCGTTCGTCGTGGCGCAGCTGCCGCGGTTCGTCTACTTGCCGGATGCCGCAGCGCAGATCTGGGCAGTGCCGCCCGGGCGCATCGCGTCGATGGAATTCGCGCAGGTCAGCCGCGCGATGGAGTTCACGCTGGCACAACGGCGCGCTGAGTTCACACTGGCGGCGCGCAGCATGACTTTCGACTTGGACTGAGCCTATGCCAGAGGTAGACGAACGCACTACAAGCTATCTGACGGTCGCCTTCAAGGACAAGACCGGCGCCGCTGCGCTGCCGACCGCGGCCAGCTACCGCATCGACTGTCTGACATCGGGCCGCGTCATCCGGGCCAGCACGGCGCTGGCGCCTTCCAGCTCGATCGAGATCACGCTGACCCCGGGCGACAACACTATACAGGTGCCCGGCAACACGCTGGAAACGCGGCGGGTCACCGTGCACGCCGAGTATGGCGCCGGCGACGAGATCAACGACCAATACGACTACGACGTCGTCAACCTGTCGCACCACCCCTAGCATCGTAGAGGAGACCGCGTCATGCGTGGCACCCATCTCATCGGAGAGTTCAACCGCACGCCCTGGGCAATCCTGCCGTCCACGCTCGAGGCGATGCACATGGTGCTGGCGCGCTGGGCGAGCGGCGAGCGGCTGGATGCCGAAGCCATTCGCGCCGCCATCGGCGACACGTCGGCGCAGCAGGCCGCGCGGCGCGACCGCGCCGGGTCCGCCGGTGGGCCGATGATCGGCGTGCTGCCGGTGTTCGGCGTCATCGGGCACCGCGCCAACCTGTTGAACGACATGTCCTCCGGCATCGGCACCTCGACCGAGCTGCTGGGCAATGCGTTCCGTTCGATGGTGAACGACCCCAACGTCGCCGCCATCGTGATCGATGTCGACTCGCCCGGTGGCAGGGTCTACAGCACCGCCGAGCTTTCCGAGCAGATCGCCGCGGCGCGTGGGCAAAAGCGCGTGATCGCCAGCGTCAACTCGCTCGCGGCCTCGGCCGCGTACTGGATCGCCTCCGCCGCCGACGAGGTGGTCATCACCCCGGGCGGCGAGGCCGGTTCTATCGGAGTCTGGGCGGCGCATGTCGACGCCTCGGCCTGGTACGCGCAGAAAGGCGTGCGCCATACGCTGATTTCCGCCGGCAAATACAAGGTCGAGGGCAATTCGATGGGGCCGCTCACCCCCGAGGCGCAGGCCTTCATGCAGCAGCGCGTCGACGAGTATTACGACCAGTTTGTGCGCGCCGTGGCGCGCAACCGTCGGGCGCCGTCGCTCAAGGCGGTGCGCGAAGGCTACGGCGAGGGCCGCGTGCTCGGCGCCGAGGCCGCCAAGGCCGTGAACCTGACCGACCGCATCGCCACCTTCGACGAGGTCATTGCCGGCCTGCAGCGCGAGATTGCCGACGCCCGGCCGCAGCCGGCCGGGCGCCGCGCGCTGGCCCAGGCGAAGATCGCGCTGGCCAGCCACTGAAAATCCGACGTTTCGACAGCGGCTACGTCCGCCCGGCCCGATGCCCGGGCCTTGTCGAGGCAACCCGCCCCGCGCGGGTTTTTTAACGTCCGCAATCTGGAGATCAAGATGACAAAACGCATGCGTGCGCTGCTCGCCAAGAAAGACGAGCACGTCAAGGCCGCCCGGGCCGTAACCGAGGCCGCCGAAAAAGCCGGCCGCGACATCACGGCCGAAGAACAGCAGACCATCGACACCCACCTCACCGCGCTGGATGGCCTCAACGTCGAGATCGAACGCGAGCAGCGGCTCATCGACGCCGAGCGCGCCGCCGCGGCGCTGCCCGGCGCGACCGAGATCCACGTCACGGAAAACATCGAGCACGACCCTAAGCGCGGGTTTCAGAGCTTCGGCGAATTTACCCGCGCCGTGATGCAGGCCTCCACCGGCCGGCACGAGCTCGACGAGCGCCTGGTGATCGGCGCCGCGGCGCCCAGCACCTTCGGCAATGAATCCAGCGGGGCCGACGGCGGTTTCCTGGTACCGCCGGAGTATGCGCGCGAGATCTGGCAGTTGTCGCTGGAAGAAGACTCGCTGCTGGCGATGACCGACAACAACGAAATCGGCGGCAACTCGATGGTCTTCCCCAGCGACGAGACCACGCCCTGGGGTTCGGATGGCGTCCGTGCCTACTGGGAAAACGAAGCCGGCGCCGCCGCCGCGACCAAGCCGAAGATCCGGCCCAACTCCATGCGGCTGCACAAGCTGATGGCCCTGGTGCCGATGACCGACGAGCTGCTCGAGGACGCGCAGGCCGGCGGCGAGTGGGTGCTGCGCAAGGCGGCGGAATCGATTCGCTGGAAGTCCAACGAAGCCCTGTTCGCCGGCACCGGCGCCGGCCAGCCGATGGGCATCTTCGGCCACAACTCCGAGGTCGAGGTCGCCAAGGAAAGCGCCCAGGTGGCCGACACCATCGTCACCAAGAACGTCGCCAAGATGTTCGCCCGGCTGCCGGCCAACGCCATCCGCAATGCGATCTGGATGGTCAACAACGATGCCCTGCCGCAGATCTTCACCATGGAGATCGGCGACACGCCCATCTTCACGCCGCCCGGCGGGCTGAACAGCGCACCGGCCGGAACGCTGCTCGGCCGCCCGATCATGGTCAGCCAGCACTGCAAGACCGTGGGCGACAAGGGCGACATCGTGCTGGCGAACTGGCGGTGGTATCGCACCATCACCAAGCGCGGCGGCATCCAGACCGCTACCTCGATGCATCTGTATTTCGATGCCGGGGCCACGGCGTTCCGCGCCACCTTCCGGGTGGACGGCCAGCCCGCGCTGAAGTCCGCCATCACCCCGGCGAACGGCAGCAACTCGCTGTCGCCGTTCGTGTTCCTGGCGGCCCGCGCCTGATCGGTGACTAGGTGACCAGGCGACGAGGCGACTCCGTAGCCCGGGATCGTCTCTCGCCTGGTCACCGTTCGCCGAGTCACCCAGTCACATCGCACAAGGAGTTACGCAAATGAACGGAAAAGCCTCCGAGCTGGTGGGCGTGGTCGGCAACATCGATCCCGACGCCTACGCCGCCAGCACCGTCACGACCGGCTGGATTGCAGCCAACAAGTTTGCCCAATTCATGGCCGTGGTACAGGCCGGCGACCTCGGCACCTCCGCCACGCTGGACGCCAAGCTGCAGCAGGCGACCGACAGCTCCGGCACCGGCGCCAAGGATGTCGCCGGCAAGGCCATCACCCAGCTCACCCAGGCCGGCACCGACAGCAACAAGCAGGCGGTCATCAACCTGCGGCCCGAAGAGCTGGACGTCGAAGGCGGGTTCGACTACTTCCGCCTGTCGATGACGGTGGCCGTCGCCACCTCCGATGCCGGCGCCGTCGTGCTCGGCTTCGGCCCGCGCCAGGGCGTGGCCAGCGAGAACGACGACACCACAGTCGACGAGATCGTCGGCTGAGTCGGGTGACTCGGTGACCAGGTGACTGCGTGGCGCAAAGCCACCGTCACCTGGTCACTTTTTACCCAGTCACCGTTCACCCGGTCACCCAGTCACGAGGAAGCCCCATGACCAAGCAAATCCGCTTCACCGCGCCGGTGTTCGACGGCGGGCTGCCGCGCTTCAAGCCCGGCGACCATGTGCCACACACGCCCGAAGCCGAGCGCTGGGTGCGCCGCGGCGTCGCCGAGGTCGTCGACGTTGAAGAGCCGAAGGCCGCCGGGTCTGGCGCGGCCGAAGAACCCAAGCGCGCCGGCAAGCGCAAGTCCGCCGACGAACCCGGCGCCTAGTAACGCGCCGGGCTCACTGAACCCTCCACCGAGCGCCGTCCATGCCGCAGACCGTCATCATCGCGCCCACCGCCGAGCCGCTGCATCTCGCCGAGGCCAAGGCGCATCTGCGCCAGACGCTCACCGAGGAAGATACCCTCATCGTCGCGCTGATCGCGGCGGCGCGGGCGCACGTCGAAACCTTCACCCGGCTGGCGCTGGTCACGCGCACACTCACCTGGCGCTTCGATGCCTTTCCGGCGCGCGGCTGGCTGGAGTTTCCGGTGGCGCCGGTGCGCAAGGTGAACTCGGTTAAATATATCGACACTGATGGCGTGCAGCAGACCTGGTCTGCCGCCAGCTACCGGCTGGACCTTGCCTCGGAACCGGCACGGCTGACCCCGGCCTGGGGCGAGACCTGGCCGTTTGCGCGCGGGGTCGTCAACGCCGTCGAAATCGAGTGTGTGGCCGGCTACATCACGCCGTTCACAGCCAACGACGCGAGCGATCTGATCACCGCCGTGCCGTCGCACGTCTATGTCGACGGCGCCCCCATCGAATTGAGCAACAGCGGCGGCACGCTGCCGGCGGGGCTGGCCGCGCTGACCACGTACTACGCCCGCGATGTCGCCGGTGCCGGGCTGAGACTCGCGGCAACCGCCGGCGGTTCGGCGATCGACATCACCGCCAGCGGCACCGGCACGCATTTTCTCGGCCGGCTGCCGGACCCGATGCGCGCCGCGCTGCTGCTGCTGGTGCAGTACCACGAGCAGCGCAACGCCAACACGGCGCTCCGCGACGCAGCGGAGCTGCTGCTGACGCCTTACTCCACGCTGCGGGTCTGACCGTGCGCAAGCATCCCGTTCACCCCGGCGAGCTGACCGAGCGCATCACGCTGCACCGGCGCACGTTGACCGACGACGGCGCTGGCGGCGCCACCGAGGTGCTGACGCAATACGCTGCGGTGTGGGCGCATGTGCGGCCACTGTCCGGCGACGAGCGTCAGGCCGAGGGCCGCACCGGGGCCAGCCGCAGCTACCTCATCGTGCTGCGACGGCTGGGCGACGTGCGCGAGAAAGACATCGCCCGCTGGGGCGGGCGCGATCTGAACATCCGCTTCATCCGCGGCCGTGGCGCGCGCGAGCTTTACCTCGAGCTGGAAGCCGACGCCGGGGTGCCGGCATGACCAAACCCATCGCCCGCGTCGAGGGCCGCAAAGAGCTGGAAGAGATCCTGCGCGAGATCGCGCCGCGCGAGGCGCTCAATCTTGCCCGAAACACCGTGCAGGCCATCGCGCAGGATCTGCGCCGCCGGATGAAGCAAAAGGCGCCCGTAGGCGAAACCCGACAGCTCAGCACCCGCATCAGCGCGCGCCGCCGCAAGCCGCGCGACGGCATTGCCCGCAGCAGCGTCACCGTTGCGGCGCCGCACGCCATCCACGTCGAATACGGCACGCAGAAAATGGACGCCATCCCGTTCATCACGCCGTCGGTCGAGGAACTGCGGCCGCAGATTCCGACGCTGTACCGCGAGCTGTTCGGCAAGAAATACGAGCAGCTGCTCGCTCGCAATGCCAAGCGCACGGCCAGGGCCGTGAAATAGATGGGCGCCTCGGCCGAAATCCAGAAGGCGCTCATCGCGCAGTTGCGCGCCGCCTCGGCGCTGACCGCGCAGCTCGCCGCGCACCCGTATGTCAGCGGACAGAAGGCGGTGCTGGACTACGTGCCCCAAGCGGCCGACGGCGCCGGCACCGCGGCGTTTCCCTACGTCGTGGTTGGTGAGACCACCGAGGCCGAATGGGACACCGACTCCACCATCGGGCGCGAGTCTACGGTGACGATTCACGCCTGGAGCCGTTACCGCGGATTCAGCCAGGTCAAGGCCATCATGGATGCGGTCAAGGCCGCGCTGCACGACGCCAGCTTCGCGGTGAGCGGCGAAACCATGGTGCTGTGTTTCTTCGAGTTCGCCGATGTGGTGCGCGACCCCACCGACCCCGAGGGGCTGGTGCAGCACGGCGTGCAGCGGTTTCGACTCATTACCCAGGGCAGTTGACCGCCCCTTCGCAGCGCAACGCCCGAAAGGGCATTTTTCTGGAGGACAGTAGCAATGGCCGCAACCTACCCCATCAAAGGCAGGGCAGTAAAGGTCAAGCGGGGGGCCGGCACGCCGACCCTGATCGCGGGCGCACGCACCAAATCGCTCAGCATCAACGGCTCGCCGATCGATGTCACCAATGACGACGACGATGCTGTGCGAAAACTGATGAGCGAGCCCGGCGAGATCACCGTCGAGATTTCGATCTTCGGCGTCATCCAGTCCGACGTGCTGCGGGCCGAGGCGCTGAGTGCGTCCGACCGGGTCGAGCTGACGCACTTTGAGTTGCCTGGCAGCGTCGGCAACGGGCAATTCGCCGGCCAGTTTTTCCTCGCCAGCTACACCGAAACCGGCGAGTACCAGGGCGCGGCCACTTTCGAGGCGACCTTTCAGTCCGCGGGCGCCGTGACCTACACCGCGCCGACCTGATCCACGAGGGTTTATGTCAACTGGCATTTTTCAAGAGATCACGCTGGTCTGGGCGGGGCGCGAATACCGCATCCCGCCAGACCAGGTCATGCCGGCCATCGCCATCGTCGAAGACCACGTCCTGCTGGGCGATGTCGTGCAGGCGGCGCGGCGCGGGGCAGTGCCTTTGGCCAAGCTGTCGCGTGCTTTCGGCGCCGTGCTGCGCTTTGCAGGCGCCCGGGTCAGCGACGACGAAGTTTACGCCGGCATGTTCAAGCGCGGCAGCCAGCGCGATGCTGCCGAAGCGGCGGTAAATACGCTGCTGACCATGATGATCCCGCCGGAGCAGTTGCTGGCTGCCGGCGCTGCTGAAGGGGGCGCGGCACCGGGAAAAGGCGCGGCGGACCCCGATCGCTCATCCAGGAAGCGTTCAAAGCCGCAATCGGCTGGGGGCTGACGCCGGGCGAGTTCTGGCGGCTGCACCCGGCCGAATTCTGGTGGATGTTCGAGGCCCGCCGGCCGAAGAAGCACTACGGCAGCCTGACCGAGGACGACGTGGCCGAACTCTACGACGAACTGCAGCACTGGCAGGCCGAAGAACGGGCTGCCGCCGCGCAAAAGGCTGACTGATGGCAGAGAACATCGGGGCACTGACGGTTATCGTCGGCGCCGACATCACCGGCCTGACCTCGGCGCTTGGCCAGGCGGACAAGCACCTCGACACCGTTGCCGGACGCATGCGCGGCACCGTCAACACCGCCGGCAAGCTGGCGCTGGCTGCCTCTGCCGCCGGCGCGGCGGTGGCTACGGCGCTGGTAGCGCGTTCGATGGACGCCATCGACACCCAGGCCAAGCTGGCCCGCCAGTTGCGCGCCACCAACGCCGGGCTGGCCACCCTGATGCGTGCCGGCGACCTGGCCGGTGTCGGCCAGGAGAAAATGACGATCGCGGTGCGCCAGCTCGACACCGCCATCGGCGAGGCCATCCAGGGCACGCAGGAATACAAGGAAGCCTTCGATCGGCTCGGTCTCAGCGCCGAGGCCGTATCGCGCCTGGATGTCGACCAGCGCATTGCTGCGATCAACCGCGCGCTGAAAGAAAACGTGCCCGCCGCCGAGCGTGCGGCGGTGGCCGGCGCGCTGTTCGGCCGCCGGCTCGGTCTGGCAATGACCGAGATCGACCCCGAAACCCTCGGTCTGGCGCGCGATGAAGTGGTCAGGCTCGGTCTGGCGGTGTCTGAGGTCGATTCCACCACCATTGAGCGCGCCAACGACCAGCTATCCGTGCTGGGCAAGATCGCCGAGGGCGCCGGCAACCGGCTGGCGGTGGCGGTGGCGCCGATCATCGACGACATCACCAATCGCATCCGGTCAATGGCGTTGGAAACGGAGGGGTTCAAAACCACGATCGACCGCGCCATGCAGGCCGCGGTGAACGGCGCCGCTAATGTCGCCGATGTGGTGCAGGGCCTGCGCGTCGTGCTCAAGGGCGTTGAGCTGGGCTTCCAGCTTTTTGGCGACTCGGTGCTGGCCATCGTCGGCGCCATCGTCAAGGGCTGGATGGAGATCGCCAATCTCATCCCAGGCATCGACATCAAATTCGAGGACAGTTTTCTCGGCATCCTGCTCGATCAGTCCGCCGCCCGCATCAAGGAAACCAAGGCCGAGCTGGTCGCCCTGGCCAATCAGCCCATGCCAGGCGAAGGCCTGAAGCAGTGGTTTGATGAAGTCAAGGCCCGATCCAACCAGGTGTCGGAAGAGGTGGTGCGCACCCGCAAGGCTGCCGCTGGCATGGGCGAAGGCGGTATCCGGCTCGACCCCGAGGCGCAGAAACGCCTTGAAGCCTTCCGCGAATCCCTGCGCACCGAGGAAGAGTCCGAGCGGGCGTCGCATGCGGCGCGGCTAGCCGAACTCAACGGCTTTCTGCAAAAGCGCCAGGTCTCGCAACAGGAGTTCGACGAGCTGCTCGAAAAAGAGGTCGCCCGCCACCGCGATGCGCTGGCGCAGATCGACTACGACGCCGCTGCCGAGGAACGGGCCCTGCACGAAGAGCGCATGGGGCGGTTCCAGAGCTTGCGCGACGAGCTGGCGGACGAGGAAAAACTCGAAACCGAGCGCTTCGAAGACAAGATGCGCCAGCTCCAGGAGTTCCGCGAGCTCGAGTTCTCCACCGAGGAAGAGCACAAGGAGCTGATGGCCTCGCTCGAAGAGGATCACTGGCAGCGCATCCGCGAGATTCGCGAGCGGGCCATCACTACCATCGAGCAGTTCCAGCGGGCGAGCTTCCGGCGCCAGGCGCAACACCTGGCCGGCATGATCACCGACATGACTGCCAACGTCACCAGCGGCAGCCGGGCGATGTTCAACATCAACAAGATCGCCGGCATCGCGCAAATCGCGCTCAAGACGCCAGAGGCCATCGCAAATGCCTACACCTGGGGCGCCGCCTTCGGCGGGCCGCCGGCGGGTGCGGCGATGGCCACGCTCGCGGGCGTTGCGATGCTGGCGCAGATGAACCAGATACGCGCGCAGCAGTTCGGCGGTGGCGGCGGTGCGGCGCCGTCACTGGCCGGCGCGACGCCGGCCACGCCAGTTACGCCGGTAGCGAGCGGCAGCGGTTCGTCGCAGGCTGGCCCGACGACGATCGTGCAGCTGCCCGGCACCGAGTTCACCAGCACGCGCGCCGTGCGAGACCTGTTCGAGAAATTCATCGAGACGCAACGCGACGGCGGGCGGCTGATCTTGGCGCGGGGGCGGGCATGATCGTCTATCCGGCGGCCTTCGTCGCCTCAGCGGTGCATCCGCTGACGCATGCCCGCATTGCCTGGCACGACCTGGCCCGCGAGCTGGCGCTGGACGGCAACGATGTCACCGTGAGCAGCGAAACCGTGGCGGGTCCGCGCGATGCTCCGCTGCGGCCGGACACCGCCGAGTTCTGGCAGGCAGCCGGTTTGCCGGCCACTTGGGATCTCGATCTCGGCAGCCTGCAGAGCATCGACTACGTCGGCCTGGCCGGGCACACCATCGGCAGCTCCGGTGCCACGGTATCCTGCAAAGTAAGCACCGACGGCGATTTCGCCGCGCACGCGCTGCTGCCCGGCACGACGTCGAATTATGTGAAAACGCCGGACGCGGCGGCGCTGGACATTACCGGCGACATCGACCTCCGTGCCAGGGCCGCGCTCATCGCCAAGCGCCAGGCTACAGGGCAGGTGTCCTGGGAGTTCCGGGTGGACGCGACCACTGGCAATCTGTCGTTTGCCTGGTCGGCCGACGGCACCGCGGTCTCGGTCATGACTTCCGACGCGGCAGTGGGCGCCAGCGACGGCACGGCGCTGTGGGTGCGGGTGACCTTCGATGTAGACGACGGCGCCGGCAACAAGTCGGCACGGTTCTACACGTCGACCGACGGCGTGACCTGGAACCAGATCGGCACGACGCAGACCACCGCTGGCACCACCAGCCTGTTCAGCAGCACATCGGAACTGTCGCTTGGCGCGATCGAGGCCGGTGCCACCGCGCCGCTCAACGGCAAGCTCTACTACGCCGAAGTGCGCAGCGGCATCGGCGGCAGCGTCGTGGCCGAGTTCGACCCCGAGAACGACGCCACCCATGGCGCGACGAGTTTCGTCTCCGGCGGCGGCGAAACCTGGACGGTCAACCAGAGCGGAAGCCCGGCGGCGGCGATCGTGCATCATCGGCTGGGCGGCGAGGTCATGCCAGGCGACGACGCGCCGATCCTGTTCCTGGACACTGCGCGCAGTGCGCAGTATGTCCGCATTGGCCTCACCGGCAGCACGGTGCCGCGCATCGCGGTGATCCGCGCTGGCGTCGCGCTGGCGATGACGCGGCCGATCTATGCTGGCGTGACGCCGATCCTGTTCCAGCGCCGCACCGTCAAAAAAGCCAGCGTCTCGCGCGGCGGCCAGTTTCTCGGGCAGTCGATCCGCCGCCACGGCATCACCGGCTCGGTGTCGTTCCGCCACCTTCAGGCGGCGTGGATGCGCACCACGTTCGACCAGTTTGTGCGCTCGGCGCGCAGCTATCCGTATTTCATTGCCTGGCGACCGCAGACATTTCCGAACGAGGTCGGCTACGTCTGGACCGAGGACGACATCCGCCCCGACAACATGGGCACCCGCGACCTGATGCAGGTGTCGTGGAGCTACGAAGGCATCGGCCATGACTAGCCGCGAGAAAGTCGTCTTTCTCGAAATCGACCAGCCGCTGTGCTCGCTGACCTATGGCAGCGCGCCGTGCGCGGCAGTGCTCGGCACCACCGGCACGCGCAAGTGCTTCAACACCGAGGCCACCTGCCAGGATCTCAACAATTACACGCCGGGCACGCTCACGCTCCGGTTCTGCGAGCCGCAGCAGAACGTGCTGCAATACGGCAACGTGATTCCGGCGCTGGTGCCGGGGTCGCTCGACATCGCGCCGGCGGCGGTGAATCTCGGCGGAATGGACGAGGACGCCGCCGCGCTCGGCCAGCGCGAAGTGGTCACGGCGCGCCTCAGCAACTTTGCGCACAGCGATCACCTGGTCGACCCGTATCGCCTGCAGCGGCTGTCCGGCGCGGCGCAGAGCGATTCAATCGGCTACGACCCATATGCCAGCGGCACCTTTTGGGGCAAGTGGCTGGCGCGCAATCCGTACTACACGACCTACGCGGTGCGGGTGCGCGATGGCACGCTGGGCCAAGCGCTGAACGACATGGATGTGCGCCACTACCTGCTGGCGAGCATCGACGGGCCAAGCAACGCAGGTGTGCGGCTGACGGCCAAGGATTTGTTCACGCGCATCGAGGAGGAAAAGGCGGTCGCGCCGCTGGCCTCGCGCGGCGAGCTGTCGGCCAACATCACTGGCACGCCGTCGACTTTCAGCGTGCTGCCCAGCGGCATCGGCAACGAGGATTACCCCGCGTCCGGCTACGTCTCGATCGGCGAAGAGATCATCCAGTTCACCCGCAGCGGCGACACCTTTACCGTGGTCGCCCGCGGCGCGCTGGGCACTGCGGCGTCGGACCATAATGACGAAGACCTCGTACAGCTGGTGCTGGTCTACACTTCTGACCTGGCGCATGACATCGTCTACGACCTGCTGCTCAATTACACCACGCTGAGTTCCGGCGAGCTGCCGATTTTTTTTTTTTTTTTTAATGATACGGCGACCACCGAGATCTACACTGGCTACATCGCCAAACCGACGCCGGTGCTCGAGCTGGTCGGCGAGCTGGCGGTGCAGGCCGGGTTCACGACCTGGCCGAATGTGCGCACAGGGCTAGTCGAGATGGTCGCGCTGCGGGCCGCGGTGGCAACGGCGGCGATCGACTCCGAGCGCGACATCGTCGCCGATTCGCTGGAGCTGCGTCCGCGGCAGGACAAGCGCCTGTCGGAGGTTTGGGTGCATTACGGCCAGATCAGCCCGGTCGGCGACATCGAAGACGCGCAGAACTACCGTTCGCGCGTCGTCGCGGTCGATCCGCTGGCGGCGGCGCGCTACGGCACGCCGCGCATCCGCGAAGTGTTCAGTCGCTGGATTCCGGCGTTCGGGCGCACCAATGCGCTGAAAATAGGCAACCGTCTGCTGGAAGTGTTCCTGAACCCGCCGCTGGAGGCGCGGTTTCGGCTGGAAGCGAAGAAGCTGCCGCTGCTGCGCTTGGCACAGCCGGTGACCTTGACGCTCGACGACCTGGAGGACGATACCGGCCTGCCGCGCACGGTGTCGCACGCTGTCACCGAGATTGGCCGCGACGACGACGAGCTCGAGCTGCGCACCGTGTCGCTGACGCTCACGCCGGAAGACCCGCTGACCGAGCGTGTGATCTATGTGGACAGCGACAGCTACAACGTCAACTTCCGCACCGAGCACGACCTGCTGTATGCCGCACCAACTGGCGTGGAAACCGTGCGCCTGGTGGTTACCGAGGGCATCGTCGTCGGGTCGGTCGATGCGGCGCAGTTCTCGCTGGACACCGGCGACTGGCCAGCCGGCGTCACGCTCTACATGGACGTGCTGGGGCGGGTGGCCGGCAAGGGCGGCGATAGCGGCAAGGGCGGCAATGCCAGCGCCGGCAGCGCGGCCGCGGGCAAACCGGGCAAGCGCGGCGGCACGGCGTTCAAGGCGCGTTACGCAGTGCTAGTCAAGGGGCCCGGCATCATCGCCGCCGGTGGCGGTGGTGGCGGCGGCGGCGGCGCGGCGGCGTCTTTCGTGGCGTTCTCTGGCGGCGGCGGTGGCGGCAGCGGTGCCGGTCGCGATCCAGGTGTGCCAGGTGGAGGGGGGACGGGTTCCAACCCGGGCCAGAGCGGGGAGGCTGGAACACTGACGACCGGCGGCGCCGCAGCGCCCGGTGGCAACGCAGGCGGCGTGGTCATCGGTGGTACCAGCGGCAAGGGCGGCGACCCAGCGCAGGCAGGCAATAACGGTAACGCGGGCACGGGCGGGATTGCGCAGGGGGCGGGCGGCGTGGGCGGCCCGGCTGGCGACGCGATCGAGGGCATCGCGTTCGTAACCTACGACTCGCCGGCGCCCACGGTCATTGGGTCAACGGTCTAGGGGGGCTGCATATGGCACTGTCGATCTACAACGGCGTGGCGTTCATTCCGGTCGGCAGCAACGTCCTGATCGCGCCTCTGGCAAGCGTGGAGGTGCGGCGCGAGTCCGACAATGCTCTGGCCGCTCTGTATTCCAACGAGGCTGGCACGGCTGCGCTCGCCAACCCGTTTACCGCGGATGCGTCGGCGCGCTTCAGCTTCTATGCCGCCGGCCTGGCCGGCGGCTACAAGGTCAAGGTCAGCAAGGACGGCAACGAGGTCGAGCTGCGCCATGTCGCCATCGGCCGCGCGGCGCAATTCGACATCAGCGACACCATGGGCCTTACGCTGCAGGCCGAAACCATCGCCGATTTCAACGACGCGCTCGGCCTCGGCCCGGCGAGCACGCCGTCGTTCGCCCAGGTGCTGCTCGGCGGCGATCCGACGAACGCGCTGCACGCGGTGACGCGGCAGTACGTGGACACGCTCCAGTCCGGGCTGGACGCGAAGCCCAGCGTGCACGCGGCGTCGACCGGCAACGTGAACCTGAACGCGCCGGGCACGACGCTCGACGCCGTCACGATGGTCAGCGGCAGGCGGTACCTGATCAAGGACCAGAGCGCGCCGCAGCAGAACGGCATCTACCTATTCAACGGCTCCGCCGCCGCGATGACGCGCGCGTCCGACATGGACGCGTGGGCGGAGGTGCCCGGCGCGTTCACCTACGTGGAGGAGGGCACGGCCAACGCGGAGAGCGGCTGGCTCTGCACGGCGGACCAGGGTGGTACGCTCGACACGACGGCGATGACGTGGTCGAAGTTCTGGGGTCCCAACACGTTCCAGCCGCTCGACGCGACGCTCACCACGATGGCGGCGCTCGCGACCGTGTCGGACCGCGGCATCTACTTCACCGCCACGGACGTCGCCGCGCTCTTCACGCTGACGTCGTTCGGCCGCTCTCTGGTAGACGACGCGGACGCGACGGCGGCGCGCTCGACGCTCGGGCTGGTGATCGGCACGGACGTGCAGGCGTTCGACACGGACCTGAACGCGATCGCGGCGCTGGTCTCCGCCGCTAACCAGCTTCCCTACGCAACGGGTGCTGGCACCTGGGCGCTGACCACGCTGAGCGCCTTTGCCCGCACCCTGATCGACGACGCGGACGCCGCCACGGCGCGGCAGACGCTCGGGATAGAAGAGGCGATTATCTTCGCGGCGTCCGACGAGACGACGGCGATCGTGACGGGCACGAACAAGGTCAAGTTCCGGATGCCCTACGCCTTCACCCTGACCGGCGTGCGCGCCTCGCTCTCGACCGCGCAGGCCACTGGGGTGATCTTCACGGTGGACATCAACGAGGCTGGCGTCTCGATCCTCTCGACGAAGCTCACGATCGACAACACGGAGCTGACGTCTTTCACGGCGGCGACCGCGGCCGTGCTCTCCGACACGTCGCTCGCGAACGACGCGGAGATCAGCGTGGACGTCGACCAGGTCGGAGACGGCACGGCGAAGGGACTAAAGGTCATGCTGATCGGGAGGAAGACCTGATGATCGGCGGCATCGTCAACCCGTACGTCTTCGCCGCCGCGCCGGCGGGACCGCCGTCGTTCATCAACGCCGCCTCGGCGGTGAAGAGCGGCGGCAACGTGACCGTCTCGGTTCCGTCCGGCACGCTCGACAATGACGTGATGGTGGCGATCGTGGTCTCGGCCGCGATCGACCTGGATACGCCGCCGTCTGGCTGGACGCTGCGCGAGCAGCAGACGGGCACGCAGCCGACGTTCGCGGTCTGGACGCGCGTCGCAAGCTCGGAGCCTGCCAGCTACACCTGGTCCGGTGCGAACGCCGACGTCGGCGCCATCCTGACGTTCCGCGGCGTCAGTACCGCTAACCCGTTCGACATCGACGGCGCGGCGGGTCCGACGACCAGCACCGCCGCGACGGCGCCGAGCATCACCACCAGCAACGCGAATGCGATGGTGATAGCGATGCAGTGCGTCAACGACGCTGCGGCGCCGACCACTCCGCCGTCCGGCATGACCGAGCGCGTTGACGAGAGCGCTGGTGGCGGCAACAACTTTTCGATGTCCGTCGCCACCGTGCTGCAGGCGGCGGCTGGAGCTTCGGGCGCGAAGGCGTTTGGCGCGTACGGCTTCTCCGCCACCTGGCGCGCGTACACCATGGCATTGAGATCCGCTTGAACTGGAGGTCCACATGGACGTCACAATCGCACTGTTCGCTGTCTTCGCACTGTTGCAGGTCGCCGATTACTGGACGACGCAGACGTTCCTCTCCATGGGTGTGCAGGAACGCAATCGCGTGATCATCTGGCTGATGTGGCGTTTCGGTCGGCTCGGCGGGCTGGTTGTGGCGAAGGCCTTACCGCGCTCGAGCAGGCACAGGTCTCCGAGTTCAAGCTCCGTGCGCTGAAGGAGCGCGCACGCTGGCGCCGATTCATCCCGTGGCTGCGGCTGGAGGACGAGGCGGCCGAACTCGAGCAACAGCTCTCGCGCGACCGTATTCAGGAAATGATCGAGGTCGCGCAGGAGGAAGCGGTGTTCATCCGCAAGCTGATCGCCAAGATCCAGCCGCTGAGGCTCTACGCGCATCTGCCGGACCGTGAGGCGCACCAGGCCGCACAGCGCGATGAATGGCGCGAGGAACTCAAGCGTCGCGCGGAGAACATGCTGCTCAGCCAGGGCTGCATCCCGTGGGACCACATGGAGACGATGCGCTGCCACCCCGATTGGCATACCGAAATCTATCCGCACCTGCAGCGCATCGAGCTGGCGATCGCCAATCGCGTGAATGGCGGCATCCACGAGTTGCTGTCCAGCCGTCCGGCCTTTATCGAACACATCGCTCCGCTCGCGCAGATCGCCAACCCAGCACAATAAGGTGCCGCCCATGTTCGACAACCTCGTCCACTGGATCAACGCCAACGCCGACAGCATCCCGTTCGTGTCGGCGGCGGCGGCGGCGGCGCCGAAGGTTTCCGGCGTGCGGATGATCGAGGCCACCATCATCGCCGGCGTCATCGCTGCGGCGGGGTATTTCTTCATGGTGCCGCGCATCCTGGATAAGATCGAGCTGGAAATGGCATATGTGAAAAAAGACATCTCCAATATCCAGGCGCAGGTCGAGTCCGGCGCCCGCCATCGCGCTGACATTCAGCGCCAGATTGATCGCACATTTGGCGACGAATGCAACCGGCACCCCGCCCGCGAGCGATCCAACAATCGCGAAGGGCACTAAACACCGGCATTAACCCTGCGAGGTGACGCCATGAACCTGCTGCCCAAGCCGCTCAAGCGGCTTTTTTTCTGCCTGTTCGTCGAGGTGTCGTGGGTCGAAGTGCTGGCCTGGTCGATGGTGTTCTGGGTGCTGGCCATCCTGCCCCGGGCCGAGGCGGCCGAGCTGCAGCAGTGGCAGGCGAACGAAACCTATGCGCTGGCCTATGGCCGCGCCGGCATCGGCATCCCCGAGCGCGCGCCGCGCATCGTGCCGAAGATCCAGGCCGACATCGCGGCCCGCTACTGCGGCCGGCCCTGCGCCGTCAGGGCCGCGCTGATCGACGGCGAGATCTGGCTCGACGAATCGATGGACATGGCCGACACCTTCAACGTCTCCGTGCTGCTGCACGAGCTCGTGCACTACGTCCAATGGGCCCGCTACGGCCCGGCAACCGACTGCCTCGACCACCGCGCCCGCGAACTGCAAGCCTACGCCATCCAGATCTATGCCCTCGAGCGCGTCGGCATCTACATCGCCCGGCCGGAGGTGCCGCCATGTCTGTGACCGAATCTTCCCGGCGCTGGCCGCCGCACTTCAGCCTGGCCGAGCTGACGGTATCCGAAACCGCTGAACGACAGGGCATCGACAATACCCCGCCGCCGGCGATCGTCGAGAAGCTGCGATTCACCGCGCACGCCATGGAATCGGTGCGCGACCTGCTCGGCGTGCCGGTGGTGGTGCTGTCCGGCTACCGCTCGCCAGAACTCAACCGCGCCGTCGGCGGCAGCGCCAACAGCCAGCACATGCGCGGCGAGGCCTGCGACTTCATCGCCAGCCGCTACGGCCCGCCGCTCGCCATCTGCCGCGCCATCGTTGACAGCGACCTGCCGTTCGACCAGCTCATTTTCGAGGGCGGCTGGGTGCATATCAGCTTTGTCGCCGACCGCAAGCCCCGCGGCGAAGTGCTGACCTGGAAGCGCGGCCAGGGCTACAGCATCGGCATCAATCCATGACCCTCGCCGCCACAATCAAAGCCGCCGCCACCGGCCTGCTCGACTTCATCGACGAGCGCAAGGTCATCCGCCGCGCCATGGTGCTGATCGTGCTCTGGCAGCTCGTCGATGCCTACCTCTGGGCGAAAGCCTACGCCCTGCGCCAAGGCATGACCGGCGTCGAACTCAGCGCCGTCATCGCCGCCGTGCTGACCCCGGTGACCATCCTGCAGGGGTTTCTGTTCAAGCTCTACGACGCCTCGAGGCGGGAGGGGTGATGGGACAGCAAGTGGGGGTGCGGGTGTATCCCGACGCAGCAACGAACGATCTGCGCATGCCTGATGGCGGTTACGGCAGAAACAGCGATGGCACATGGCTTGTGCGTCCGCCTGGCGCGCACACCGGAGCTCTAGACGGACATGCCGTCACCGAGCATGAGGACGGCACCATTACGGTTTCGCCGTCGATCGACGGCGAGGGGTTCCACGGCCATCTAATCAACGGTGTGTGGACATGGTGAGCTTCGCCGCCATGGCCCTGAAAGGCAAAGGCCTGATCGCCGCCGCTGTCGTGCTCGCCCTGGTCTCCGTCTGGGGCGGGCTCGGCTGGTGGGGCAAGGCCGCCGCGGAGCGGGATTTCGCCGACTACCAGCGCGCCGCCGCCGAGACCATCAGCCGCGAGCTGCTGCG
The DNA here is from genome assembly GCA_937983055.1 of uncultured Pseudomonadota bacterium. Classification (GTDB taxonomy): domain Bacteria; phylum Pseudomonadota; class Gammaproteobacteria; order Burkholderiales; family Eutrophovitaceae; genus CALJLA01. The sequence goes on from CALJLA010000012.1 coordinate 44,386, forward strand.
CCACCAGGCCACCCAGCAACGCCAGGCCGAGCTGGCGATCGACGCCAGCCGCCAATTCCAGAAAGGGGCCGCCGATGTCCGAAACAAACTCCAGCCCCAGCTCGACGAGCTGGCCACGCTGCGCACTCTATGGGCTTCTCGCACTACTGACCGCCTGCGCCAGCCAGCCGAAGCTGGTAGCGGTGCCCTGCCCACCACCCCCGAGCCCCCCGGCGGATTTGATGGTGCCGCCTGCACCGATCGACCCCGTGCGCTGGTCGAAGCAGCTGCAGGAATCGCTCAAGACCTTGCAACCTGTGCCGCCGAAGTAGAAAAGCTGAAGGGGCTGCAGCGGTGGGCGGCTGGACTCAGGCCTTAGGGCGCTTCGCCGCTTTCTTCAGGCAGTGCTGGCACCGCGGAAAATTCCCGGGGCCGAAAAGCGGCGCGCTGTCCCGCAGGCAGAGGATTTGCCGATCCATGCACAGGGCCTTGACCATCATTGAGCCTGGCGGAATGTCATGGCGTCTCAGCACGCGATAATAGTGCGCCTTTTCCGAGCCGACCCAGCAATGGATCGCCCACCCCTCGGTGAAGTCGCTGCCAACGGCCGTGTCTCCAGCGAGCCCGCCGACGGCGCGGATGCGTTGCAGCATTTCCTCGGTAGTGGCGCAGCCTTCGAATAGATTGTCCGTCATCAAGCCACCTTCCTCACCCTGACAAACCGCAGCACCGCACCGGGGTTAATTTCGTCTCGCCGTGGGGTCGCCAAATAAAAAAGCCACCAGCAGGTGGCTTTTTTATTTGGCATCCCCACGTGTCAATTCGAACCCCTGTTCGACCACCGGATGTCCGGTGGACATCCGGTGGGACGCCGCGCTAGCGCGGCGGGCCCGCAGGGCCGAGGCTTTCGCGGCGGCAACGCGAAAGCCGAGCAATCCCCGGGGTTGCACGCATTCGGGAAATCCGCTCCAGGCGGTTTGCTTTTTACGAGAAAGTTGAAGGGCGCCTGTCCGGCGGACATCCGCCGGGACGCCGGGACGCCGGGCGCCAGCGCGGCGCACTACTGCAGCATGTCCCGCTGCCGCTAAACTCGCGCCTCTGTCCGAACAGAAGCGTAGCCGCGTGACCCACATCATTCCCGCCGAACTGGCCTTTCGCGACGGCGTTCTTTATTCCGAGCGCTTTCAGGACATCTACGCCTCCGCCAGCGGCGGGCTGGCGCATGCGCATCAGGTGTTTCTCGCCGGCAACGAACTGCCGGCGGGTTTCGCCGACGGCACAGTCTCGACCATCGTCGAAACGGGCTTCGGGGCGGGGCTGAATTTTCTGGCGACCTGGCAGGCGTTCCGGAGCCACGCGCCGGCAGGCGCGCGGCTCGATTACGTTTCGGTGGAGAAGCACCCGTTTCGCACGGCCGACCTGCGCGCGGTGCATGCGCTGCACCCGCCGCTCGCGGCGCTGTCTTCGGAATTGCTCCGCGAGTATCCGCCGCTCACGCCGGGGTTTCATCTGCTGCGCCTGGACGGTGGACGGGTGAACCTGCTGCTGCTGCTTGGCGATGCGCTGGCGCAGCTCTCTCAGCTCGACGCGCGCGCGGACGCTTTCTATCTCGACGGCTTCTCGCCGGCACGCAATCCGGACATGTGGGGTGCGGAGCTTGCCCGCCAGCTTGCGCGCCTGGCGGCGCCGGGCGCGACGCTGGCGACCTGGAGCGTGGCCGGGGCGGTGCGCGAGGCGCTGGCCGCCGCCGGCTTCGCGGTACAGAAGCAGAGCGGGTTATCGCCCAAGCGCGAGCGGCTGGTCGGACGATTTGCAGGCCGGCGAGAATCCGCGCACGGCGCGCGCGGCCGCGTGGCCGTAATCGGTGCCGGCATTGCCGGCAGCCAGTGCGCGCTGGCGCTGGCCGGGTACGGGTTGGAGGTGCAGCTGCTGGAGGCCGGTGCCAAGCCGGGCAGCGGGGCCTCGGCCAATCCGGCCGGCCTGGTGCGGCCGTTTCTGTCGCTCGAGCGTGGCGGGCGCGGCGTGTTCACCCTGTCGGCGTACTGTTACGCGGCGCGCCGCTACCGGCAGCTGCATGACGCAGCGGCGTGGCGTCCCGGCGGCGTGCTGCAGCTTGCGCGTGATGGGGAGCATGGCGCGCGGCTCGCCCGCGCACTCGACTGGCTGGCCCTGCCGGAAGACATCGCGCGGGGCGTCGACGCGGCGGAAGGCGCCGATCTGTGCGGCGCGAAGACCGGCGGGCCGGGCGTGTGGTTTCCCGGGGGCGGCTGGCTGTCGGGCGCGGCCGCCTGTGCGGCGGCATTGCATTCCGCCGGCGAGCAGGTGCGGGTGGAGACCGGTGCGCGCGTTGCGCGCATCCGGCCGGGCGCGGACGGCCTGCAACTGCTCGATGCCGACGAGCGCGCGCTGGGCTCGGTGGCGGCGGTGATTCTGGCCAACGGGGTGGACGCCGCGGCACTGGCGCCCCGAGATCTGGCGTTGCGCGCGGTGCGCGGGCAGGTGTCTATGCTGCCGTGCACCGGCGCGCAGGCGCGATCGGCGGTCTGCCAGGAGGGCTATGTCATGCCGGGCGGGGACGGCCGCTGCCTGGTCGGCGCCACCTACGGCGAAGGCGACACCGAACTGGCGCTACGCCGTGCCGATCACGAGGCCAATCTCGGCCGTGCCCGGCGCATGCTGCCGGAGGCGTTCGCGGCGTCGCTGCCGGCCGCGGTGGATGGCTGGGTCGGCGTGCGCTGTGCGAGCCGCGACCGCCGGCCGCTGATCGGCGCGATCGCGCCCGGGTTGTACGCGTGCTTGGCGCTGGGGTCGCGCGGCTTCACCTGGGCACCGCTGGCGGCGGAACTGCTGGCGAGCGAAATCGCCGGTGCGCCGCGACCGCTGCCGCGCAGCGTGCTGGACACGCTGTCGCCGGCGCGCCTGTGGACGGATCAGCCGCAGTAGCCGGTGCCGGCCACCCAGTCGCGCAATAGCACGGTCAGCTCATCGGCGAGCGCGGAGAAGGCCGCGGCGGCGCCCGCCGCGTCCGGCGTGGGCGCATCGCGCTCGAGGCGCAGTTCGAGCTGGTCGCGCTGGCGATCGCCGTTGAGCCGGTAGACGACCGCGCTCGCGTGCAGGGTCGCGCGGCTCGCATCGGCGCGGCTGAACACTTGGCTGAACTCGGAAAGGTTCACCTGCAGCGCACAGCGCGCCTGGCGCGCCGGCAGCGTGCCGAACGTCTGTCGCAGCCGCAGCGTCAGCATCGCCGGCGGAGTACCGGCCCAGCGGCTGAAGGCATAGGGCTCGAGCGCGAGCGGGTCGCGGTAAGCCAGGCGGTAGAGCATGTCCTGCACGTCGAGCCAGGCAGGGGAAGTCACCGCGAGCACGTGCACCGAAACCGCGGCGGGCGCCGCCGCCGGCGCCAGACCGAAATCGTAGATGCGCACCGGCACGCGCTCGCCGCCGGCGCAGGCACCCAGCGCCAGCATGGACAGCGCGATCGCAAAGCGCTTCATCGCCGGCCTCCCGCGAAGCCCGGCTCGCCCGGCCCCGGAGCGGCGGGCGCGCGGCCGAACAGCAGGCTGCGCGGCTCGCGCTCGAGCTGCTGAAGCACTCGGCGGAAATCGCGCGAATCCTGCGCAAGCTGGTCGACCAGCGCATTGACCCTCGGCAGCGTGCTGTCGGTGACTTCGACCGACAGCTCGTCGGCCATGCGGTCGATGCGCAGCGACAGCGCCTGCATGTTGGCCAGCACCTTGCGCGTGTCCTCCGCCACCGGCGCGAACGAGGCGGTGACCTGTTCCAGGTTTTCCAGCGAACGGGTGATACGCCCGGTGTTCTCGTCGCTCAACAGCCGCTCGGCGCGTGCGGCAACCGTCGGAATCGAGCGCAGCGCCGGCTCGAGTTGGGCCGAGGCGTTCTCGAGGTTGACCAGCATCTGCGCGAGCCGCGACTCGTTTTCCTCGCTGGCGAGGGCATTGAGCCGCTCCAGCAGGACGTTGGCCTGGTTGAGCAGCACCTGGCCGGCCGACGCGAGGTCGTCGAGCACGTTGGCGCGCACCGGAATGCGCGGCAGCGCGTCGCCCGTCGCGGCAAGCGGCCGGGGATTGCTGGCATCGTCGTCGAGCAGCACGTAGGCCAGACCGGTCACGCCCTGGTAGCCCAGCTGGCCCCAGGTCGACTCGGTGATCGGGATGTGCTTTTCCACGCTGATGAGAATGAGAATGTTGCGCGGGTCCTGCAAGTCCACCTCGAGCTCCTCGACCTTGCCGACAGTCAGTCCCCGATAGCGGACTTCGGCCTGGGGGTAGAGGCCGTTCACCGAGTAGGGCGTGACCAGCAGGTACTGATGGGAGCCACGGGTGTCGCCGCGAAACCACAGCACCGCGGCCACCAGCACCGCGCCCAGCACCACGGTGAACAGACCGGCCAGCACGGCGTAGGCGCGATTCTCCATCGATCAGGCCGGAGCGGGGGCGGATTGCATCGCCAGCGAGCCTAGCAATTTCGCGTTCTGACCGAAAACCTCGGCGATGAACGGATGCGGCGACTGCAGCACCTCGCGCAGCGAGCCGTCCGCCACGATGCGCCGCTCCGCCAGCACGGCGACGCGCGAAGCCAGCATCGCCAGGGTCTCGATGTCGTGGGTGACCATTACCACCGTCAGGTTGAGTTCGCCGGCGAGCGCGCGCAGCAACCGGACCAGCGACTGCGCGCGCCCGGGATCGAGCCCGGCGGTGGGCTCATCCAGCAGCAGCAGTTCGGGATCGAGGGCCAGCGCGCGCGCGAGGCCGACACGCTTGACCATGCCGCCCGACAGCTCGGCCGGCATGCGCAGCGCGTCGCGCGGCTGCAGCTCCACCTGCGACAGCTTGAGCATCACCAGGTCGCGGATCATCGCTTCCGGCAGGCGCTTCAGCTCGCGCAGCGGCAGCGCGACGTTGTCGAACACATTCAGCGCCGAGAACAGGGCACCGTTCTGAAACAGCAGGCCGTAGCGCCGCTGCAGTTCGCGGCGCTCGCGCCGGCGCGCGCGCAGCAGGTCCTCGCCGAACAGGCGCACGCTGCCCGCCGTCGGCCGATTGAGCCCGACAATGGCGCGCAGCAGCGTGGTCTTGCCGCTGCCCGAGCCGCCCACCAGCGCTACGACGTCGCCGCGCGCGACGTCGAAATCAAGCAGCTCGTGAATGGTCTGGCCGGCGATGCGGGTGGTCACGCCGCGGACCTCGATGATCGGCACGCCATTCATTTGGTGAAAAAACCCACGTCGGGGAACAGGATCGCATACACC
>CALJLA010000013.1 GCA_937983055.1 uncultured Pseudomonadota bacterium
GCCGGTGGCCTTGATCACCCGCGCGGCCAGCTGCACCCGCCCGCCCGACGCGTGCAGCCGACGCAGCTTGCGCTGTGCAATGGTCAAGGCCGCCGCAGAGCGGTCGACGGCGACGATGTCGGCTTGCGGCCGCGCGCACGCCAGCGATAGCGCAATCGCCCCGCTGCCGGTGCCGAGATCGAGCACCCGCACCGGCGCGTGCGCCGGCAGCCGCGCCAACGCGAGCTCCACCAGGAGTTCGGTTTCCGGCCTCGGGATCAGCACGCCCGGGCCGACTTCGAGATCGAGTTCATGGAAGGCGCGGCGGCCGACCAGATAGGCCAGTGGCTCGCCGCGGCGCCGCCGGCGCGCCCGCGCCAGGAAGCACCGCACGCGTTCGGCATCCAGCGGTTCGTCGCCGTGCGCGATCAGGCCGGCGCGGTCGCGGCCGGTCACCGCCTGCATCAGGTATCCCGCCTCGGCGCGGTCGATGCCGGCGCGGGCGATCGCCTGGGCGATCGTTGCCGGATTGCCGGATGGCTGATCGTTGGCGCGCGCGGTTGCCGTGGCGTTCTTCATACGCTTTCCGCCATCTCGGCGAGCTGCTCAGCCTGATGCTCCGCAACCAGCGCACCGATCATTTCGTCGAGGTCGCCATCCATCACCTGCTGCAGTTTGTACAGGGTGAGGTTGATGCGATGGTCGGTGACCCGCCCTTGGGGAAAGTTGTAGGTGCGGATTCGCTCGGAGCGGTCGCCGCTGCCGACCAGCGACTTGCGGGTCGCCGCTTCCTTGGCTTGTTGCTCGCGGATCTGCCGGTCCTTGATGCGCGCGGCCAAAATCGCCAGCGCCTGCGCGCGGTTCTTGTGCTGGGAACGATCGTCCTGGCATTCGACCACGATGCCAGTCGGCAGATGGGTAACCCGCACGGCGGAATCGGTTTTGTTCACATGCTGCCCGCCGGCGCCGGAAGCACGGAAAGTGTCGATGCGCAACTCCGATGGGTTCAACACCACGTCGCTGACTTCGTCGGCTTCGGGCAGCACCGCCACCGTGCAGGCGCTGGTGTGAATACGGCCCTGGGTTTCGGTTTCCGGCACGCGCTGCACCCGGTGCCCGCCCGATTCGAACTTGAGCCTTGAATAGGCGCCGTCGCCGATGACCTTGGCGATGATCTCCTTGTAGCCACCCAGTTCCGACTCGCTGTGGGACATCACCTCGACCCGCCAGCCCTGGCGTTCCGCATAACGCGTGTACATGCGAAACAGATCGCCGGCAAACAGTGCCGATTCGTCTCCACCGGTGCCAGCGCGAATTTCGAGAAAAATGCTGCGCTCGTCGTTCGGGTCCCGCGGCAACAGCCGCTTCTGCAGCTCGAACTCGATCCGCTCGAGGGTCCCGCGCCCTTCGCGCAGCTCGGCCTCGGCCAGCGCCTTCATCTCCGGGTCGTTCAACAGCGACTGCGCCGACGCCAGGTCGCGCTCGCCCTTCTGATACGCCTGGTACAACTCCACCACCGGAGCCAGTTCGGCATGTTCGCGCGACAGCCGGCGAAACGCGTCCATGTCCCGCGTGGCATCCTCGGCCGAGAGCAGCGCGTTGACCTCTTCCAGCCGGCCCGCGAGCTGCGCCAGCTTGGCGGCAATCGTGGGTTTCATTCTTGCGTGCCTGAATGGTACAGACGCGACAGAAGCGCCAGCAGCTGATTGCGGTCCTGCGCCTGCGAATGGGTCAGCGCGCTGGTTGGCGCATGCAGGAACTTGTTGGTAAGCGCATGCGACAGCTGTTCCATCACCTTCTGGGGATCTTCGCCGCGCGCCAGCAGTTTTATCGCGCGCTCGAGCTCGTGGCGCCGCATGCGCTCGGCATGGTCGCGAAGGGCCCGGATGGCAGGCACAACCTGGCGGGTATCCAGCCAGTGCATGAAATCGTGCACCCCGGCGGTGATGATGGCTTCGGCCTGAGCCACGGCCGCCTGGCGCGTATCGAGCCCTTCCCGCACGATCTTGCCGAGATCGTCCACCGTGTACAGAAACACATCGTCGAGTTCACCCGCCTCGGCTTCTACGTCGCGCGGCACGGCGAGATCGATCATCAGCATCGGGCGGTGGCGGCGGGTGCGGATGGCGCGCTCGATCATGCCTTTGCCGAGTATGGGGAGCGTGCTCGCGGTGCAGCTCACCACGATGTCGTGCAGGGCCAGCTGGTCGGGCAGATCGTTCAGGGCAATCGTCACGCCGGAAAACCGCCTCGCCAGCTCGCCGGCGCGCTCGGGCGAACGGTTGGCAAAGGTCATGAGGCGCGGCTCGCGCGCGGCAAAATGCGTTGCGCACAGCTCGATCATCTCGCCGGCACCGATGAACAGTACACGCTGCTCGCGCACCGTCGGGTAGATGCGCTCGGCCAGACGCACGGCGGTCGCCGCGGGCTATGCCGAGCTGCTGCCGATCTCGGTGTCGCTGCGCACCCGCTTGGCCACGGAGAAGGTCGTCTGAAACAGCTTGTGCAGCACGGTGCCGAGAGTACCGGCCACCTCCGCGCTCTTGACCGCGTCCTTCATCTGGCCAAGGATCTGCGGCTCGCCGAGCACCATCGAGTCAAGGCCACTCGCCACCCGGAACACATGGCTCACCGCCTGCTCCCGTGGCAGCAGGTACACGAAGGGCTGAATGCTGTGGCTCTTCAGGTGATGAAACCGCGCCAGCCAGTCCACCGCCCGTTCCGGTTCGTCGGTACTGCAGTACACCTCGGTGCGGTTGCAGGTGGAAATAATGGCCGCCTCGCGCGCTGCCTCATGCTCGACCAGGTCGCGCAGCGCCGAGCCGACCGTGTCCGGCCCGAACGTGACCTGTTCGCGGACCGCCAGGGGCGCGCTGTGATGGTTGAGGCCGAACGCAAAAAGCTGCTGCATCGGCGGCGGAGCGGAGCTTTCCGGATACGTCTGCAAGGGCGTAAATTATAAGTTAAATCACTGCCTTCCCGACTTGGATCGGCTGACTTGCGGGTGGGTTCTGGGGCGTTCCGGGCAGCAACCACGACGTGGACTGGTCACTACCGGCGAACGCCGGTATTGGACGGCCGGTCCCAGCGCGGTTGCCGTCCACACGCTCACACTCATCATGAACCTGCCCATTCAGTCGAGACTGCTTTCGCCGCTGTTCGCGCTGACTATTCTGCTGGCGGGGCCTGGCATCGCTGCCGACTGCGGCGGAGAGCTTGACCAACTGTCGCGGGACCTGCGCGGCAGGCCGTTGACCGAGGCGCAGAAGCACAGCCTCGCCGCCTTTGTCGATCGCGCCGTGCGGCTGTGTTTTTATCGACAGGAACCGGCGGCCTTGACGGAGATCGACGAGGCCCGGCGCCATCTTGGCCTGCCACCGATTGGCGAAGCATTGAACTGGCAGACAGCTCCGCTCGAGTCGTTCGAGGCGCCTCGCTGAATCAGGCCTGGTATGCGCGCCTCAGAGTCGGCGGCGAGCGCCGCGTGTCCGATGGCGTCGGTTGCGTGGACAACCCCTCCAGGCGATGACCGATTGGCGTTCGCCTGCGTCGCAACGGCCGCTCACGGAACGTTGTGCCTTCGACCCGGCGCGTTCCGCGCCTTAACCGGCTGCGCCGGTTAGCCTACGCCGCAACAGGCCGCTCACGCGGCATGTTGTCAGTCAATCAGATTTGGGGAATTGGTGGCCAAGGGCGGAATCGAACCACCGACACAAGGATTTTCAGGCCAATGCATTTGCGTTTTGCATCATTTCAATTGCCGCTAAGCCCTCTACAATCTTCCGATTCACGCGCCCTTCCAGCTCGCATCAGACTTAGGGCTCGACGAAGTTTGTAGAAAGTGGGCAGACATGGAAAGAATCGGATTGAGGCTCTTTAATAGGTATCTCACCGTAATAAAGGCCTTTCGTAAGAACGATTACGGCAGGGGCTACGAGAGAGGATTAATACAAAACCGTTACGGAAAAATGACTCCAGAGGAACACGAGGCCTGGATGCGGGTAGGCACAGATCGCGACCCGCAAGGGGAGGACCCGCAAAGGCGAGAACTAGGTCGTGGGTATCGCGACGGTTTTGCAGGACGCCTACCGGAATAGCTTGGGGCGCAAACGTATAATCTGTGACTTACCCGACTAAATGCGCGACCATTCGTCTCGATGGCAGAGCAGAACAGAAAATCGGCTTCAAAAAGCATGGAGCCTGTCGCGGCCCCCTCTTCAGTGGCGACAAAGACAAAGCCGACTCTCCCTCCGATGACGGCCGCGCCCAACACTCAACCGGAGTCGCGATTAGGAGAGCGCATCAAGCACGCACGCGACGAGCTGAGCCTGTCGGTGGAGGCTTTGAGTAGGTACACGAAGAGGTTTGATCCACCCGAACACACTGGGATTCCGGCTAGTACGCTCCTGCGCTATGAGAAGAGCGATACGTATCCCAGCGCCCGCGAAATGCGAATTCTTTGTCAAGCGCTCAATGTGCCCTCGCGTTGGCTACTGTTTGGCGAGCTCGAAAACCAAGGTAAGGACGAGCAAGAGCAGGCTTTGCTCATGGCCCTGGATAATTACGTGCGCGTGAAGGCGCACGAGATACGGATGGCGAGCGGAAAGGCGTTGCGCGAAGTCTTCGACCCCTATTCAGACGCCGCTAGAGCTGCTTGGCTTGAGGAGGCCAGGAAACCAGGCAAGTAGTCTGCCAATTATGGCGGAATCAGCCATAAACGCTTGACTTCGGCGTGCCGTTGTCTATCATTTGCGGGGCAATCCTGCGCAAATGGTGGACAAAATGGCAATCAAGCACCGTAACGCCGTCGCCAAGGCAGACTTCGAGGACGCCCTCGACTACCTCGGCCTTTCCGTCTCAGAAGTCGCCAAGCGAACGGGAATTCCGCGCGCATACCTTAGCGACCTCAAGAACCGAAACGTCAGGCTGCGCCGCGAGCATGAAGACAAGCTCCGAGCCCACCTGGAAGACGAAGGCGTCGAGTTCGAGGAACCGGGCGACGCTGACCAAGTCAGGCCACCGGCCCCACCGCCACCCCATCCGAGCGTCGAAACGGCTGTAGTCCTGCGCCGCAGTCTCTCGCTCGCCGATTCTCTCGAAGACGACCAGATTGCCGAAGCGCTCGACGCCCAGGCAGATCGGGACGCGCGCCTGTCGGAACTGCTCCGGCAAAAAATCGCGCGCGAAGAAGTCCTCCTTGGACTCGCCCCGAGTAAGTACACCGACGAGTTCAAGGCGAGCGTCGAAGAAGCGCGCCGCCTGCTCGCCGAGAGCTACTTCCTGATCGGCGTCCTGCGCGGCCTGCGCGGATTCACGCCGACCGCAGGCGACGCAGAGCCGGAAACACTTGGCGAGCTGCTCGCCCAAGAGCAAGCCGCCGCGCTCGAAGCCGCTGGACTCGCGCCGACCGAGACCGACCCGCTCGACCCCGAGTCAGCGCAGGCCCCCAGGAAAGCGGTCGACTGGCCGTGACCTAGGCGCCTCACGCAAGGAGCCGATTCCTTAACCCCTGCCCGTACCACATCCGCCGATGAATAGAGCGCAACGGCGCGCGCTGGCGCGTCTGACCAAGCACCGCCTAACGCAGGCCACCCGCGAGAAGCGAACGCACCGACTCGCCCCGGAAGTCTGCGTCCTGCACGTCCCCGGCCGCGGCTATGTCGCCGGCTTCCTGCCCTCGACGTTTCGCGTCGTCAGCGACATCAGCGAGGCAACCCCGTACATCGACGACGAAGCGACTAGCGCCGCGCTCGCCTTCCACGAAATGACCGGGCTGCGCGTCGCGATTCGTCCCTACCTGTGCCCGCATCGCGCGCACTGATCACGGTTCCCGATGCTCGACGCCCACCTGCCCGCCCCCGTCCGCCGTTGGGACCGTGCACAGCGGCAGAAGCTGGCCAAGTTCGAGCCCAGGCTTGCCCCGTCGATCCGCGCTCGCCTGCGCGCGAGCGTGGACCCCTTCGACATGCCGCTCGCGGCCGAAGTCTTCGCGCACCTGCCCCCGCAGATCGCCGCCAAGCTGATCGCCGAATGGGAAGAGCGGCTCGCGACCGAAGGAAGGACTGCGGCGAACCGCTACCTGTGGGAGCTGCGCGAAGACCTGCTGCCGGAACTGTTCCCAAGCAACGGCCTACCGTTTCACGCGACCGACGACGAGATCGCCGAGACGGCAATGCGTGCGGCCCGACTGGTGCGCAGCCGCTATCGGCCCGACATGGGCGAGACAGAGTTGCTTGTCACGCTTGCCGGCATCGCGCGCCGTTTCCGCGTCCAGCTGCCGCCTCGCACGCGCGTCGCGCAAATCCGGGCGCGCATGCTCGAGCCCGCATGGTGGCGCAGGGCGCTGCGAAAGCGTTTCCAGACGGTCGAGCACGCCGCCATCAAGGCGGGCTGCGTCCACCGCCGCGCTGCCCCTTACGTCTCCGACGAAGCGATGCGTCGTCACGAGCGCCACGCCAGGCGCACCGCCGTCACGCTCGAAGCCCTCGAAGCCATTAACGAGAGCACCGGGGAAGTGCTGGCCCTCGACGAACTGGCCCGCCGCAGTCTCGCCAATCCCGCTAACCGGCGCGCTGCGATGATGGTCTGCGTCCGAGGCTTGCAGGACCACGCCCAGGAGCGCGGTTTCGTCGGCGTCTTTCTGACGCTGACCTGCCCGAGCCGAATGCACCCGCGTGCCAGCCAGTCCGGCGAGCGAAACCCGAACTACGACGGCACGTCGCCGCGCGCCGCACAAACCTACCTCGCGCGCAAGGTCTGGAACCACGCCACCCGCAAGCTCGGCCATCAGTGCATAGAACCCGGCCGGAACTACTTCGGCCTGCGCATCGTCGAGCCGCACCATGACGGCACGCCCCACTGGCACCTACTCGCGTTTGTCGATCCGGCGCACGAGGCGACCTTCCTGGACACCCTCCGCGATTACGCGCTGCGCGACGCCGGCCAGGAGCCCGGCGCGCAGGCGCACCGCTTCACGGTCGAGCGCATCGACCCGAGCAAGGGCGATGCGGCCGCCTATGTCGCCAAGTACATCGCCAAAGGAATCGACGCCTTCGGCGTTGGCGACGACCTGGAGACCCGGGCCCCCGCGACTTCAAGCGCCGCCCGCATCGTCGCCTATGCCCGCATCTGGGGAATTCGCCAGTTCCAGTTCTTCGGCGTCGGGGCGATCACCCACTACCGCGAGCTATACCGCCTGGACCGCCTCCCGGGGGCCGTGGAAGCGTCCGTAGGCGCGCTCTGGATTGCGGCCAGGGAAAGCGACTACGCCCGGTTCCTGAGCGCCAGGAACGCCCATAACGTGAGGCTAGCCACCCTGCGCGAGCCCGAGCCAAGTCGCCGCTACCCCGGTGAGCTGGTGCAGCGCCTGCGCGGCATCGTCGTTCACTGCGAAGCGGGCGTTTTTCCAGTTGTGACGCGCACCGACGACTGGAGCATCCGGCTTCGGCCGAGCGCCGACCGGTCGCCCCTTGGACCCGTTTCAATAACTCCGCGCGACGTTGTTTTGACAGAGTTTTTCAAGCCGTCAGACAACGTGCCGAGCAACCGAAAAGCGCTGTGTCATCGCCATCCCGAGCACCGAGCGACAGCGCAAGCGCGCCAAGCCCGGGCCGGGCCGCAGCCAGGGGGCGTCCAGTGACCAAGAAAACGCGTGAGACGGTCCGGCGCGCGCCAGGACGCGGGCGCGCGTGGCTCGCTACCGAACTGAACCGAAGGTCAGCGGCGGCGCGGAAGCAAAGGCGAGAGGAGAGCGGCGCGGAAGCGAATGAGGAGGGGAGATCGCCCCCGACCGGGCGCCGATTCCCGGCCGAGGGCATAGCCCGTACCACGCAGGCCGAGGCCAAGGATACCAACGCGCGGAAGGCCCGCAAGAACATTCGCCAGTTCAAGTTCTGGATCGTCGCCGGCCCCGAGCCCGACGACGAAGGCTCGGGCTACGAGAGCCCCCGCACCCGCGCCGCGAAGCTGCGCGCCCGGATGCTCCAGTTTCATCGCATTTACAACGCGGCATGGATGGTCCGCTACGCGCAGTTCGGCCGCGCGGACTACCGCCAGGAAAAGATCGACAAGTTCGTCGCTGTGCTCAAGAAGGAGTTGGAGCAATGCGACGACACCGAAGCGCTTATCTACGCTGTCGCGGACGCCCTTACGGCTTACCCGCGCGGCTGTCCTTGGGAGGCATGACCATGAAGAAATCCGAGCTGTCCTACGTAGCCGCTTTGCCCGTAAGTCTCAACATCCTGCGAGTACACCGTCGCCTGAATCTCGGCTCAGGGCGTCAGCGCCCCGCAACCGACAAGTCCGGCACCAGACGACACAAGGCAGCGCAGCGCGCGAATCTGAAACGCATGGATGAAGCGCGCCTCTTTCGCCGCAACGCGTTCAGATAGTCGCCCGGCATGTTCCTGACGCTCGAAGAACTCGAAGACCTGACCGAGCGGAAACGCAAGGCCGATCAGGTGGCATGGCTGCGCAGGCAGCGCATCCCCCACCTGATCGGCGCCAATGGTCATCCGCGAGTCTCGCGCGCCTTCGTCGAAAACGTGCTCGCCGGCCGGCGCAACGCCACCGAGCCCGAGCCGAACTTCGACGCTATCAAGTCCCTCTAGCAGCGGCGTCGAGCATGGGCCGAAGGCGCACCGTCGCCGCCTTCAAGAAGCTGCCGCTGCGCATGCACTTGAAGGGCGAAACCTACTATCACGTAGGCAGCGGAAGCCCGCGAGTCTGGACCAAGCTCGGGCGCGAATGGGCGATCGCCATTCGCCTGTACGCCGAGATCGAGGGCACGCAGTACCCTGAGAACGATGCGACCTTCAAGGCCATCGCCGCTCGCTATCGCCGGGAGATCCTGCCCAGGAAGGCGCCGCAAACACAGCGCGACAATGCCAAGGAGCTGCAAAACCTCGAAGCCGTCTTCGGCGACGTGCCGATAGACAAGATCAAGCCGCACCACGTCCGCAAGTACCTCGACACCAGAGGGCTTAAGGCCAAGGTTCGCGCGAACAGAGAGAAGGCCCTGCTCAGCCATGTATTCAACTGCGCCCGGGAGTGGGGTTACACGGACGCCCCGAACCCTTGCGCGGGCGTCAAGGGCTTCCGAGAGACTGGCCGCGACCGCTACGTCGAGGACGACGAATTCCGCGCCGTCTACGAAAAGGCGCATTTCACCGTGCAAGACGCGATGGACCTTGCGTACCTGACCGGCCAGCGCCCCGCCGACGTGCTCAAGCTCCAGCGCGCCGACGTGCGAGACGGTGCCCTCTGGATCACCCAGGGCAAGACGGGCAAGAAGCTGCGGATCGAAGTCACCGGCGAACTCGCGCGCGTCGTCGAGCGCATCCAAAGCCGGCCGCGCAGGGCGCTCGGTCTGTCCCTGATTCAGGACGAGAACGGGCAGCGCGTCTCCTACACGTCGCTACGCTCCCGATTCGACAAAGCGCGGGAACTGGCAGGGGTTAGCTTTCAGTTCCGGGATATCAGGGCAAAGGCTGCGACTGACGCGGGGGACCTTCACTACGCGCAAAAGCTGCTCGGTCATAAACGCCAGGCGATGACCGAGCACTACACAAGAAATCGCAGAGGCGAGCGCCTAAAGCCCTTGAAATAAGCCGCGGCTTCAACGTCGAAAATAGGTGTCATCGAGCGGAACGAATCTATCAACGCCGTACTTCAATCGAGGACTCAGCCCGCTTGAGAGTGCGGCAAGGAAAACCCGCTTGCCGGCACGCATCACTGCCTCAATCAACGGTAGATAGTCAACGTCGCCAGTGACTAGATAGATTGCGTCGACCGCGTCGCGATGGACGTACTCCAGGGCTTCGACGCACAAATTGATGTCGACAGACTTCGTTCTGGTTTTGCGCGCCGTCTTGTGGAAGACGCGCGGAATTAAGGGGACGGCGCTCTTCACCACTCTCTGCCCCCCGCCATCAGCGAAACGAAACGCGAACTGCTGCCCGATCCATTCGGAGAACTCGTCCAGGACATCCGACCCACCTACGAAAGTGGTGTAGTAATGAGCCCGGACAAGTTCCAGATGATCAGCGGCAATCCCGAAAACCGTTGCGGGTGACCATACGAAACTGTCCCCGTGCTTCACGACCGGCCACCTAATCTCGTCATCCGCTCTTACCCGTGGTTGACGACCGGCGCCGACCATAGCACTGAACCGCGCTGTGAGATTTTCGCCATCCACAAATGCCATTAAGCGAGTCATACGCAGAGCGGAATTTGTAGAAGAGCCTCTAACTTTGTAGAAGTTGGCTAGTACGCGCTAAGGCTGCGCGCTAGAAAAGATGGTGGCCAAGGGCGGAATCGAACCACCGACACAAGGATTTTCAGTCCTCTGCTCTACCAACTGAGCTACTTGGCCTGTGTACTGCAAACTGCTGTGAGCGGGGGATTTTGGCTTCGGCCGGCGCACTCGCGCCTTAACCCGCTCGCGCGGGTTAGCCTTCGCTGCAACACGCCGCCGTTTCCGGCATGTTGTAGCTTCGGCCGGCGCTTACGCGCCTTAACCCGCTTCGCGGGTTAGCCTTCGCTCCAACAAGCCGCCCAGCGGCGTGTTGTCAGTCCTCTGCTCTACCAACTGAGCTACTTGGCTTGCGTACTTCACACTGCCGCGACCGCGCCCCGAGAGATGGGCCGCCTCGCCGCGAAGCCGCGCATTATACGAATAAATTCGGGCTCGACCAACCTGCTTTCACGGGCCGGTCAACACGCTGCGCAGCGGTTCATCGGCCGCCAACTGGGCATGTGAGACATAGGCCAGAAACAGTTCGGCTGCTCCCAGCGCATCCGACAGGGCATCGTGCGCCCGGTAGCGCGGCAGGCCGCAGTTTTCCCTCAGGGCGGCGAGCCTCAAGTCCCCGGGGCGCAGGCTCTGCTGGCGGCGAGTGAGTTGCCGGCGGAACAGCGCCTCGGTATCAACCACCCGGCACCGGAAGCCCACCCCATAGCAGCGACGGCAGGCGGCATCGAGGAACGCCTGTTCGAGGCGCGCGTGGTGGGCCACCATCACCTTGCCGGCCAGTCGTTCAAGCACCCGTGGCAGCACTTCGGCCAGGTGCTGGCCGCCAGCCGCGCGATCGTCGGTGATGTGATGAATCACCACGCTGCCTTCGGGCAGCGGCCGGGTGGGCGCAACGAACAGATGCATTGCAGTCGACAAGTCAATCGCGTCGTGACCCAGTTCTACCAGGCCCGCGCTGAGAATCTCATGCCGTGCTTCCTCCAGGCCGGAAGTCTCCAGATCGAGCCCGACGAAGCGCACATCGCGCAGCCGGGTACCCAGCAACGGAAACGGAACGGAGTAATAGTCGCGCAGCGGGCCTGGCGGCGCACTCCGCAGCAGGCGGGCGCGCTTTGCTTCCAGCCCGAACCAGCGCGACCACATGGCGCGTCAGACGACCCGCGCCAGGGGAAAGCGCATGTGCAGGGCGCGCTGAAGATCGGCGATCAGGTTGAACGCGTCACGCAGGTGCGCCCGCTCGAAGGTCGATAGCTGCCGCGGCGGCAAATAGTTGTCGGCAGGCTGTCCCTCCCGCAACCGGGCGGCCTGATGACGAAGTCGCAGCGTGGCAATCAGCTCATAGGCATCCACCAGACTGCGTGCCGCGTCATGGCTGATGGAATCGGAGCCGGCCACCGCCTGCAGCCGCTCTACCGTATTGACGGCGGGGCTGCCCTCGGACAGCGCGTACAACCGCGCAAGATCGACCACCGGGACCACGCCGCGATGCTTGATATCGAAGGTCTTGTCGTGTTCGCCCCCCGAGATGAGCACAAAATGGCGGAAGAATCCGAGCGGTGGCCGGTGCGTCAGCGCGTTGGCGGCCATGTGCGCGAGAAAAATGGTGTTGGCGCGGGTGCGGGCGAGATTTTCCTGCTGCAGCGCCTCGAGCAGCCCGGCGTTGCCGTGTATCACCCGCAGATCGAAGAACACGCTGGCAAGCATGAGCGCCTTCGGCTCTGGCTTGCCAATCCACCCGTCGAAGTACCGGCGCCAGACGCCGGCCGGCTGCCGCCATTCCGGGTTGCTTGCCATCACGTCGCCGGGGCAGTACACCAGACCGCAGGCACTGAGCCCGTCGTTGACCGATCTTGCGAGTGACTCGAAGTAATCGGCCGCGGCGGCGTCCGGCTCGCCGGCCAGGATCAGCGCATTATCCTGGTCTGAATGCGAGGTCTGTTCGCGGCGCGCCTGGGAGCCGCCGGCCAGCCAGGCGTACTCCATCGGGGCGGGGCCCAGACGCACCTGGGCCAGTTCGATCAGGCGAATAGTCAGGGCATCGGTCACCGCGGTGACGGCCTGCCCTACATGGCGGGCGGAGGCCTCCGAGCCGGCCAGCCGGATCTGCAGCTCAGGCAGGCGCCGGCTGGCCTCGATCAACGCATCCAGGGTGGCGGCCTTGCGCACCTCGGACACCAGATAAACCGCGTTGGCGCTTTCGTGACGCACCAGATCGCTCACCGAGATCATGCCGGCAAGCCGGTCGCCGTCCCATACCGGCAGGTGATGGACATTGAGCTTCGCCATCAGCATCAGGGCTTCGAATGCCGGCGCCTCGCGGCCGATCGTCTGCACGTCGGCGGTCATGATGTCGCGCACCGGCCGCTCGGTGTCCAGCCCCTCGGCAAGACACCGGTTGCGCAGATCGCGGTCGGTGACGATGCCGGCCAGCCGCTCATCTTCGGTGATCAGGAGAGAGGAGACGCGCTGCTCGCGCATGCGCTGCGCTGCCTGGCGGATGCTGGTAGCGGCCGCTACACAAACCGGCGCCCGTGCCAGCAGGTCGCCGACCTTGACGTTCACCAGCGCCGCCTCCGAGGCGGCGCTGCGTAGCCGCTCGATGGCGCCGGCCAGGCGTTCTGTTGCGGATTTGACGAAGGCCCGTTCGAATTCCGCATAGGCATCGCGCAGGCCATCGAGCCGCTGGCGCGGCAATCGGTACAGCAGCGTGTCTTCGGCCGCGTGCACCTGCTGGCCGGGCTGCGTCAGCCCGCCTTTGGGGGACGGGGAATAGCAATCGCCCTCGCCGAGCTTGTCGAGCAACTCGCCGGCCTGTCCGCGCAGCTCGATCGCACCGCGCCGCACGACCCATAGCGCATCGCTGTCCGACCCCGGCGGCGGAAACTGCGCGCCGCGGCGCAGGTAATGCACCGTCATTTCGGCCGGCAGCCGTGCGAGAACCGTTTCCGGCAGCGCGTCGAACGGGTGGTGCCCCGCGAGAAAATCGCGGATCTCGATCAGTTCGATATCCATGGATCGGAGGAGTCAGCGAACGTCACGATACTCCAGACGATCGCGCCCACGGATTGACCGAGGACAAGAAACGGAAAACCCCGCCGGAGCGGGGTTTTCGAACGTTTCGCCGGCGTCAGTGGCTGATGGGTGCCCCGGCACCGCGCGGCACGCGGATATCCTCGACGATGTGCTGGATGTGCTCCGGGGGCGGGGCCGTGAGCTTCGACACGGTCCACGCCACAACGAAGTTCAGCACCATCCCCACCGTGCCGATGCCTTCCGGCGAGATGCCGAACAGCCAGTTCTCCGGCGTATTGGCGGCCATCGGCTCGATGAACACACCCTTGAAGTAGATGATGTAGCCCATGGTGAACACCAGGCCGGTCAGCATGCCGGCAATGGCGCCCCACTTGTTCAGCCGCTTGTTGAAGATGCCCAGAATGATCACCGGGAACAGCGACGCCGCCGCCAGGCCGAATGCAAAGGCCACCACCTGAGCGACGAATCCGGGCGGGTTGTAGCCGAGGTATCCGGCCACCAGCACCGCCACCGCTGCCGCAATGCGGCCGGCCAGCAGTTCGGACTTCTCGCTGATGCTCTTGGCGAAGGTGCTCTTCAGCAGGTCGTGGGATATGGAAGATGAAATCACCAGCAGCAACCCGGCGGCGGTCGACAGCGCCGCGGCGATGCCGCCAGCGGCCACCAGGGCGATCACCCAGTTCGGAAGCCGCGCGATTTCGGGGTTGGCCAGCACCATGATGTCGCGATCAACGGTGACCTCGCTGCCCTTCCAGCCGTAGTTCTGCTCGGCCATTGCCTGGAATTCAGGATTCCTGTCGTTGTAGTACTGCATGCGCCCGTCGCCGTTCTTGTCCTCGAACTGGATGAGATGCGTCTCCTCCCAGCGCTTGAACCAGTTGGGGCGGTTCTCGTACTGCAGACTGGCCTCGGGCGCGCCGACCTCGCCCGGCTGCAGCGTGTTGATCAGGTTGTAGCGCGCCATCACCGCCACCGCGGGTGCCGTAGTGTACAGAAGGGCGATAAAGACCAGCGCCCAGCCGGCCGAACTGCGCGCATCACGTACCTTCGGAACGGTGAAGAAACGCACGATCACGTGCGGCAGGCCGGCGGTGCCGACCATCAAGGCAAACGTGATGCAGAACATGTCCACCATGCTCACGCCGGCCGCAGCTGTGTAACGGTGAAAGCCGAGCTCCTGCACGATCTGGTCCAGCTTGTCGAGCAGGTACGTATCTGGCTGCGACGCAAGGGTCGACCCGAGACCCAATTGCGGAATCGGGTTTCCGGTCAGCTGCAGAGAGATGAAGATCGCCGGCACGGTATAGGCGAATATCAGCACCACGTACTGCGCGACCTGGGTGTAGGTAATGCCCTTCATGCCGCCGAGCACTGCGTAAAAGAACACCACGCCCATCCCCACCAGCAGGCCGGTGACGATGTCGACTTCGAGAAAGCGCGAAAAAACGATGCCGACGCCGCGCATCTGACCAGCCACGTAGGTAAACGAAATGAAGATCAGGCAGATGACCGCCACCACCCGCGCTGTCTGGGAATAAAACCGGTCGCCGATGAATTCCGGCACGGTGAACTTGCCGAACTTGCGCAGGTAAGGCGCCAGCAGCAGGGCGAGCAGCACGTAGCCGCCGGTCCAACCCATCAGGTACTGGGCGCCCTGAAATCCCATGAAGGCGATGAGACCGGCCATCGAAATAAAGGAGGCGGCGGACATCCAGTCGGCCGCGGTCGCCATGCCGTTGACCACCGGGTGCACATGCTTGCCGGCCACGTAAAACTCGCCGGTGCTTACGGCGCGGGACCAGATGGCGATGCCGATGTACAAAACGAACGACGCGCCAACGACGAGGTAGGTCAGTGCTGTGAGGCTCATCTGCTGTCTCCCCGGCCGGTCAGTCTTCGTGCACGTCGAACTGGCGGTCGAGCCGGTTCATGCGCCATACGTAGAAGAAGATCAGTGCCACAAACGCATAGATCGACCCTTGCTGCGAAAACCAGAATCCCAGCCGATAGCCGCCGATCTGGATGGCATTGAGCTGCTCCGCGAGCAGCAGGCCGCACCCAAACGAAACAGCGAACCATACCGCCAGGCATCCGAGCAGAATGCGCAGATTGGCCTTCCAGTATTTCTGTGCGTTGGTCATCGCGTGATCTCTCCAGAAACGAAAGTGACGAAGGGGACTAAAGGACGAAACGACAATCGAGGGCTGGCGGTCACCCGCCCCGTCCGATGCGCCGTCATGGCGCTGATGCCGACGGCATGGCAGACGGTGCCGGCAGACGACGCAGGCAGGAATCCGGGAAAAGCTGTGAAGTCTTGCGCAAACCGGTCACGCTGCGGCACCCTGCCGCAACGGCCTTGCTGATACGCCCGCGCACCCGCGTAAACCGATGCCCAGATAACGTTCCGGGTCGGCCATGTTCTCCTCCTCTCGCGCGCCTGACCGGGCATTTTCTTGACACGAAGCCCTGGATGACGGCGCTACGCCCCGAACGGGCGCGCCACAAGAGTATGACCCCGGCAAGCCTAAGTCAACGCACATTCCGGACGGTGCGCGTAGGATGCATTTACCGCGACGGAAAAAAAGAAAGCCCCGCAATCGCGGGGCTTTCCTGGTTTCGAGCAGTCTGCCGAAGCAGCGTTACATGTCCATCCCGCCCATGCCGCCCATGCCGCCGGGCGCGCCGTGGGAATGCTCTTCCTTCGGCAGTTCCGCAACCATTGCGTCCGTCGTCAGGATCAGGCCGGCCACCGAGGCGGCGTTCTGCAGCGCCGAACGGGTGACCTTGGTCGGATCGACCACGCCCATCTCGACCAGATCGCCGTACTCGCCGGTGGCGGCGTTATAGCCGAAATTGCCTTTGCCCTCGGCCACCTTGTTCATCACCACCGACGGTTCGTCACCGGCGTTCTCGGCGATGGCCCGCAGCGGCTCTTCCAGCGCGCGTACGACGGTCTTGATGCCAGCGTCCTGAGCGTGATTATCGCCCTTCATTTTGGTGATAGCCGAGCGGGCGCGGATCAGCGCCACACCGCCGCCGGCAACGATGCCTTCTTCCACCGCCGCGCGGGTCGCATGCAGGGCGTCCTCGACGCGAGCCTTCTTCTCCTTCATTTCCACCTCGGTGGCGGCACCGACCTTGATCAGCGCCACGCCGCCGGCGAGCTTGGCGACGCGCTCCTGCAGCTTCTCGCGATCGTAGTCGCTGGTGGTTTCCTCGATCTGCTGGCGGATCGCCTTGACGCGGCCTTCGATCGACTTCTGGTCGCCGGCGCCGTCGATAATGGTGGTTTCTTCCTTGCCCACCTCAACCCGCTTCGCCTGACCCAGATCCTTCAGGGTGGCCTTTTCCAGCGACAGGCCGACTTCCTCGGCGATCACCGTGCCGCCGGTCAGGATGGCGATGTCCTCCAGCATGGCCTTGCGGCGGTCGCCGAAGCCCGGCGCCTTGACTGCGCAGGTCTTGAGGATGCCGCGAATATTGTTCACCACGAGGGTTGCCAGCGCCTCGCCTTCCACTTCCTCGGCGATGATCAGCAGCGGGCGGCCGGCCTTGGCCACCTGCTCGAGCACCGGCAGCAGGTCGCGGATGTTGGAGATCTTCTTGTCGTGCAGGAGGATATAAGGGTTCTCGAGCGCGACGATCTGTTTTTCCGGGTTATTGATGAAGTATGGCGACAGGTAGCCGCGGTCGAACTGCATGCCCTCGACGACCTCGAGTTCACTCTCCAGGCCGGAGCCGTCCTCGACCGTGATCACGCCTTCCTTGCCGACCTTGTCCATCGCGTCGGCGATGATCTTGCCGATTTCGGCGTCCGCGTTTGCGGAAATCGAGCCGACCTGTGCGATCTCCTTGCTGGTGGTGCAAGGCTTGGAGATTTTCTTCAGTTCGTCGACGATGGCGATCACCGCCTTGTCGATGCCGCGCTTGAGGTCCATCGGGTTCATGCCGGCGGCCACGAACTTCATGCCTTCCTGCACGATCGCCTGCGCCAGCACGGTCGCGGTGGTGGTGCCATCGCCGGCCACGTCGGAGGTCTTGGAGGCGACTTCCTTCACCATCTGCGCGCCCATGTTCTCGAACTTGTCCTTCAGCTCGATCTCCTTGGCCACCGACACGCCGTCCTTGGTGATGGTCGGGGCGCCGAAGCTGCGCTCCAGCACCACATTGCGGCCCTTCGGACCCAGCGTCACCTTCACCGCGTCGGCGAGAATGTTCACGCC
>CALJLA010000014.1 GCA_937983055.1 uncultured Pseudomonadota bacterium
CTGCCGTCAGCGCAGCCGGCCGCCGGATCCTTTCCAAGAGCGCGACACTCCGTCCCGGACCAGGCCGCCGGCGCGTGCGCGAAGACGGTTACTTTGCCGCCTTCGCAAGATGCTGCTGCAGCTGCTCCAGGCCGATTGCGCCCGGCACCCGGGTACCGTCGGCAAAGAACAGCGTCGGCGTTCCGCGGATGCGCTTTTCATGACCGAACGCCACGATCTCGTCTATCGGGTTCTCGCAGGTCGGCGCTGCCTTCGGCGCCACACCGCGGATCACATAATCGTCCCAGGCCTTGGAGGGATCGGCCGAGCACCAGATCGATTTCGCAAGCGGCACCGACTGCTCGGTTATCACCGGGTACATGAACATGTAAATGGTGACGTTCTCGACTTTCGGCAGCGTATCGCGGTCGAAACGCTTGCAGTAGCCGCAGTTGGGATCGGCGAAATAAGCCATCTTGCGCGATCCGTCGCCGATCACCTTCTTGAACGCATGCTTCAACGGCAGCGCATCGAACGGCATCGCGAGCCGCTTCATTTCTTCCGCTTCGAGATCGCGCTTTCGCGCGGCGGTCACGCTGCTCATCGAAGCCACATCGATCAGGTTGCCGTCGATCAGGTAGGTGAGCTTGGGGTCGGCGTAGTAGATCTCGCCATCGATCACCAGCTCGTAGAGATCGATTCCCTTGACCTTGGTCACGCTCTGGACTTTGGCCTGTGGAAACTTGGATTCGACGGCCGTCCGCAGCGCGGACTCGTTGGCGCAGGCCATGGTGGCAAACATCGCGCATCCAGCCAGCGCAAGCATCAGGGCACGGTTGAGCAGCATGATCATCCTTCTGGTTGCAGTGTTCAGTTAGGACCGCCTAGCCGGCCGCGCGTTTCACCAGCGCATGCTTCAGCGGCGGCAATCGATCGGTGATGCGCAGGCCGGCGTTTCTCAGCCAGGACATACCGGGCAGCCCGGAGGCAAACAGCGAGTGCAGGCCGTCGGTAACCCACGTCATCGAGGCGATCTCCTCGGCACGCGCCCGACGGTACCGCGCCAGCAGTGCGCGGCAGCCGGGATCTTCGCCGGGGCCGCGCCCGGCCAGCACCTCCGCCAAGGCCTGCGCGTCGGCAAGTCCGAGATTAAGGCCCTGCCCCGCCAGCGGGTGCACATTATGTGCAGCGTCTCCGACCAGGGCAACGCGCGCGCCGACGATGCTCTCGGCACGCAGGCGCCGCAGTGGAAACGCGCGCGCCGGCCCGAGTGCGCTCAGCACGCCAAGGGCCGAACCGCTTTTCCGCGTCACCGTCTCCGCCAGCTCCGCCGCTGTCATCGCCAGCAAGGCCCGCGCATGCGGTTCCGGGGCCGACCACACCATCGAAACATGCTGGTCCGGCAGCGGCAGCAGCGCCAGCACGCCATCCTCGCAAAACCACTGGCAGGCGGTGTCGCGATGCGCTTCTGCCGCCCTGAAGTTCGCCACCACGCCGAGTTGCCCGTATTCCTTGGCATGCACTTCGATCCCGGCAAGCGCACGCAGCCGCGAATCGGCGCCGTCTGCGGCGACCACCAGCGCCGACTCGATGGTGGTGCCATCGTCGAGCGTTACGGCCACCGCCTGCGCGCTCCACTCGGCGCCGACGCAGCTGCGCCCTGCCAGGCGCTGCACCATCGGCGCCTCGGCGAGACAGGCCTGCAGCGCCGACTGCAGGCTGGAGTCCTCCACGATGGCGGCAAGCCTGGGCATCCCTGACCGATACGCATCGAAAGCCAGAACGGATTCGCCGTCGTCGCCATGCACAATCATGCGCTGAACGTCCGCCACTCGCGACGGACTCAAACGGGGCCAGACGCCGCAGCGCGCCAGAAAATCGATGCTGCCCGGCCGCAGCGCGAAGACGCGAAGATCGAACGGCTGCGAGGATTGCGTCGGCCGGGTGGCGCCGTCGATCAGCGCAACCTGAAGACCGATCCCGGACAGCGCGAGCGCCAGTGTGCCGCCCACCAGCCCGCCACCGACAATACAGACATCAGAATCCATCCAGGCAGTCTACACACTGGCGAAGCTGCTGTTTAAACGAGGCTTTTGCCTTGACACTGAGGAACTCGAACATTAACCTTGCCGGTCCTGTCGAAACCGGCACGTGGCGAATTAGCTCAGCGGTTAGAGCAGCGGAATCATAATCCGTTGGTCCGGGGTTCAAATCCCTGATTCGCCACCAAATTCCCTGTCGAGGCCGTTATTCGCACCGCCGATGGCGTTTCCGACATTCGAGCATACGATCTCAATCGACCAGCGCCGCGCGCTCTTTCTTTCTTTGGCCTGTGCAGTCGTGCTGTTCCTGTTCTTCTCGGGGGCGGCGCAGGCGCTGCGCGAGTTCCCGGCCAATACGCAGCGCGGCGTGCTTGAGTCGCACCAGTATCCGTACTACAAGATCGGCAATACCACTTACCGGATCGCGGCAGGCGGCAAGATCTTCGATGAGCACAATCGCATCGTGATGCCGGTGTCGCTGAGGGCGCAAAAGGCGGAAGTGATGTTCCGGGTGGACATGAATGGCGATCTGTCGATGCTGTGGCTGCTGACCGCCGCGGAGGCGAAGCGCTTCCCGCGGCCTGCCGCACCCAAACCCGCGCCGCCCGGCAAGCCATGAAGAAGGTCTTCGTGCGCACCTTCGGGTGCCAGATGAACGAGTACGATTCGGACAAGATGGTCGACGTGCTCGAAGTCGCCGACGGCTACACCCGCACCGACAATCCGGAAGAGGCGGACGTCATCCTGTTCAACACCTGTTCCGTGCGCGAAAAAGCGCAGGAAAAGGTGTTCAGCGACCTTGGCCGCGTACGCCACCTCAAGCAGGCGAACCCGCAGCTGATCATCGGCGTCGGCGGCTGTGTCGCCAGCCAGGAAGGCGAAGCCATCGTCGCGCGCGCGCCGTATGTCGACCTAGTGTTCGGCCCGCAGACCCTGCATCGCCTGCCTCAGCTCATCCGCAGCCGGCGCGACAGCGGGCGCTCGCAGGTCGACATCTCCTTCCCCGAGATCGAGAAGTTCGACCATCTGCCGATGGCGCGCGTCGAAGGCTGCACTGCCTTCGTGTCGATCATGGAAGGTTGCAGCAAGTACTGCAGCTTCTGCGTGGTGCCCTACACCCGCGGCGAAGAAGTATCGCGGCCGTTCGAGGACGTGCTGACCGAGGTCGCCGGGCTGGCGGATCAGGGCGTGCGCGAAGTGACCCTGCTCGGGCAGAACGTCAACGCCTACCGGGGCGCCATGGGTGACGGCGAGACCGCCGATTTCGCGCTGCTGCTGGAATACGTGGCCGAGATACCGGGCATCGAGCGCATCCGCTACACGACCTCGCACCCGAAGGAGTTCACCCAGCGGCTCATCGATGCCTACGCGCGCCTGCCGAAGCTGGTGGGCCATGTACACCTGCCGGTGCAGTCGGGCGCGGACCGGGTGCTTGCGGCGATGAAGCGCGGCTACACCGCGCTCGAATACAAATCGATCATCCGTCGGCTGCGCGCGGCGCGGCCGGGCATCAGCATCGCGTCCGACTTCATCGTCGGCTTCCCGGGCGAATCCGAGGCCGATTTCGGGCAGACCCTGAAACTGGTGGAAGACGTGGGTTTCGACGGCAGCTTCAGTTTCATGTACAGCCCGCGGCCGGGCACGCCCGCAGCGGCGCTCGCCGACCAGGTGCCGCAGGCGACCAAGCAGCAGAGGCTGGCCAGGCTTCAGGCGCAGCTGGAGGCACATGCGCGGGCCATCAGCGCCGGCATGGTTGGCAGCGTGCAGACGGTGCTGGTGGAAGGCCCCTCCCGGCGCGACACGTCGGAGCTGTCGGGACGCACCGAGAACAACCGCGTGGTGAATTTTCCCGGTTCACCGGGCATGATCGGCCGCATGGTCGACGTGCGCATTACCGAGGCGCTGCCGCATTCGCTGCGGGCGGAAGCGCTGGTCAAAGAAGCTGCTTGAATCCGGTCGAGCTTAACTTCACGCCCGTCGACAACGTTCGCCTCGCCAACCTGTGCGGCGCGCTCGACGAGAACCTCAGGCAGATCGAAAGCGCGCTGGACGTCGCAATCGCCCGCCGCGGCGAGAACTTCACGGTCAGCGGCGGCCCCGAGCAAACGCGGCTGGCGGCTCAGGCGCTGAAGCGCTTTTACGAGCTTGCCGAGAAGAACCTTGAAGTCGAGGACATCCAGCTCGGCCTGATCGAGGTTTCGCGCGGCACCAATGTTTCCGTGCCCTCGCCCGACGCGCCGGTGCTGCACACCCGGCGGCGCGATTTGCACGGCCGCACCCCGCGCCAGGTGCAGTACCTCAGGCAGATCCAGGAGTTCGATATCACCTTCGGCATCGGTCCTGCCGGCACCGGCAAGACCTATCTTGCCGTCGCCTGCGCGGTAGACGCCTTCGAGCGCGACGCAGTCAAGCGCATCGTGCTGGTGCGCCCCGCGGTGGAGGCGGGCGAGCGGCTGGGTTTCCTGCCCGGTGACCTCGCCCAGAAGGTCGATCCCTACCTGCGGCCGCTGTACGACGCGCTGTACGACCTGATGGGCTTCGAGAAAGTCGCCAAGCTGTTCGAGCGCGCCACTATCGAGATCGCGCCGCTCGCATACATGCGCGGGCGCACGCTCAATCATTCATTCATCATCCTCGACGAGGCGCAGAACACTACCCCCGAGCAGATGAAGATGTTCCTGACCCGCATCGGGTTCGGCAGCCGCGCGGTCGTCACCGGAGACGTGACCCAGATCGACCTGCCCAAGCACCAGAAAAGCGGGCTGATCGAGGCGCGCACCATCCTCGCCAACGTGCGCGGCATCGCCATTACGGAGTTTCTGGCGGAAGACGTCGTGCGCCACCCCCTGGTCCAGCGCATCGTCCACGCGTATGAGCAGTACCACCAGCGCAACCCCGGCTGAGCCGGCCGGCCGGGCGCGACGCGCCCGTCTGCGCCTGGACGTGCAATACGCAGCGCCGGCGACAGGCGTGCCGCCGGTGCAGAGCTTCCGTCGATGGGCGCGCGCCGCGCTGCTGTGCGACGCGCAGGTGACCCTGCGCCTGGTCGGCGAGCGCGAAGGACGAACGCTCAACCGCGATTTCCGCGGCCGCGACTACGCCACCAACGTGCTGACCTTCGCCTATGCTGACAGCGTGCCGCTGTGCGGGGACATTGCCCTGTGCCTGCCGGTTGTCGCGCGCGAGGCACGCCGGCAGGGCAAGACGCTGGAGGCGCATCTTGCGCACCTGACGGTGCACGGAATGCTCCATCTGCAGGGTTTCGACCACGAAACCGGCGCCGATGCCGAGCTGATGGAAGGCCTTGAAACAGAAATTGTCGCCAAGCTGGGGTATGCTGATCCCTACGGCGCTGTACCGACCAAGGGGGCCAGACGGCGGGCGGCGGCCGGTTGAACCGAACAAATGGAAGAACCCAACACTAAGCCTTCATGGCTGGAGCGGCTCGGTGCGCTGATCATGCGCGAGCCCGAGGACCGCGAGCAGCTGATCGAGCTGCTGCACAACTCCTTCGAACGCAACCTGATGGACGCCGACGCGCTGGCGATGATCGAGGGCGTGCTGCAGGTTTCGGAAATGCAGGCGCGCGACATCATGGTGCCGCGCGCGCAGATGGACGTGATCGACGTCAACGAGCCGATGGAGAAGATCATCGCGCAGGCGATCGAAACCGCGCATTCGCGTTTTCCCGTCATCGGCGAGAACAAGGACGACGTCATCGGCATCCTCCTCGCCAAGGACCTGCTGCGCTACTACCAGGACAAGGACGAGTTCGACCTGCGCGAGATGCTTCGCCCGGCGGTGTTCATCCCCGAATCGAAGCGCCTGAATGTGTTGCTGAAGGATTTTCGCAGCAACAGGAATCACATCGCGATCGTGGTCGACGAGTACGGCGGCGTCGCCGGCCTGATCACCATCGAAGACGTGCTCGAGCAGATCGTCGGCGACATCGAGGACGAGTACGACTTCGACGAGACCGAGGCGAACATCGTGCGCGACCGCAACGGCCAGTACCGGGTCAAGGCGCAGACAGAGATCGGAGACTTCAACGCCACGTTCGGCACCGATTTCAGCGACGAGGACTTCGACACCATCGGCGGGCTGGTGCTGGCGCATCTCGGCCGCCTGCCGAAGCGCGGCGAGCAGTTCCGCATCGGCGATCTCGGCATCAAGGTGCTGCGCTCCGACAGCCGCCGCCTGCACTCGCTGCTGATCGAGCGCGTGCGGGCCGAAAGTGAGGAAGGTGCCGCGTAGCACCGGCGTTGCGGTACTGGCGTTCGCGCTTGGCGCGGCCACCGTTTTCGGCTTTGCCCCGTTTCGCTTTTATCCGGTTCCGGTCCTGACCCTCGCCGCGCTGGCCCTGCTGTGGCTGCGCGCGGCAGACTGGCCGGCGGCCGCCGGCCTGGGCCTGGCGTTCGGGCTCGGGCTGTTTCTCACCGGCACCAGCTGGGTTTACGTCAGCCTGCACGATTTCGGCGGCATGCCGGCGCCGGTGGCCGCTGCCTGCACGTTCGGCTTCTGCGCGTATCTCGCGCTTTATCCGGCGCTGGTCGGCGCACTGTTCCGGGCCGCGCCCGTCGCGCGCAACCTGAAGCTGGTGCTGCTGCTGCCGGCGCTGTGGGCGCTCGCCGACTGGACGCGCGGCTGGGTGTTCACCGGCTTTCCCTGGCTCGCGATCGGCTACTCCCAGGTGCCTTCCAGCCCGCTCGCCGGCTACGCCCCGCTGCTGGGCGGCTACGGCGTCACGCTGGTCACCGCGGCGGTTGCCGGCGCGCTGGCGCTGGTGTTCGGGCGCGACCGCGAGCGCGCCGCGCGACCGCTGCCGGCCCGGGTGCGCGCAGTCCTGGGAGACGGCGGGCTGTGGCTCGCGCTCGCGCTGGTGCTGGCCGGCCTGACGCTCGGCAAGCTGGAGTGGTCGCAGCCGCTGCCCGGCGATCCGACGCCGGTGGCGCTCGCGCAGGGCAATATCGCGCAGGATCTGAAATGGCGCCCCGAGAAAGCGCGCGAGACCCTGGAGCGCTATCTGCGCCTTGCCCGCAGCACGGACGCGCCCCTGGTGTTGTTGCCCGAAACCGCGCTGCCGATGTTCAACGTCGACCTGCCCCACGGCTACCTCGACGCGCTTGCCGCCGGCGTGCGGGCGCGGGGTGGCGACATGCTGCTCGGCATCCCGGAGTACGCAGGCCCCGGCCGCTACTACAACAGCGTGATCAGCCTGGGCACTTCGCCGTCGCAGACCTACCGCAAGGTCCACCTGGTGCCCTTTGGCGACTACTTTCCGCTGCGCACGCTGTTCGGCTGGTTCATGAACCTGCTCGACATCCCGATGTCGGATTTCTCGCGAGGCGACGCGCAGCAGCGCCCGCTCGAGGTGGCCGGCCAGCGCGTCGCGATAAACATCTGCTACGAGGATGTGTTCGGCGAAGAAATCATCCGTCAGCTGCCGGAAGCCACCGTGCTCGCCAATTTCACCAACGATGCCTGGTGGGGCCGATCATGGGCCTCGCGGCAGCACCTGCAGATCGCGCAGATGCGTTCGCTGGAAACCGCCCGCATGATGCTCCGGGCAACCAATACCGGGGTCACGGCCATCATCGACGAGCGCGGACGCGTCCAGGCACAGGCGCCGGAGTTCGAGGTGGCGCTGCTGCTCGGCGAGGTTCGCGGCCACACCGGCGCGACACCCTTCGTCCACTGGGGGAACTACGGGCTGCTGGTAATGGCGGCGGGCATGCTGGTCGTGGCGCTCGGCTTTCGCCGCGGCACGCAATCTTGATCGGGATCAGACCTTGTTCCCGGGCACCTTCGCTAGAGTGCGAGTTCCGATTCCGTTCGGGCCGGCAACGGTCCGGACAATTCCTTGCTGGAGAACCTTCATGAGCCGAGTAACCCAGTTCGCAGGCGGGATGTTGACCGCCGTGCTGTCGGTCTTGCTGACCGGCGCGTTTGCCGCCGCCGCCCAGGCACGCGACATCATCGTCGACACCGAGTTCGTCGCCGGCGCTCTCTCCCGGGGCGCAATCATCTGGGACGTGCGCAACGAGAACGACTATCTGCGTGGACATATCCCGGGGGCCGTCAATGTCGATGACGTCGGCAGCGCGCTGCGCGACCCGAATACCGAGGACTATCTGCCGGTCGCGAAGATCGAACGCATTCTCGGCGGCGCGGGCATCGATCTGTCGCGCGAGATCGTCGTCTATGGGCCGAAAGGCAATCCGGGCGCGTATTTCGCATACATCACCCTGCGCTGGCTGGGCAGCGAGCGCGTCTACGTGTATCACGGCGGCATCGACGACTGGAAGGCCGATGGCCGGCAGCTCGCCACCAACAAGGTGGTCCTGCCATCCGTGACCGTCAATGCAAACCCGAACCACAGCCGTCTCGCCTCGACCCGGGACATCGTGTCCCGACTGAACGATCCGGGCGTGCAGATCGTCGATGCCCGCACCGAGAAGGAATTCCGGGGCGAAGACATCCGCGCGTTGCGCGGGGGCCATGTGCCGGGCGCCGTCAATCTGCCCTACGAGCAAAACTGGGTCGATCCGGACACGCCGCGCAAACTGGCGCGGCGCATCGTCAGCGACAAGGCGGGCATGGCTCTCAAATCGCGCGACGCGCTCGCGCAACTGTACGCCGGGCTCGATCCGCAAAAGGAAACCATCGTCTACTGCCAGAGCGGGTGGCGCGCCTCCCAGACCGCCGCGGTGCTGGAAGCGCTCGGCTTCGATAATGTTCGTGTCTACGATGCTTCCTGGCTTGGCTACGGCAATGACTTTTCGGCCCCGGTCGACAGCCCGACCTACTTCAACGTCACGCGCGTCAACCGCATGATCGACGCGCTGCAGATGCAGATCGACCAGCTTCAGGGCGAGATCGCGGAACTGAAAGCTGCGCGCGAGAAAGCCCGGTAAGACCGCTTTCGGCGCTGCGCCGGCGCGGAGACGGGCGCGTTCCGGTCGACTTTGGGTGTTGCGTCCTCCTCGCGCGGGGTGTGCGCCTGTCCCGACGATCAACCGCCCCGAGGATGGAGGAAGCGCGGCGAAACCCGGTAGAATGCCGGCTTCGTTCGGGGCGCCTATGCCCTGATTTCCCGGCATTTTTCTCCGATGCAGACGTTCCAGGACATCATCCTCGCGCTCCAGAAGTATTGGGGCGATCAGGGCTGCGCCATCCTTCAGCCCTACGACATGGAAGTCGGGGCGGGCACCTTTCATACCGCAACGTTTCTGCGCGCGCTCGGCCCCGAGCCGTGGCGCGCGGCCTATGTGCAGCCGTCGCGCCGGCCGAAGGACGGCCGCTACGGCGAGAATCCGAATCGCCTGCAGCACTACTACCAGTACCAGGTGGTGCTCAAGCCTTCGCCCAACGACATCCTCGATCGATACCTCGGCTCGCTCCGGGCGATCGGCATCGACCCCACGCAGCATGACATCCGCTTCGTCGAGGACGACTGGGAATCGCCCACGCTCGGCGCCTGGGGCCTGGGCTGGGAAGTCTGGCTGAACGGCATGGAAGTCACCCAGTTCACCTATTTCCAGGAAGTCGGCGGCATTGCCTGCAAGCCGATCATGGGCGAGATCACCTACGGGCTGGAACGCCTGGCGATGTATCTGCAGGGTGTGGAAAGCGTGTACGAGCTGGCCTGGGCGCCGGGCATCCGCTATGGCGACGTCTATCACCAGAACGAGGTCGAGCAGTCCACCTACAACTTCGAGCAGGCCAACAGCGAGATGCTGTTCCAGCATTTCGTGCAGTTCGAGGCCGAAGCCAAGCGACTGTTCGAGGCAAAGCTGGCGCTGCCCGGCTACGAAATGGTCATGAAGTGCTCGCATACCTTCAACCTGCTCGATGCCCGCGGCGCCATTTCAGTCACCGAGCGCGCCGCCTACATCGGCCGGGTGCGCACGCTGGCGCGCCTCGCGGCGCAAGCCTACTACGCGTCGCGCAGGGCGCGCGGCTTCGAGCGCGCCGACGATGCGGCGGTGAAGGCCTTCGCCGCCGCCGACGAGCTGGATGAGGTGATGGCGCTGCGCGCCGGCGGAGACGCGCGATGAGCGAAACCCTGCTGGTCGAGCTGTTCACCGAGGAACTGCCGCCGAAAGCGTTGCGGCGGCTTGGCGAAGCGTTCGCCGAATCGCTGCGCGACGGGCTCGCGCGGCGCGAATTTCTCGACGAGGGCAGCACGCTCGCCCTCTACGCCACGCCGCGGCGGCTCGCCGCCCGCATCAGCCGGGTGCGCGAGCGCTCGCCCGACAAGTCCTTCGAGGAAAAGCTGGTGCCGGCCAAGGTGGGCCTCGATGCCGACGGCAAGCCCACCGCCGCCCTGCTCAAGAAGCTCGCCGCGCTCGGGCTGGATGCCACGGCGGCGCAGGATGTCCGCGCCGTGTCGGACGGCAAGATCGACATGCTCTACCTCTCGCGCGTCGCCGCCGGCCAGGCGCTTGCCGCCGGCCTGCAGGCGGCGCTCGAAGAAGCCATCGATCGGCTGCCGATCCCGAAGGTGATGAGCTACCAGCTTGCAGACGGGCTGACCAGCGTGAAGTTCGTGCGCCCGGCGCATGGCTTGGTAGCGTTGCACGGCGGCAACGTCGTCACGGTGTCGGAGCTCGGGCTCGAAGCCGGACGGCGCACCCATGGCCACCGGTTTCTCGGCCAGGCCGATGTCGATCTGGCGCATGCCGATGAATACGAAGCGCGGCTGCGCGATCAAGGCAGGGTCGTCGCCGACTTCGACGCCCGTCGCGCGAACATCGAAACCCAGCTTCGGGAAAAAGCCGCCGAACTGGGCTGCCGCCTGGATGCGGACGACGCCCTGCTCGACGAGGTCACCGCGCTGGTGGAATGGCCGGTCGTGTACGTCGCCAGCTTCGAGCCTGAGTTCCTGTCGGTGCCGCAGGAATGCCTGATTCTCACCATGCGCACCAACCAGAAGTACTTCCCCCTGTTCGACGACCGGGGCCGGCTCAGCAATCGCTTCCTGCTGGTGAGCAACATGGCGGTCGAAGATGCGTCGAACATCGTCGCCGGCAACCAGCGGGTGGTCAGGCCGCGGCTGGCGGATGCGCGCTTTTTCTTCGACACCGATCGCCGACAGCCACTGGAATCGCGGCTGCCGAAGCTGGGGGACATCGTCTTCCACAACAAGCTCGGCAGCCAGCTCGCGCGCGTGCGGCGCATCGCCAAGCTCGCCGGCAGCATCGCCGAGCGGCTGAAAAGCGACATCGCCCTGACCGAGCGCGCCGCCCTGCTGTGCAAAGCCGACCTGGTCACTGGCATGGTCGGCGAATTTCCCGAGCTGCAAGGCATCATGGGGCGCTACTACGCGCTGAACGACGGCGAGCCGGCGGCGGTCGCCGACGCCATCGAGCAGCATTACCGGCCGCGCTTCGCCAACGACAGCCTGCCGGAGGGCAATCTTGCCGCCGCCGTGGCGCTGGCGGACAAGCTCGACACGCTCACCGGCATCTTCGGCATCGGCCTGGCCCCCACCGGCGACAAGGACCCGTTCGCGCTGCGCCGCCAGGCGCTGGGCGTGCTGCGCATGCTGGCCGAGGCGCAGCTGCCGCTCGACCTGATGCAGCTGCTGCAGCTCGCCCGCAGCCTGTATCCGCAGGAAGGTCTCAGCGAGAGCGTGGCGGTGGACCTGCACTTGTTCATGCTGGAGCGCCTGCGCGGCTATCTGCGCGAGCGCGGCTACGCGCCCGACGAGATCGAAGCCGTGGTCAGCCAAAACCCGACCCGCATCGACCGGGTGCTGCCGCGGCTGGACGCAGTGCGCAGCTTCCGCCGCCTGCCGGAATCGGAAAGCCTTGCGAGCGCCAACAAGCGCATCCGCAATATCCTGAAAAAGACCGATGCCGCCGCCCGGGCCCCGGAGCCCGCGCTGCTGCAGGAACCGGCGGAGAAGAGCCTGTATGCCGCCGTAAGCGCGTTGCTGCCCAAGGTCGATTCCCTGGTCGAGGCCGAAGGCTACAGCGACGCGCTCAGGCTGCTGGCGGGCGTACGCGGCGAGGTCGACACCTTCTTCGACGAGGTGATGGTGATGACCGACGAACCGCTCACCCGCGACAACCGGCTGGCGTTGCTCGCCCAGCTCGAGCAGCTCATGAACAAGGTGGCCGACATCTCCAAGCTGGCGGCCTAGCCCGCCCTCACGGCCTTGTCTCGAACGGCAAGAGGATGCGAACCCCCAGGAGCACCAGGGACACGAAAGACACCGGGAAAAGCCAGGAACAGCTTTTCCTGGTGTTTGGTGATGTTGGTGTTCGATTCGCTCCCGCCCTTTTCCTCACTTTTGCAGAGCGTTCATCCGCGATGTCGCACTGACCTATGGTGATTCGCAGACCGTGAGCGGTAGAATCCGCCCATGATTCAGGTCGTATTCACATTGCATCGAAGCCGCCGATGAAGCTCGTCATTCTCGATCGCGACGGGGTCATCAACCAGGACAGCGACCAGTTCATCAAGAGCCCGGAGGAGTGGAAGCCGATTCCGGGCAGCCTGGAGGCGATCGCGCGGCTCAACCACGCCGGCTTCCGGGTGGTGGTGGCGTCCAACCAGTCGGGGATCGGGCGCGGCCTGTTCGACATGGGCGCGCTGAATGCGATCAACGACAAGATGTATCGCGCGCTCGCGCAGGTCGGCGGCCGGATCGACGCGCTGTTCTACTGCCCGCATGCCGCCGAGTCCAACTGCGAGTGCCGCAAGCCAAAGGCCGGCATGTTCATCGACATCGCCCAGCGCTTCAATGTCGATCTGGCTGGCGTGCCTGCGGTCGGCGACTCTCTGCGCGACCTTCAGGCGGCGCAGACGGCCGGGGCACAGCCCATGCTGGTGCTGACCGGCAAGGGCACCAGGACCCACGCCGTCGGCGACCTGCCTGCGCAGACGCGCATCTTCAACGACCTCGCCGACGCGGTGCGGCACATCGTCACCTGAGCGATGGCGAGCGCGCTGCTGCGTTCCCTGCTGTTCGAGGTGATCCGATTTTCCCTGACCGTCGTCTTTTCGATCGTCTCGCTGCTGACCTTTCCGTTCAGGCCGTTGACCCGCTACCGCATCATCACCACCTGGTCGCATCTCATCATCGCGCTCGCGCGCAGCGTTTGCGGCGTGAACTACCGGGTGATCGGCGCCGAGCATCTGCCGCGCACGCCCGCGATCATCATTTCCAAGCACCAGTCGGCCTGGGAAACGCTTGCCTACCAGGTGCTCTTCCCGCCGCAGGTGTGGGTGCTCAAGCGCGAACTGCTGTTCGTGCCGTTCTTCGGTTGGGGGCTGTCGATGATGAGC